>JBEKDV010000225.1:0-12472 GCA_050014175.1 Candidatus Solibacter sp. | reverse complement strand
AGAAACTGAACGTGGCCGCCATCGGCTCCGGGGGCCAGGGCGCGTCCAATGTCTCGGCCGTCGCGCCGACGGAGAACATGGTGGCGCTGTGCGATGTGGACGACCGGCGGGCGGCGGCGACCTTCAACCGGTTTCCGAACGCGCCCAAGTACAAAGACTTCCGGAAAATGCTGGATAAGGAAGGCAAGAACATCGATGCCGTGGTGCTGGCCACGCCGGATCACATGCACGCTACGACCGCCATGTGGTGCATGGAGCGGGGCAAGCACGTCTATGTGCAGAAGCCGCTGGTGCGCACCATCTGGGAAGCGCGGCAGTTGCGGGCGGCGGCCGTGAAATACAAGGTCGCGACGCAGATGGGCAACCAGGGCTACTCCAACGAAGGCACACGGCAGTGCGCCGAGATCATTTGGAACGGCGACATCGGCAAGGTGGCGGAAGTGCACGCCTGGAGCGACCGGCCGATGTGGCCGCAGGGCCTGACCGCCATCCCCAAGGAAGATCCGGTTCCCTCCACGCTGGATTGGGATCTGTGGCTGGGCATTGCCGAAAAGCGGGCGTTTACGGCTGACGGCAAGACCGAACCCAACAAGAATGGGGGCTTCTTCTACCAGCCGTTCAACTGGCGCGGCTTCTACGATTTCGGCTGCGGCGCGCTGGGCGATATGGCGTGCCACATCCTGGGCGCGCCCAACATGGCGCTGCACCTGTCGAACCGGAAAGTCGTCAGCGTGGAGTGCGTGAAGAAGGAAGGCGTGAGCCCCTTCATGTTCCCGAAGGGCTCGGTGATCCGGTACGATTTCGCGGCGTACGAAGACATGCCGGCGCTGAAGATCTTCTGGTACGACGGGCTGAAGGAGAGTCCGAAGATCCCCGGCGTTCCGGAGGGCGAGTGGCTTGGCGATCCGCCCAGTCTCCCGGGTGCGGGTGGAAGGGGCGGCGGCCGTGGCGCGGGCGCGGCGGGTGCGGCGCCCGGCGGAGCTCCTGGCGGCGCCCCCGGCGCGGCAGGCGGCGGACGGGGCATGGGAATGGGCGCGATGCGTCCGGCAGGCAACGATTTCCACTCTCCGGGCCGCGTGTTCAGTAATGAGGATTTCGCGGCGCTCAAGGCATCCACCGTGCCGCTCCGCTTCCCGACGCCCGATGGCAGCTTGTTCATCGGCGACAAGGGCATGCTGACCACGGGCACCTACGGCGACGTGACGCGCCTGCTTCCGGTGGAGAAAATGAAGGACTACCGGATGCCGGCCCCGCTATTGACGCGGTCCCCCGGCCACATGCGCGATTTCATCCGCGCCTGCAAAGGCGGCGACCCGGCATGCTCGAACTTCAACGTGGCGGCGCCGTTCGTGGAATGGATGCTGCTGGGCGTGATCGCGCTGCGCCACGAAGGCAAGCTCGAGTACGACCCGGAGAAGATGCGCATCACCAACAACGCGGAGGCCAATAAACTCCTCAAGCCCAACTTCCGTAAGGGATGGGAGTTCCACGCGGTCAAATCGTAGCGCGGTTTGAAAAGAGGGCAGGCCGGGGAAGGACATACCGGCCTGCGTCCGCGCCGCGGGCGGATTGGCAGGCGGAAGCGCCTGCCCCACCACGGCTGGGCAGAGTTTCAGAGCCTGATGACATTCATTCGAACTTGATGCCGGAGAGGTCCGCGGCGGGTTTGGGGTATTTGAGACTCATGCCCTCCAATTCCTCGCACAGGATTTGCGAGACGGCCAGATTGCGGAACCATTTGTGGTTCGCCGGGATGACGTACCAGGGCGCGCATTTGGTGCTGCATTTGTGCAGCATGTCCTCCCACGCATCGACATACTGGTCCCAATACTCGCGCTCTTTCAGGTCGGCGGGGGAGAATTTCCAGTTCTTGGTTTTGTCGTCGATGCGCTCGCGGAAACGCTTGGCCTGCTCTTCCTTATCGATGTAGAGCAGGAATTTTACGACGCGCGTGCCGTTGTCGCCGAGCATGCGTTCGAAATCGTTGATCTGCCCGTATCGCTCGCTCCACAAGGATTTCGGCACGAGGTTGTGGACGCGCACCACCAGGACATCCTCGTAGTGGGAACGGTTGAAGATGCCGATCTGGCCGAATTCCGGCACGGCGCGGTGCACGCGCCAGAGATAATCGTGGCGCTTCTCGGCGCCTTCCGGGACTTTGAAGGAGGTGACGCGTACGCCTTGCGGATTGAGGCCGCTCATGACGTGTTGGATGGTGCCGTCCTTGCCGCCGGCGTCGATGCCCTGGAGGACCACGAGCAGGGAGCGGCGCGCCTCGGCGTAGAGGAGGTATTGGAGGACGCTGAGGCGTTCGAGGTTCTTTGCGAGCTGCGCGGCGGCAGCGTCCTTTTCGATGCCGAGGGTGTCCGACGCGTCGCAATTCGCCAATTTAATCCGGGCGCCCGGCTTCACCAGGAGTTCTTTGGAAAGCTGTTTCATACCGGCTTCATTCTACACTGAGGAGATGCTCGTGCTCGCCTCGCAATCGCCCCGCCGCGCCGAAATTCTGCGCCAGGCCGGGATTTTATTCACGGTGCGGGTGGCCGATGTGGACGAATCCGTACTGGGGGGAGAGATCCCCGCCGATTACGTGATGAGGCTGGCGGCGGCCAAGGCATATGCCATCGAGTCCGCGGACGGCGAGACGGTGCTGGGCGCCGACACCACGGTGGTGATCGACGGGGAAATTCTGGGCAAGCCGGTGGATGCGGCCGACGCGCGCCGCATGCTGGCGCGGCTTTCGGGACGGCGGCACGAAGTGCTGACCGGGATTTGTCTGCGCCGCGGCGCGGAGGCGGCATGCGATTATGCGGCCACCGGGGTGGTGTTCGCCACGCTGAGCGATGCGGAGATCGACGAGTATGTGGCCAGCGGCGAGCCCATGGACAAAGCCGGCGCCTACGCCATACAGGGGCTGGCCGCAAAGTTCGTGGAACGCATCGAGGGCGATTACTTCAATGTGATGGGGTTGCCGGTGGCTCTGGTGTACCGGTGGATGCGGACTTCATTTTGACGCGGAGACGCGGAGACGCTGAGGAAGACGCGGAGAAAAGCAAGAGGGAGTTGGAGGTCAGGGCCAGAGCTCGCACACTCTCCGTGTGGCGCCCGGAGGAAGCGGAGAACACGGAGGAACCGCACCGTCTCCGCTGGCTCCGCGCTCTCAGGTTTGGACTTTCCTGCCTTACTTTCCGAGAACGCAAGCCACTTCAACGATGTTCTCCGCCTCTTCCTCCGCGTCTCAGCGCCTCCGCGTCAAGCGGCCGAGGTCAAGCTCTGAAACATCTGACGTCAGGCTCGCGGGCCCGCTGGAGTGTACAATACCGTCGAGAGGTCGATTGAGCATGCGGCGGTTGGCTGGCGCGGCGGGATTGACGATATGGCTGGCCGGGGCGATGGCCGGGCAGCAGGTCAAGATCGAGCCGCGCGCTAAGCCCGCTCCGAAAGTGGAGTCATCGAAGCGCACTCCCAATATCCGCGTCGATACGACCCTGATTCTGGTGCCGGTATCGGTCAACGATCCGCTGAACCGCCCGGTTTCCGGGCTGGAGAAGGAAAACTTTCGCGTCTTCGAGGACAAGGTGCCGCAGCCGATCACGCAGTTCGCCATGGACGACGAACCGGTGGCGGTGGGCCTGGTTTTCGATACCAGCGGCAGCATGGGCGAGAAACTCACCCGCTCGCGCATGGCCGCCACGCAGTTCTTCCGTATCGCCAATCCCGAAGACGAGTTTTTCCTGGTGGAGTTCGACGACTCTCCACGGCTGCGCGTGCCGCTCACATCGGACACCGGTACGATTGAGAACGAGCTGATCTTCTCGCGATCTCACGGGTCCACGGCGCTATTGGACGCGGTTTACATGGCGCTGCACGAAATGAAGCGCTCCAAGAAGAATAAGAAAGCGCTGCTCATCATTTCCGATGGCGGCGACAATCACAGCCGCTACTCGCAGAAGGAAGTGACCGCGGTGGTGCGCGAGAGCGATGTGCTGATCTACTCCATCGGCGTCTTCGGCGGCGGCACCACGCCGGAGGAGGCAGGCGGCGCGGGCCTGCTCGGCAAGATCTCCGAACAGACCGGCGGACGCCTCTTCGAAGCCAACCCGGTGGAACTGCCGGACATCGCCAAGAAGATCGGGATCGAGCTGCGCAACCGCTACATCCTGGGATATTCGCCGCAGAACCAGGCGCGCGACGGCAAGTACCACCACATCACGGTGCAAGTGGTGCCGCCGCGCGGGCTGCCGAAACTGTCGGCCCATTGGCGCTTGGGTTACAACGCGCCGATCGAATGAAATATGCGCATCACCTGCCTGCTGCTTCTGTGCTTTCAGGCGTTGGCCTACAATCCCCCGGCTGACACTGCCGGGCCGCTCACGGTTTCCATGCAGCCCGCGGCGACGGGCTCGTACGGCGCGGGCGGCTATGCCGATCTGGCGCGCCCCAACGTGCCGTTCGTGGTGCCGGTGACGTTACAGAATTCCAGCGACCGCGAGATCGCGGGCACGCTGCGAGTGGCGGTGATCGACCAGTGGAAAGTGGACCCGGCGGGCGCGGTGGCGTTTCGTCTGGGCCCGCGCGGACGGTCGCGCCAGGAGTTCACGCTGACGTTCGGGCCTGGAACGTTGAGCGCGCACTATCCGATTCACGCCTACGCCGAATTCGAATACCAGGGCCAGAAACTGGTGGCGCACCCGGTGATGATCGTGCAGACGCGGATTCCCGACTTGGCGCGTCCGCGGCTTCCGGTGGAATGGAAACCGGTCGCGGTGCCCAACGGAGGCATGCTCGGGCTGTGGCGCATTCCGGTGCGTCGCGAGCGCACGGAGACGGTCCGCCTGGGCGCGGACGCGGGGCAGGTGGGCAGGGAAGTTTTCGACGCCGGCACGGTGATTCTCTACGGACCGCTGGTGCGCAGCGAGAAGGAAGGCATCGCCATGACGCTGGGGCCGCGGCCGCCCTCGCGGCGCGAGACGGTGGACGCGGCGAGCGTGGAATACGCGTTGGCGCTGCCGGCGGCGCGTCCTTTGGCCCTCGGGTTCGCGGTGAGGGGCAGCGCGACGTTTGCGGTGAAAGCGGCGCCGTTCGAAGGCGGCGAGTGGCGCACGCTTTACGAGCGCAAGCCCGTGGGCGGCGCGGCGGATGAGGCCACGGTGGATCTGGCGAGTTTCGGCGGCACCAGCATTCGCCTGCGGCTGGAAGCGCGCGATTCCACGGGCGAGGCGCAGTGGGTGGAACCGTCCATCGTGGCCGGCAACGCGCCCCAGCCGCCGGCATTTCCCCCGATGGCCGGGCAGCCCAAAGTGCTGGGCAAGGCGGGCGGGTGCGAGGTGCGGCTGTGGCCCGGTTCGCGCGGCGTGCTGGACGCTCCGGTGGGACTGGTGTGCGGCGAGCGTAAGCTCTTCTTCCAGGGCTTTCGGGTGCGCGTGGCGGGCGACGCGCTGGAAGAATGGCGCTCGGGCTCGGAACTGATGGAAGCGCGCGAGGAGCAGGCGGCGGGCGGCTATCGGGTGCGCCACCGCTTCCGCAACTGGGCGGGCACATTCGACGTGATGAGCGAACTCCGGGTGGCGGGCGATGCCCTGCGCGCGCGATTCTGGCTGGAAAATGCGCCGCCGCCGAAGCCCTGGTTTCAGCTTTACCTGGAGGGCGTTTCGGCCGGCGTGTGGAGCGAGAAAGCGGTGCGCGTCTACGCCGGAGCGGGCAACGTGATGGTGGATCCGAAAGCCTTCCGGCTCGGCTTCGACGGCCACAATCTGGCGACTTCTTTCGCGGGCTTCGATTTTGCCAACGGGCTCGCGCTGGTGGAGAATTCCGACGCCATTCCGGATCGGCTGGAAGTTTTGCCGGAAGCGCGCATCTACAGCCTGGTGACGCCGCACGCGCAGACGCTGGAGTTCTACCCGGCGGTCAACGTCTTCGCCGCGGTGAAGCGCATGAGGGAGAACGATACGCGCGTGGCGTCCAAGGGCGTCGCGAAACTGGCCGGGCGATTCACCTTCGATCTGTGGAGCGGGCGCTACGCGCAGAGCGCGGCGGAACTGGAGCGCGCCGCCGATTACGGCATCACGGACGCGCTGGTGGTGTGGCACAACTGGCAGCGTTGGGGCTACGATTACCGGCTGCCCGATATTTATCCGCCGAATCCGCAGTACGGCACGCTGGAGGAGTTCCGCCAACTGGTGGCGGCGTGCCGGCGCCACGGGACGCTGTTTGCGCCGCACGATAACTACATCGATTTCTATCCCGATTTCGAAGGTTTCGCGTACGACGCCATCGTATTCCGCCAGAACGGCTCGCCGTTTAAGGCGTGGTTCAACTACGGGCGCGAGGCGCAAGCCTACCGGGCGCGACCGGACCGGCTGATGCCGTACGTGGAGCGCAATCTGCGCCTCATCAAGGACGGCTTTGCGCCCACGGCGTATTTCATCGACGTCTGGAGTTCCGCCGCGCCCTACGATTATTGGACCGGCGACGGGCGCTTTGTGGATCGGGGCGAGACGCAGCGCGTGTGGGGCGGGGCGTTCGCCTGGATTCGCGATTTCCTGGGCGGCGACGCGCCGCAGATTTCCGAAGCCGGGCACGATAAGCTGATCGGCTGGCTGGACGGGGCACAGGCGCAGCAATTGCGCGTGGACACGGAGGGCAAGGAGTTCACCTGGAAGATCGCATGCGCCGCGAGCGAGCGAATTCCGTGGATCGACGCGGCGTGGCACGACAAGTTCATTCTGCACGGCGCGGGCTATGAAGGCCGCTACCTGGGCGGTCTGGACCGCGCGGATCACGGTGCGTATAGCGACGACTACTTGAGTACGGAGGTTCTCTCGGGGCGGCCCGCCATGGTGCCGCAGGCGTTCAATCGCGATGTGGTGCGGGTTTACTGGCTGCTGAACGATTGGGTGCGCGCGCTGGCGCTCGATCGCATGGCGAGCGTGGAATTCGCGGGCGGCGATATACATCGCCAGCACGTGAAGTGGGAAAGCGGCGCGGACGCGTGGGTGAATCGCGGCGCGGAGGCTTGGACGGTGGAGGGGCACACGCTGCCGCGGTATGGGTTCTATGTGCGCGCGGGGAAGGTGGAGGCGGCGGTCGAACTCAACGGCGGACGCAGAGTGGAGTGGTCGCGTTCGCCCGGGCGGCGCTACGAGAACGATCGGCTGACGGCGGCGGACGGCAAGGTGCTGGAGCTGCCGCGATAGGGGGGGTGGAAGAATGCCCCGAAGAATCGGGTCATGGCAGCCTGAAAGGCTACTCTACAGGGGCGGGCTGCAGGTGCAGGATGGGCACGTAGTATTTCCGGTAGCGGCGGCCGTCGGAGAACATTTCGCCTTCGGGATCTTCGACCAGGACGGTGGCGCGTTTGGTGAGGCGGTTCACCGTGCCCGTCAACTGGCGGCCTTCGAATAAGAATGTGACCCGCGAGCCGAGGCGGATACCCGATTGCGCGGCCCGCTCGCGGCGGGTGATCAGCTTGTGGGTATGGGCGCGATGCAGAAAGTGGCGGCGGGCGATGTCCTGGAAGCGCGGCGCGGCGCAATTGCTGCTCTGCCAGCACAACTGCTCGACCAGGTGCACCATTTCGTGTTCGAAGATGCGCTGCAGGGCTTCCAGGCGGTTCTCGCATTCCAGGCCGCAGACGCTGATGCGCCGGTCGGTCTGACCGAACCCCTCGAACAACATGCTGCTGGCGACAGCGATCTCGTAAAACGTCTCGCCGGCCGAGGTGACGAAGCGGGCCGTGGTGCCGCCGGCTTTGGTCATGCGCGGCGAGAGCCGGAAGCGGAGCTTGCGTCCGTCCAGGGCGCGGCGGCAGAGCCCGGCAAAAAAATGCTCGTCGTAGGCCTGGAACAACAATTCGAGATCCTCGGGATGAATCACCGTATAGTTGGCCGCGCGGATGTAGCGTGAATGGGTCAGGACGGTGTGATGAATCTGGCGCACGCGCTGCTGAATCGCGTCCTCCGGCAACTGGAAAGAGAGCACCGCGCCGGCTAGGGCATTCCTGGCGGAGGCTGGAGTCATACTCACTGACATTGTCGCGCGATCCCGCGCCGGTGGAAAAGACTCTACACTGTCTTCATGAGCAAGCAACTCAGCCGCACCACGGTAGCGCGGAGTTATCGCCTGACTCCGTACAACACCATCGCCTTCCCGCGCGAACTGCGGGAGGCGATTCCCGACCTGCCCACCTGCGTGGGGCGCGTCCTCAAGCTGGATTCCGTCAACGGCAAGGCCTCGAACACGGATCTTTACGGCCGGCGGATTCATCTCAGCCTGGTGGTACGCGAGACCGGCAGGCTCAAGGGCAGATTCGTGGTCCGCATGGATCTCCTGCCGGAGGCGGCACGCACGCTCGCCGCGACTCTGACGCGACTGGTGGGCGAAGTCGAACCGCGGGGCGGAGAGGCAGAATGAATCGCAGGGACTTTTTACGCCAAACGGCTCTCGGCGGCACGGCGCTGGCGCTGGCCGGCGACGCGAGTTCCGCGGCGGCTCCCGCCGACGAGCGGGCCGATGGTTGGTTCGGGCGTCCCATGCGCTGGGCGCAGTTGACGCTGGTGGAGAACGATCCCGGCACGTACGATCTGAACTTCTGGCTGGACTACTTTCGCCGCACGCATTCCGACGCCGCCTGTCTGAGCGCCGGCGGATCGGTGGCTTACTATCCGACGAAGATTCCGCTGCACTATCGGAGCCAGTGGCTGGGCGCGGGCGACGCGTTCGGCGATCTGGTGGCGGGATGCCGCAAGCTGAACATGGTGGTGATCGCGCGCACGGATCCGCATGCGGCGCACCAGGACGTGTGCGACCAGCACCCCGACTGGATCGCGGTGAATGCGGAAGGCCAGAAGATCCGCCATCCGGTGATGCCCGAATTGTGGATCACGTGCGCGCTGGGTCCCTACAACTTCGACTTCATGACGGGCGTGACGAAGGAGATTGTCGAACTCTACCAGGTGGATGGCATCTTCAGCAATCGCTGGTCGGGTTCCGGCATGTGCTACTGCGAGCATTGCCGGGAAAACTTTCACGCGGCGAGCGGCCTGGACCTGCCGCGCACGCTCAACCCGCACGACCCAAGCCGCCGCGCCTACATGGGGTGGCGGCAGCAGCGGCTGTTCGAACTCTGGCGGCTGTGGGACGGGGAGATCCGCAAGATCAACCCGGCGGCGCGCTACATTCCCAACTCCGGCGGCGGCGCCACGTCCGATCTCGACATGAAGACGGTCGGCGAACTGGCACCCATACTATTTGCCGACCGCCAGGCGCGCAGCGGCGTGACGCCTCCCTGGGCCAACGGAAAGAACGGCAAGGAGTACCGCTCCACGATGGGCGCGAAGCCCATCGGCGGCATTTTCAGCGTGGGCGTGGAAGAGGCGTACCGGTGGAAGGACTCGGTGCAGAGCGCGCCCGAAATCCGCCTATGGGTGCTGGACGGAATCGCCAACGGCTTGCGCCCGTGGTTCACCAAATTCGCCGGCTCGCTGAACGACCGGCGCTGGCTGCCGGTGGTGGAAGAGCTCTACGGGTGGCACTATCGCAACGAGCGGTATCTGCGAAACGAGCGGCCACTGGCGCGGGTGGCGATGGTCTACTCGCAGCAGACGTCGCATTTCTATGGGGGACAGCAGGCGCGCCAGAAGGTGGAGGATCACACGCTGGGTTACTACCAGGCGCTGACGGAGGCGCGCATTCCCTTTGAGATGGTGCACGATCGGCTTCTGGATGCGGCGCACATCGAGCAGTTCAAGGTGCTGATCTTTCCCAACATCGCCGCGCTCTCCAGCCCTCAGTGCGCGCAAATCCGCGAATACGTGCAGCGCGGCGGGGGCATCGTGGCCACGCACGAGACGTCGCTCTACGACGAGTGGGGCGAGCGGCGGGCGGATTTCGGGCTGGCCGATCTCTTCGGCGCGTCGTACGACGGCGCCATCGATGCGCGCATGCAGAACTCGTACCTGCGTTTGGAAACGGACCCAGCGACGGGCAAACGGCATCCGCTGCTGGCCGGACTCGACGACACCGGCCGCATCATCAACGGCGTTTCGCGCGTCCACACCAAGACTCTCGGCGCGTACTCCAACCCGCCGCTCACGCTGATTCCTTCCTACCCGGACCTGCCCATGGAAGAGGTGTTCCCGCGGATTCCGAAGACCGACATCCCCGAGGTTTTTGTGCGGGAGACGGGCAAGGGGCGCGTGGTGTATTTCCCCTGGGATATCGACCGCACGTTCTGGGAAGTGCTTTCGGTGGACCATGCAAAGCTGCTGCGCAATGCCGTGGATTGGGCCGCCAACGAGGCGCGGCCGGTGACGGTGACCGGGCCGGGAGTGCTGGACGTCACCATCTGGCGGCAGGCATCGTCGCTGACGGTGCATCTGGTGAACCTGACCAATCCGATGATGATGAAGGGGCCGCTGAGGGAGTTTCTGCCCACGCCGCCACAGAACGTTTCGGTGCGTTTGCCGGATGGGGCGAAGGCGAAGAAGGTGCATTTGCTGGTGAGCGGCGTGACACCGCGGGTGCGGGAGTCGAGCGGCAGCATCAGTCTGACGATTCCCTCAATTGTGGATCATGAGGTGATCGCGATCGACCTGTAGTATGGTTTGGTGGGGCAGGCTTCAGCTTGTCAATCCGAGCGAAGCTCGGACTCTTCTTCCTCTATACAGTAGTACCCACGATATAATCGGGTGAAATGGCCGATATCCGTCACTCCGTGTGCGCCTTGGACTGCCCGGACTGCTGCTCGCTGGTGGTGACGGTGCAGGATGGCCACGCCACCAGATTGCGCGGCAATCCGGAGCACCCCGTGACGCGCGGCTTTCTGTGCGGCAAAGTGGCGCAATATCTGGAGCGCGAGTATCACCCGGAGCGCCTGCTCTATCCGCGGCGGCGCGTGGGGGCGAAGGGCGCGGGACGCTTCGAGCGCATCTCGTGGGATGACGCGCTGGACAGCATCGCGGGACGCCTGCGGGCGGTGGCGGACGAATTCGGCTCGGAAGCCATCCTGCCCTACAGCTACGGGGGCACGCTGGGGTTTCTCAACGGCGAAGGGATGGATCGGCGCTTCTTTCACCGGATGGGCGCCTCGCGGCTGGACCGGACGATCTGCGCAACGGCCGGCGGCGCGGGACTGATGCAGGCACTGGGCGCGCGCTACGGCACGGAACCGGAGCAGTTCCGCCATTCCAAGCTGATAATCGCGTGGGGCGCGAACATTCTGGGCACCAACGTCCACCTGTGGCCGTTCATCATGGAGGCGCGGCGCAATGGGGCGAAGCTGTACACCATCGACCCCAACCGCAATCGCACCGGCGCGGCCAGCGACAAGCATTTCTTCATCAATCCGGGCAGCGATATCGCGCTGGCGCTGGCCATGATGCACGTGATCGTCGGCGAAGGGCTGCACGACGCCGATTACGTGGCGCGTCATACGGATGGCTTCGACGGGCTGCGCGAGCGGGTACGCGAGTGGACGCCGCAACGCGCGGCAGAGCTGACCGGCATCGCTGCCGAGGAGATTGTGCAACTGGCGCGCGAGTACGCCACCACGCGGCCGGCCGCCATACGGCTGAACTACGGCGTGCAGCGCAGCGAGCGCGGGGCCACCAGCGTGCGCGCCATCGCCCTGCTGCCGGTGTTGACCGGATCGTGGAAAGATGTGGGAGGCGGGCTGCAACTTTCCACCTCGCAGGCGTTCCATTTGAATCGCGCCGGCCTGGTGCGCGCCGATTTGCAGCAACTGGCGCTGGGCCGCGAGGCGCGCCTGGTCAACATGTCGCAACTCGGGCAGGCCCTGACCGTGCTGGACGATCCGCCGGTGAAGGCGATGGTGGTCTACAACTCCAATCCGGCGGCGATCGCGCCCGACCAGAATGCCGTGCTGCGCGGCCTGCGGCGCGAAGATCTGTTCACCGTGGTGCTGGAACAGTTTCAGACGGACACCGCGGATTGGGCCGATATCGTGCTGCCGGTGACCACGTTCCTGGAGCACAGCGACTTGTACTTCGCGTACGGGCACTATTACCTGCAAATGGCGCGGCCCGCGCTGGCGGCCCCGGGCGAGACCAGGAGCAACGTGGAGATCTTCCGCGCGCTGGCCGGGCGCATGGGCTTCGACGAGGCGTGCTTCGCGGATTCCGACGACGACATGATGCGCACGCTGCTGGATTCGCCGCACCCGTTTCTTAAAGGCATCACGCTGGAACGGCTGGACCGGGAGCATTCGGTGCGGCTTAACGTTTCCGAAGACGGCGCGCCGTTCCTGCCCTTCGCTGAGGGCAACTTCGGCACGCCCGACGGCAAGTGCCACTTCGACGCCGCGACGTTGGATTACCAGCCGCCGGTGGAGAGCCGCCATGGCGACGCGGCGCTGCGCGGCAAGTACCCGCTGGAACTGATCTCGCCCAAGAACGACGACAGCATGAACTCCACCTTCGGGTATCGCAACGGCGTGGACCTCGCCACCGCCACG
>JBEKDV010000224.1:0-12486 GCA_050014175.1 Candidatus Solibacter sp. | reverse complement strand
TAAAGATCGACTGCCCCGCCAAGGTTTAGTTCACCGCGCGGTTTCATCAGTTCCGCGGCTGCCAACTTCCCCCCCGCTCTCCAGCTTTTTTCGGCCGCGAAACTGAAGAAACCTTTAACAATTGAAGAAACCTTTAACAATGACACCAACATTTAAATTCCTTGCTCCCTATTTCCAATAACTTACAGACACAAGCCCCCGAATTCCCCAAATCGCCCGCCTATCCTCAAGGTGGGGCAGGCGGGGTACCCTCTGGGTCCGCCTGCCAACCCCCGGAACCACACCATGTCAACCCTCCGTCAAATAGAAGCGAACCGCCGTAACGCCCAAAAATCCACCGGCCCGACCTCTGTCACAGGCAAAGCCGTCTCCTCCATGAACGCCCTCAAAACCGGCATCCACGCCAAATCTCTCGTCCTCCCCTCCGAAAAACTCGCCGATCTCCAACTGCTCATCGACGAGTACTACCAACACCACCACCCCACCACCCCCGAAGCCCGCGCCCTCATCGACGAACTCATCCGCTGCGAGTGGCTCCAGCGCCGCCTCCATACCGCCGAAACCCAACTTTGGGCATTCGACAACAAGGACGCCTGGACCCCCGACAACGAATATCCCCTCGGTCAGACCGCCAGCCGCAAGCCCAAAGCCTTCGGCCAACTCCAGTGGCGCATCAATTGCACCCGCCGTGCCAGCCAACGCGCCCTCCAGGACCTCAAACAACTCGAAGCCGAAGCCGCCGCTGAAACCTCCGCCCCATCCCCCGCCCCAGCCCCACCGGCGGTCGTCGAACCCGCCGCTCCCCCATCCCTAATCCCCTCACCCCAAACCACTTCACCCCAAATTGGCTTCGTTCCGTCAACTCCTTTGCCAACCCCACCCCAACCGGCGCCCCAAGACCCATACCCCGGTCCGGTGCCTGTAGTTACGAGCCACCCTCGGATTCGTTAAATTGGCGAGCATTCTTACAGTTCCCCTACTTCCATGCCGCGCACCCCAGTACCTTTGGTTAATATCTTTATTGCTCACCATTTAGTTAAACTACCTTCGGACGGAAGGTCGGACAATTGGTGAAGGCTCTTCGACAGGCTCTCGGCGTGCTCTGCCTGGTTTGGACTCTGCACGCCGCGGTGGATGACCGCCTGCTGGTTCCCGGCCCCCCTGGACGCCCCGGCGGACGCCTGGTTTCCGCCCAACGCACCGAGCCGAAAACCCTCAATTGGGCGGTGGCGGCCGATTCCGGCTCCCGCGAGGTCCTGCAACGCCTCATGGCGGACCTCATTCATATCAACCGGCAGTCCATGGCTACCGAACCCGCCCTCGCCAAATCCTGGAAAGTGTCCCGCGATGGCCTGCATTGGGAGCTCCAACTGCGCCAGGGAATCAAATTCTCCGATGGCCACCCCTTCGATGCCGACGATGTGGTGTTCACCTTTCAGGCCATCCTCGACGAGCAGGTTCACTCCCCGCAACGCACTCTCCTCATGATGGATGGCAAGCCCATTGGCGTCCGTAAGCTCGACACGTACCGCGTGGCGTTCGATCTTCCCGGGCCTTACTCGGTTCCCGACCGTCTTTTCGACGGCGTTTTTATCCTGCCGCGCCACAAATTGGAAGCTGCCTGGAAACAGGGCAAGCTGGCCGACGCCTGGCCGCTTACCGTGGCGGCCTCCCAGATCGCCGGCCTGGGACCCTTCCGGCTCAAGGAATACTTGGCCGGCCAGCGGATCACCCTGGAACGCAATCCCTACTACTGGAAGGTGGATCGGGCCGGCACGCAGTTGCCTTACCTGTCCGAGCTGGTGTTCGTCTTCGCCGGCAGCGAGGACAACCAGGTGCTGCGCTTTCAGGCCGGGGAAAGCGACATCATCAACCGCGTGGGAGCGCGCAACTTCGCTGTCCTGGAAAAGGACCGCGGCCGCCGGGGCTTCGAACTGGCCGACGCCGGGAGCAGCCTGGAGTACAGTTTTCTCTTTTTCAATCTGGCCGGCCTGCCCTCCACAGCGGCGCCGGAGATAGCGGCCCACCAGGCATGGCTGCGGCGCAAGAGCTTCCGGCAGGCCGTTTCCGCGGCCATCGACCGCGACGCCATCGTCCGCCTGGTTTATCTGGGACGGGCCGTGCCGCTGGCTGGGCCCGTGCCGCCCGGCAACAAGGCCTGGATCAATACCGCCATCCCGGCGCCCACGCGTTCCGTGCAACGGGCGCGCCAGTTGCTCGCCGCCGACGGCTTCCAATGGAGCCGCGAGGGCGCCCTGACGGACGCCCAAGGGCGCCCCGTCGAATTCTCCATCCTGACCAGCAACAACAACCCCGAACGGTTGCAGATGGCCACCCTCATACAGGACGACCTGAAGCAGATCGGCATGCGCGTCAACGTCGTGCAACTGGAGTTTCGCAGTCTTCTGGAGCGCGTACAACGCACCCATGAATACGATGCCTGCGTGCTCTCGCTGGCCAGCCCCGATGCCGATCCCAATCCCGATATGGTGGTCTGGCTCAGTAGCGGCGGCAACCACCTTTGGAATCCGGAGCAAAAGACTCCCGCCACGCCGTGGGAAGCGGAGATCGATGGCCTGATGCGCCGCCAGCTCGTTACCCGCGAGTATGCCGAACGCAAACGGCTGTTCGACCGCGTGCAGGCCATCGTGGTCGAGAACCAGCCGCTGGTGCCGCTGGTCAGTCCTCACCTGCTGGCCGGCGCCAAGAAGGACTTGGCCAACTTCCACCCGGTGGTGATCGAACCCTACACCCTGTGGAATGTCGAGCAACTGTACTGGCGCGCCGCCGCCGGAGCGGGCCAGTGAGCGGTCCGGCTCAGGAGTGGAGCAACACCCGCATCGTCGCCGCATGTCTGACCGGCGACGAGCGCGCCTGGAGCGCTCTGCTGGATCGTTACAAGAACCTGATTTACTCCATCCCGCTGCGCTACGGCGCGTCGCCACAGGACGCGGCCGACATCTTCCAGGCGGTCTGCCTCGATCTCTTCAACGAACTTCCCCGCCTGCGGGATGCCGAAGCTTTGCAGGGATGGCTGATCCGCGTCACCACCAACAAGTGCTATCGCTGGAAGCGCCGCCAGATCAACCGGGAGACCAATCTGGATGAGGATGTGGTCGAGCATCTCAGCGCGCTGGACGCCATACCGCCGGACGTGCTGGCTGAGGTCGAGACGGAACAGATGGTGCGCGAGGCCATCGCCCACCTGCCGCCACGCTGCCGCCAGATGATCGAGCTGCTCTTTTTCGAACACCCGCCCATGCCGTATCGCGAGGTGGCCCGCCGCCTCAACCTGGCCACCGGTTCCATCGGTTTCATCCGCGGCCGCTGCCTCAGACGGCTCAAGAAGCTTTTGCAGGAGAAGGGGTTCTAGTGTCCGAGTCTCCAGCCGTGCCGTCCGGTTTGAAAGAGCTGCTGGGGGATCTGGCGCGGGAGGCCAATCCCGAGCGGCGCCGCCGGCTGCTGTTCTCCAACCCGGAGTTTCTGCGGCCCCAGACCGTCACCCGTCTGTACGACGAGGTGGTACGTCTGCTGCACGTCGATATACAGCAGGCCGAGCGCATAGCCCGCGCCGCCGCGCTGCTGGCGGGCCGCCTGGACGACGATGCCTCGCGCGCCGCCAGCCTGCGCGCCCTCGGCCATGTCTCCTACCGCAAGCGCAAGTACCAGGCTTCCGTCGATCTCTACCAGGAGGCGCTGGCCATCTGCGAGCGCCTGGGAGACGAGCTGGAAGCCGGCCGCACGCTCAACAGTTCGCTGCAAAGCCTGATCTACCTGGGCCGCTACCCGGAAGCCATGGACCATGCCCAGCGGGCGCGCCAGATCTTCGAGCGGCTGGGTGACCGCCTCCGCCTGGCCCGGTTGGACGCCAACATGGGCAACATCCTGTACCGCCAGGACCGGTTTGAGGAGGCGCTGGAACTGTACCTGCGCGCCTACCACACGTTCCTCGAAATCGGCGAGCCGCAGGATGTCGCCATCTCCCTCAAGAACATCGCCAACTGCCAGATCAGCCTCAATGAGTTCCGCTCTGCCCTCTCCGCCCACGAAGAGGCGCGCGCCTACTGCGTGCAGCACCAGATGCCCCTGTTGGTGGCGGTGGCCGACTACAATATCGCCTACCTCTACTACCTGCGCGGCGAATACACGCGCTCCATCGAACTCTACCGCGCCGCCCGCGAAGATTGCCGCACGCTGGGCGACGCCTACCGCCAGGCCCTCTGCGATCTCGATCAGTCGGAGATGTACCTGGAGTTGAATCTCAGCGAGGAAGGGGCGCACCTGGCCGGCCGCGCCCGCAAAGCTTTTCTCGAACTCGGTATGGGGTACGAAGCGGCCAAAGCCCAGACCAACCTGGCCATCTCTCTCACCCACCACGGCGATACCGGCGTCGCCCTGGAGCTTTTCCACGCGGCGCGCCAACTCTTCGATCGCGAAAACAATCGCGCCTGGATCGCCACCATCGATCTCTACCAGGCCCTGGTCTATCACCAGGACCATCGCCTCGACGACGCCCTGCGGCTGTGCCAGAGGGCACTCGACTTCTTCGCGCCTTCGCCCCTGTTGGCCAAAAGCGTGCTCTGCCAGTTGCTGCTGGCCCGCATCCACCTCGATCGCGGCCAGAGCGCGCCAGCCAGGCAAGTCTGCATGGCCGCTCTCGACCGCCTGCAAGAGACCGAAACACCCGCGCTCAGTTACCAGGCGTGGTACGTGCTCGGCGTCATCGAAGAAGCGCGCGGCGCGCCCGAAGATGCTTATCGGGCCTACCTTGAGGCGCACCACCACCTGGAGAACCTGCGCAGCCATCTGCGGGCGGAGGAAATGAAAATCGCCTTCCTCAAAGACAAGCTGGAAATCTACGAAGCCCTGGTTCGCATGTGCCTGGGCCGGGAGCATACCCCGGCCAACCTCGAAACCGCCTTCGCCTACGTCGAACAGGCCAAGTCGCGCAGCCTGGCCGACCTGATCGCGTTCCGTTCCCAGGAACTGCCGCCTTCGCGCAAGACCGAGCGCGCCCTGGTGGACCAGGTCAACACCCTGCGCGGAGAACTCAACTGGTACAGCCGCACCATCCAGCTCCAGGAAGGCCGCGCCGCCAATCTCATGGCGC
The DNA here is from genome assembly GCA_050014175.1 of Candidatus Solibacter sp. Lineage (GTDB taxonomy): Bacteria > Acidobacteriota > Terriglobia > Bryobacterales > Bryobacteraceae > Solibacter. The sequence continues at coordinate 7,376 of JBEKDV010000224.1, read as the reverse complement.
CGCAACTGGTCAAATTGCGCCGCGCGGCGCGCGATTGCGAGCAGCGCCTGGTGGAATCCCTCTCCAATCTGCGGGTGGAAGACGCCGAGTATTCCAACCTGCAAACCGCCGGCTCGGTGCCCATCGAAACCATCCGCGCCTCCCTCCCCGATGGCGCGCTGCTGGTGCAGTATTACCGCGTCGGCGACACCTTCCTGGCTTGCCTGCTGTCGCGGGACAGTGTCAGGATCGTGCCCGCCGGCTCGGCTTCGAAGCTGCGCCGCGTTCTCCAGCTCCTGCGCTTCCAGCTTTCCAAATTCCGCCTCGGCCCGGACTACGTCAAGCTCTTCCACAACCAGTTGCTGGATGCCACCAACGCCCATTTGCACGAGTTTCACGAACAATTGATCGCCCCCATCGCGGACCACCTCAAGGGCATCACCCATCTGATCGTCGCGCCCCACGATTTTCTGCACTACCTGCCCTTCCACGCACTGCCCGACGCCCGCGGCGAGATACTGGGCCAACGCTTCACGATCTCTTACACTCCCAGTGCCAGCGTGTACTATCTGTGTTCCACCAAACCGGCGGGCCCGTCCGGCGGATCGTTGGTGCTCGGCATACCCGACGCCGCCGCGCCCGGGATCGAAGACGAAGTGCACGCGGTCGCCGGCGTGCTCCCGCATAGCGAGGTCTTTCTGGGTTCCGCCGCCACCGCACGGGTGCTGCGCGAGAAAGGGGCGCGGAGCCGCTTTGTGCATATCGCCACCCATGGCTGGTTCCGCCAGGATAACCCGATGTTCAGTTCCATCAGCCTGGGCGATTCCCACCTCAACCTGTTCGATCTTTACCAGTTGAACCTGCCCTGTGAACTGGTGACCCTGAGCGGCTGCGGCACCGGTCTCAACATGGTGGTCGGTGGAGACGAACTCCTCGGCCTGGTTCGCGGACTCCTCTACGCCGGGGCGCAAGGCGTCCTGGTGACGCTCTGGGACGTCAACGACCGGAGCACCGCGGAGTTCATGAAGCTGTTCTACGAAGCCCTTAAGGCGAACAAGAATAAGGCACAGGCAGTGCAGGAGGCGATGGCTGAAATCCGCCGCCGCTACGCCCACCCGTATTATTGGGCGCCCTTCGTCCTGGTGGGCAAATACCTTTGAACGCGAAGGCGTGAGGTGAGTACCGGTACCAACTCCCGTAAACTGTAAAATGTACCCGGTTAGGAGTGATCTTAGAAAATTGTGCCCTGCGCCTATATCGAAACGTGCATATCCGCCCCCTTTTGTACTGAATGGTCATGGAGTGCAACAGCAGCGAGACCAACCAAAGGGGAGCCGGCGAAACTTTATGAAGCACTACGCTATCGATCAATGGGCGGATTTCACCAGAGGAGTGCTGGCCGAGGAGCAACGCACGCCGATGCAGGGCCACCTCGACAGAGGATGCCAGAAGTGCCGCCATCTCTCCGACTTCACCGCAAAGCTGGCGGTTACGTGCACCAGTTTGGCCATGGATCCCGTCCCCGAATCGACGGTTCGCCTGGCACGCGCCATATTTCCCGTCCGTGTTCCGGATCGCCCCAAACGCGGCAATCGCCTGCCCATCGAGTTGATCTTCGATAGTTTTCTGGCGCCTTCGGCCGTTGGACTGCGCGCCACCTGGCAGGTGGGCTGGCAGGGATTGTATCGCGCCGGAAATTGCTCGATCGACCTGCGCATCGATCCGGAATTGAGTTCCTCTCGCGCCGCCGTCGTCGGTCAGATCACCAACCACGCCCTGCCTGAACAGGAGATGGGAAGCCTTCCGGTATGTTTGCGATCCGGAAAGCTGATCGTCGCCGAGACTTTGAGTAACCGCTTCGGCGAGTTTCAGATGGAGTACGACCAGCAGTCACAGCTCAAACTTTGTATCCATTTGCGGGACTCGAAAAGCATCCAGGTACCACTGAGAAAATTCATTTCGGACCAACCGGTCGCCAAGAACCGGGTGTCCTCGCGCAAGCGGACAGCGGAGAAGTAGCAGCGTCCAAAGGGAAACCAATCATGTCACGCAGATTCCACATCTCGGTGCGCATCGCGCTTCTGGTTGCGCCTTTTTGTCTTGGGGCTTTCGCGGAAGACCAATACCTTGTCAAGGTTTCTGGCGATGTCAACGGGATCGCCAATCGCTATGGCCTCACCATAGTGAAATCGTTGACCGGTTCCGCGTCCGGCTACCACGTTCTCTCGTCAAAAACGGCAAGGCCGCAGTCCGTCCTGCGCAATTTGTGGACGGACCCCGCCGTGCTTAGCGCGGAGCCTGACAAACCGGTCCGGTTGCCGGGGATTAAGGCCGCCGCTACAGTATATCCGGCGAGCTCGCCTGCCACGGGGCTGCGCATATCGAGCACCACCATCCGCTATTACAGCTCTTACGCCGCCTCGGGCTACGTCAACCAGCCGGCCACCGGCGTCATCGATCTGAACAAGGCGCTGAATCTCGCTACCGGCCGCGGAGCCGTTGTGGCCACCATCGACACCGGCGCGGATTTCAGCCACTCCGTGCTGCAGAACTCGCTGGTTTCGGGCTACGACTTCGTGAATAATGTTCCCGGCGGCCAGGAAGTGGCCGACGTGAACCAGGAGACCACGCCCATCCTGGATCAGGAGACCACGCCGATTCTCGATCAGGAAACGACTCCCATCCTCGATGGCGGAACCGCCATCATCCTTCAGCAGGAGACGACACCTATTCTGGATCAGGAAACCACCCCCATCCTCGACGGCAAGAAGTACCCCGCCTACGGTCATGGCACCATGGTCGCCGGGCTGATCCACCTGGTCGCCCCCAACGCCTCGATTATGCCGTTGCGCGCGTTCGGCGCCGATGGCAGCGCGACCGTCTCACAGATCGTGGATGCCCTCTCCTTTGCCATTGCCCGCCATATCGATGTAATCAACATGAGCTTCAGCATGAAGGTGAATTCGCCGGCCTTGGCGAATGCTCTCGCCGCGGCCACGAACGCCGGGATCGTCTGCGTGGCGTCCGCCGGCAACGATGGAGAAGCCATCCAGGTTTGGCCGGCCTCTTACAGCGACGTGATTGGCGTGGCCGGCACCAACAACTCTTTGACGCGCAGTACGTGGTCCAACTTCGGCAGCCCGCTGGTAACCCTGGCGGCGCCCGACGAAGGTCTGATCACCACGTACCCGATGCAACATTACGCCCAGGTATCGGGCACGTCGTTCAGCGCACCGCAAGTGGCCGGCGCCGCGGCTCTGCTGGTGGATATCAATAATAAGACCAACCAGTCCCTGGCAGCCAGCGAGTTGACCTCCAGCGCCGACCACCTGGCTTCCTCGCTGGGACTCGGCGCGGGCGAGCTCGACCTGTACCAGGCTTGCCTGGCGGCAAGGAAGAATTAGGAGTCGACGCAAGCAGTACCATGATCGATCGGTGGAGGCGATCATACGAGTCCGGAACATCGGAGGTTGTCCTGAATTCGCACTTCAGGGCAGAAAGTACCTGGAATGAGGATCTATCGGTTGAAATCGCCGGAAGCACGGCCAGCGGGCCAACCCGAATTGCACATCGCCCGGCGGACCATGGCCAGGAGCAGCGTGGCTAATCCGAATCGCGGCGGTGGCGGAGTACCCTCCGGGTCCGCGGCCGAGTGCTCCGCGGTCTGCCCTCATTCCGGCGCCGGGCTCGTGCGAACGCCGTTGCCGGAGGCAAGCCGTCCCGGCGAACCGGTTCCTATCTGGCTCGCCGTGCTGCTCGCCATCTCTTGCCAGGCCCGGCGCAACGGCGAAAACCACGCCGTGCGCTGGGATTGGGTGTCGGGCCGCGCCCTCTATACCAATGTGGGCAGGGACCCCGAACATATCGAACCCTTGGGCGTGAGTTTGATGGGCGGCCATACCGTGGCTGTCTACTGGACGCCGGGCGATACCGCCTACACCGTGGAAGTGTACCGGCGGAAGGAATTGTGTGCCTGATTTCCATCGGGATAGCTACTTCGGAAGGGGCCCATCATGACGAAAGCAAGATGTCACCAGCCAACGGGAAAAACGTTACGCCCACCGGGTAGCGCGAACGCCGGTGGCGTCGAAGGCGCTGACGTCTGCGAATTATTACTGGCGAAACTGGAGGCCCGTCGCGAGCGGCTGCGGAAACTGCTCCGTCTGGTGCGCATGGAAGTGGAGAGCATCCCCGTCAGGCGCGCCGCTGTCCGCTGCCACGCCAGACGTGAAAACGCGCACTTCAGGCACACCGCGTAACCACTCCGCGGCGCCATTCGCGCCGCAACGGTTCTGTACGGCTTTAGCCTCCGGCATTCCGGCCTTTTGCGCCGGCGGCGGTGTCCCTTTCCGCCGCCGGCTTTTTTTCGCGCGCCCTCCCGCCCATGCTATAGTCAATTTCCAATGAACCGCCGTCATTTATTGCGCGCCGCCACAGCCGCCGTGCTGCAGAGCCATGCCCTCGACCGCGTGCGCGCCGCCACCAGCACCGCCGGAACCCGCACCCCGGAAGAGATCGCCAAAGACGAGGACTTCTGGAGCGAAATCCGCGCCGCCTTCAGCGTCGACCGCAACGTCATCAACCTCAACAACGGCTACGTCAGCCCCTCGCCGCGCTCCGTGCAGGACGCCATGCGCCGCTACCTGGAGTACACCGACATGGGGCCCTATCACACCATGGTCAGCGTGCTCGAACGCCAGGTGGAATCTGTCCGCCGCCGCCTGGCCCAGGCCGCCGGCTGCGACCCCGAGGAAATCGCCATCACGCGCAATGCCTCCGAAGCCCTGGAGAACGCCCAGTACGGCATCGACCTCCAGCGCGGCGACGAAGTCCTCACCACCGACCAGGACTATCCGCGCATGCTCACCACCTTCGCCCAGCGCCAGCGCCGCGAAGGCATCGTGCTCAAAACCATCTCTTTCCCCGTGCCGCCGCCCTCCATGGACGACCTCTACCGCCGCTTCGAACAGGCCGTCACGCCGCGCACCAAAATGATCCTCTTCTGCCACATCACCAACCGCACCGGGCAGATCTTCCCGGTGCGCCGGATCTGCCAGATGGCGCGCGCCCGCAACATCCCCGTGATCGTCGACGGCGCCCACGCCTTCAGCCATTTCCCCTACAAAATCTCCGATCTGGATTGCGACTACTACGGCACCAGCCTGCACAAGTGGACCTACGCCCCCATCGGCACCGGCTTCCTCTACGTGCGCAAGAGCCGCATCGCCGGCACCTGGAGCATGATGGCCAGCGACCGCACCCAGGACAACGATATCCGCAAGTTCGAAGAGATCGGCACCCATCCCGCCGCCAATCACAACGCCATTTCCGAAGCCCTGCTGTTCAACGAAAACCTGGGCATCGACCGCAAGGCGGCGCGCCTGCGCTACCTGCGCGACCGCTGGGCGCTCCGCCTGGCGAAGCACCCCAAGGTCCGCATCCTGCACAGCCCCGACCCGGCGCAATCCTGCGGCATCGGTTTTCTCGGCCTGGTCCCCGGCGTGGATGGCGGCAAGCTGCGCGAGGCGCTGTGGAACAAATACAGCATCATCACCACCTACATGCCCCACGACGCCTATAGCGGCCTGCGCATCACCCCCAACATCTACAGCACCGTTCGCGATATCGATTTCTTTGCCGACGTGGTGGAGAAAGAATTGGCCTGAGACCTTCTAAGCTCCCGTCAGAATGCGGTGCACGCGCTCGGCGTTTTCTTTCACCTCGTCCTTCCTACGGGGGAACATGCCGACGTAAACTCCGTCGATGGGCTTGATGCTTTCGAAGGCCGTGCGGAAGGCCTGGTCCACGCCGCTATCGGGAATCCGTCCCGCCGCCAGGATCTTGAAGGCGAAGCACGGTTTCCGCGTTTGCCGCATCACCCGGTACATGCGCGGCGGATCGGTTTGCAGATAGATATCACCGGGCATTTCCAGCATCTCGCCGTTGAGCGCCTTCTTCCATTCTTCGGCGGTCCGCGTGCGGTTGTAGACGCAGCCGGAGTAGAAATCCACGTCCCAGCCCTCCTCTTCCACCTGCGCGATCACTTCCGGTTTGTGAGTCCCCACCCCCACCAGCACGCCCAGGTCGCGCACCTGCTTGCACCATTCCTTGACGGTATTCATCTCGCCGTTCTGGTACGCCTTGTCCACCACCTCGCCTTGTCTTTGCAGCGCCAGTGGCTTGAGAGTTTTCACCAGCATGGACGCCTCTACGCCGGCGGTGACCTGGATCACCAGGTGCATCTTGCCGCCCTCCGCCTGAAACCGTGCCAGGTCCTGCGGAGCGCGGTCCAGGTGCACGTAGTTGAACGCGTTGATCCCGTAGCGGTTGCACTGGTGCATGATGGCGCAGACTTTGTCCTGCGTGTACCACTCTTTCATGGCCACGCTGAAGTTGTTGTTGTAATGCGCAAAACCGTAGAACGGGTTGACGCCCAGCACCATCCGGCTGATTTCGGCGCCGCCGAATTTCATCTTCGGCACCTGGACCGGACCTTGCGGCTGGTCGGCCCGCTGTGCCGCCTGCTGTGCCGCCAGTGTGGCGCCCGCCCCCGTCAGACCCGCCGCCAGGGCCGCGCCCTGGTGCAGAAAGCTTCGACGTGTGTTCGACATGGAAATCGCCTCCCGAAAGGATTAGCCTATCAGGTCTTTATCTGCCGATAAAGCGAGTTCGTCGGTTTCCTGCCACCGGTGCCCTGCTTTACTCGCGTTACTGTAAGTGTACGGGCTGCGTGAAGGCTCCGTTGCCCGCCGAATCCCAGGCGGCGAAACGGATCCATTTTTTGCCCGCGGCATCGAACGGAATGCGGTAGCGATGGGTGGAGAACGGCGCCAGCGAAGTGGCGGAAACGATTTCGCGGCCGGTAGTCTTGCCGTCGCCCCAGACCAGCTCGACGAATTCCCCCGGCCAGGTCCAATCCACTTGGGCGGCGAAGGTGCGCTTGTCGCCGGTCCCCTGTATGGAGTAGTCGTGCAGCAGAACTTCGCCCGAGGTCACAAAGAAGTTGCCGGCGCGCAGGGCATCGAGCACCGGCGTCCATCCATCGGAGAACCTCGGCAGGCGGTCGAGCTTGACGTAGTTGACGTCCAGTTGCGGATACGTCTCGTCTTCCGGAGATTTGGTGTAAGTGTCGCCTTCGGCGATCAGGTATTTGGCGCCGGCCCAGTTATTCATGTCGTCCAGCAGGTCGAGGCAGCGCGCCTCGCAGAGACGCTTCTGCGATTGATCGACGGGCAACGACTGGAACGATGCGCCGGCGAAACGGTCGCTGAGAAAGTGCGCCTTATCCTTGACGGCATCCGGGTAGCCATCGGAACTCTTGGTGCGGGGGTGGGTCTGCCACATGAGGGCGTGCTCGTCGTTGAGCAACCGCATCTCGGTTTCGGGGGATGACGTGT
>JBEKDV010000223.1:0-12572 GCA_050014175.1 Candidatus Solibacter sp. | reverse complement strand
GCAGGGGCAGATCGTATTCCGGCTCCAGCAGTCCAACGGTGAGCAGCGCGGGACTGTGCGAGCCCAGGAACGATGCCAGCTTTTCGGGTAGCGGCAGAGAGCGGTCCGGCGGCTGCACGGCAAACGGGAGGATCGTGCGGATGCGCTCGCGCCGCACGCCGAACCTGGCGAAGAGCGCGGCGATCTCCGGGTTGACCCCGATCAATCCATCGAGGCGCCGCAGGACGAATCCGCGCCATGTGGCGGGCGTCGCCGTGCGGCCCGCGGGCGACTCCGGATATCCGCCGGAATGGAACGTGAGCACGGTCCTGCGGCCGGGCAGCATCGTGCAGAACAGCGCGAGAGAGAGCAGCCGCGGCGTCAAATCGCCGCCGAAATGCAGGTGCAGGATATCGGCGGGCAGGCGCCACAACAGGCGCATCAGCGCGGCCGCGCCAGCAGGGTAATACACGCCATCGGCGTCCTCGCGCCGGTGGCGCGTCAGGTTGATGGCATCGCAGTTGTGGCCGCGGCGCCGCAAGCACTCGCGGATGGCCACCAGGTTGGTCTGCACGCCGCCGTGCGGCGGCGGATACGGCCCGAGTTGCAGTACCCTCATACGGCCTTAGGCGGGCGCAGTGCCACCGGCGCCCCATCACGCGCCGAAGCCATCATGGCCAGGCAGCCCAGCGTAGCGCGCGCGCCATCGTACACGGTGACCATGGGGGGCCGCCCCTGGCGGATGCTCGCCGAAAAATCGGCCATCTGCGCGGCATAGCCTTTGTCGGGCCACATCCGCGAACGCGTCGAACGCATGCCCTTTTGCACGCTCACCCGCTTGAAATCCTCGGTGAACGCGCCCACGCCCTGCGCGAAGATCTCCACCCGCTCGCCGCCCGACGTCCGGCTGCCCACCGTGCAATACGTCAGATTGCCGATAGATCCGTCGGCGAAGCGGAACGAGGCCACCAGGTTGTTCTCGCCGATCGGATCGGCCTTCCCCGTGGGCAGCGAGTATGCGGACACACTGACCGGCTCAGAATCCAGCAGCCAGTACATGAGGTCGATGAAGTGGCAGGCCTCACCCAGTATCGCGCCGCCGATGGCGGGGTCGGCCATCCAGTAGCTGCCCGAAATGCCCGGCGAATTGATGCGGCACCCTACCACGGCGGGCGAGCCGCGCCGCTGCAGATTGGCCTTGAGTTCCCGGTAATAGGGCGCGAATCGCCGGTTGAATCCCACGGTGAGATACTTGCCGCTCTCTTCCACGGCGGCGCAAAGCTCGCCGCATTCCTCCGCCGTCAGCGCCATCGGCTTTTCCACGAACACGTGCTTACCGGCGCGCAAGGCGGCCAGCGATTGCGCGGCGTGCTGCTGGTTGCGGCTGGCGATCAGCACGGCGTCCACCTCGGGATCGCGGAGCACCTCTTCGTAATCTGAAGAGGCGTAGGCGGCGCCAAAGCGCAGCGCGTAGCTCTTGCCGCGCACCCCGGCCGCCGAATACACCGCGCGCAGCCCCACACCGGGCAGTTTCTTGATGTTCGGCAGGTGCTCCCACCTGGCCAGATTGCCCGCGCCCACCAGGGCGAATTCGATCTTCTCCCTGGTGCGGGCTGGTCCGGGCGTGGCCACCTTGCGAACCGGCGCGAATGCCGCCACCGGGTCCGCCAACGATGCCGCGGGATAGCGCAGCAGCACCGCCAGACTCCCCGCCGCGGGGTCGAAAATGGTGTCGTAGGCTTTGGCCGCTTCGTCCAGCGGAAACTCGTGCGTGATCAGCGGGCGCACGTCGATGCGTCCGCCGGCGACCAGGCGCAGGAACTCCTCCATGTTGCGATTCTCGGTCCAGCGCACGTAGGGCAGCGGGTAGTCGCGCCCCTGTTTCTCGTACGACGCATCGTAGCTTCCCGGACCGTAGGCCCGCGACATGTAGAGCTGGATTTCTTTCAGGTACATGTCGTTCCAGGGGAACTCCATGCCCACCGCGCCCACGATGCAGATGCGCCCGCGGTCGCGGCAGAGGCTCAAAGCGTGCTGCGCCGGCGCCGGCGATTTCGAGGCCGCAGCCACGATGGCGCAATCCACGCCGCGTCCGTTGGTGAGCCCGCGCACGCCTTCCAGCGCCGACGCGCCCGCGATTCCGTAATCCGCGCCCAGCGCGCGCGCCATGTCCACGCGCTTGCCGTTGAGATCGATGCCCACCACCACGCCGCCCTGCAGGCGCACCAGTTGCGCCACCAACTGCCCCACCAGACCAAGCCCGATCACCGCCACCACGTCGCCGAGTTCGATGCGCGCCGTGCGCACCGCATTCATGGCGATGCTGCCCAGCGTGGCGAAACAGGCGTGCTCGCAGGGCAGGCCTTCGGGCATCCGCGCCGCCAGATTGCGTCCCACCAGGATGGTCTCGCCGTGCCCCGTGCCCTCGCCGCCGTAAGCCACGCGCTCGCCGATCTCCAGGTCGGTCACCGTGGCGTGGCGCGCCGCCACCACGCCCGCGCCGGAGTATCCCAGCACGGCGTACTCGCTGAATTTGGCGCGCACTTCCGCGAGGGTGGCCATGGGACCGGTCTTCATGGCGACATCCCAGATCTTGCGCAGGTGCGACGGATTGTCGGCCACCTCGGTGAGCAGGCTCTCGCGATGGATGCTGGCCATCTCGGTGCCGCTCGAAATCAGCGAATACAGCGGCCGCACCAGCACGTGGTGCGGCAGGAGCGCGGGATCGGGGACCTCGTCCACGATGATGTCTTTTAGACCTTTACGGATAACTTGTTTCATGCGTGCCGGGCGTCAGACTCTAGGGTATCAAGCGGGGAAGGGGGTGAGCGACCTGGCCTTTGCGGCCTTTGCGTTTGCCTTTGCCGGCCCACGCTTCCACATCCTATACTGTATAGAGATCGGCATGTCGAAGGAATACGTCGAACAGCGCGAAGGCGGGTATTACGTAGCCGGGAGCAGAATTTCGCTTGACTCCGTGGTGTATGCCTTTCTGCGAGGCGAATCGCCCGAAGGCATTGTCGATTCCTTCCCCGCTCTCAACTTGGAACAGGTGTTTGGGGCTGTCGCATTCTACCTGGCGAACCGAGAGCGCATCGATAGTTACTTGCGGGATGGAAGGGCCGAGTTTACGCGGATGCGCGATGAGGGCCGGCGTCAGCATCCCACATTGTACGCGAAACTGGAGGCAACCCGGCATGGGGCGCCGAGCCCCAGTGCATGAGGCCGCGCTTCCAGGCTGACGCGGACCTAAACCAGAAGATCGTCCTTGGTCTGCGGCGACGCCAGCCGGCGGTCGACTTCCAGGATGCCCACGCGGGTGACGCGATCGGCATTCCCGATCCCGATGTTCTTCATCGAGCAACCACGCTCGACCGAATCCTGATTTCTCATGACCGAAAGACCATGCCGATGCACTGCAGGCGGTTTCTCAATCACCGCTCTGGTCCAGGGTTGATCATTGTCCCGCAAGACCTTGATATTGGCACCGCCATTGACGATCTGCTGCTGATCTGGGCAACGACCGAAGCTGAGGAGTGGCGGGACAAGGTCGGGTATCTTCCGCTCTGAAGCGCGTCCCCACCGTCCCATGGCGCACAAGGCCGATCTCTCGTGGAACGTGCCGTTGCGCCTATACTCGTGATGGAGAAGCCGGCAATGGTCACGCTGCGCCGTTTGGACTGCGGCGATCTCGATCGCGTCCATGCTTTGACCTCGAGAATGGATGTGGTGCGCTACATGCTGCTGCCCCTGTGCTCGCGCGAGGAGAGTAAGAAATTCCTCCGCGATTCGCTGCTGGAATCCCCGTCGGACGCCTGGAAATCCATCGTCAGGGCGATTACCTATGGCCCGCGAGGCGATCTCGCCGGGCTCTGCGGCGTGGTCATCCTGAGAGGCGCCGAAGAGGGCGAAATCTGGTACCTGGTCGCGCCGGAATCCTGGGGCAAGGGAATCGCCACCGAAGCCGCCAAACTTCTGCTCGATTTCGGATTCGGCGAACTCGGACTCCACCGGATCTGGGCTACGTGCCTTCCGGAGAATCCCGCATCGGCGCGCGTCCTGGAGAAGGTGGGCATGAGAAAGGAGGGGTTCCTGGTCGACAACCTCAAGATCCATGGAGTGTGGAAGAGCTGCAACCTGTACGCCATGCTCGCCGGGGAATGGGCCCGCATGCCGCATAATGAGGGGTAGCATATGACGGTCGAAATTGAGGGCGTTACCCTGCACCTGGCGCATCCGGACGAACTTTCCATCCAATGGGTCGGGCAGGACGAATTGATGCGGCAGTTGCTGGCCGCCTGGATGGTGGTCAACGAACAGGACCTCCCCATGAACCCGCGCCTGCTGGGCAAGCCGGGAGTGGGGAAGACGACCCTCGCCTATGCCGCCGGCCGGCGCATGGGCCGCGATGTCTACATCCTGCAAGCCACGCTCGATACGCGGCCCGAAGATCTGCTGGTGACGCCCGTGATCGAAGGCGGCGGCAACCTGCGCTACGTGGCCTCGCCCCTGGTCACCGCCATGATCAGGGGCGGCATCGCCATCATCGACGAGGGCAATCGCATGAGCGAAAAGAGCTGGGCCAGCCTGGCGCCGCTGCTCGACAACCGCCGCTACGTGGAATCCATCGTGGCCGGGATCAAGATCAAGGCGCACCCGCACTTCCGCATGGTGGCCACCATGAACGACGATGCCAGCACCTTCGAATTGCCGGAATACATCCACTCGCGGCTGCAACCGCAGATCTTCATCGATTTCCCGGAGCGCGACGAGGAGCACCACATCCTCAAGGAGAACCTGCCCTTCGCCGAAGAGCGCATCCTGAGCTACGTGGTGGATTTTCTGCAGATGGCGCATGCCGCCGACGAGCGCTACACGGTGCGCGACGGCATCAACATCGCCCGCTACGCCATCAAGCTGAAGAGCCTGGCCACGCACCGCACGCACGAATCCGAAGCCCTGGAGATCGCCGTCATCCAGGTGCTGGGAGAGGAAGCTTTACGCTATGCCCGGAGAAATCGACCTTCCGATTCCTGATGCGGGCAGCCTGACGCGGGGACGGTTCACGTATTTTCCGGTGGTCCCCGGACGCCTGGAGTTTGCGGTCGAAGTGCGCGCGGCCATCCTGCGCGACCGTCCTGAAGTGGTCGCTGTGGAGCTGCCTGCCACGCTGCAAGCTGCCTGGATGCGGGCGGTTTCGCGCCTCCCCGAAATCTCCGTCATCGTCTACCCCGACGAGAACGCCGGCGAAGATCAGGCCGTCTACGTCCCTATCGAGCCATCCGACCCGTTCACCGAGTCCATTCGCACGGGTCTCGAGGTGGGGGCGGAAATCGTCTTCGCCGACCCCGACGCCGGCCAGCGTCCCCACCTCAAGGACGCGTATCCGGACCCGTACGCGGTGCGCCACATCGGCCTGGCGCGGTATATCGAGGCCTATCGCGTCTATCCGCAGCAGCGCTCCGAAGAACTGGCGCGCCACGCCGCCGGGATCGCCTGGAAACTCCAGGGCGCCGATCCTTTCGCCAGGGTCCTGGTGGTGATCTCGCTCAACCTGCTGGACCCGGTGCTGGACGCCATGGAGGAGCCTCAGGCGCAGCCCATGGCGCGCACCCGCCGCGAGGGTATCGAGCTGCTCAACCCGCATCCCGACTCGCTGGCCGAAATTCTGCTCGAGTACCCCGCGCTCGAGTGGCGCTACGAGAATTTCCGCGGCCTCGCGGCCGATGCCAACCTGATCGACCGCCGCCATGCGCAGCTCTCCGTCCTGCGCGCCGCCGAAAAGGAGTACGAGGCCAATACCGGCGAGCGCATCGCCCATTGGCAGCGGCGCTTGTTGGCCCGCTATACCCGCAATCTGGCCCTGGCCGCCAACGATCTCTCGGCCGGCATCTTCGATCTGGCCGTGGCCGCGCGCGGCATCGCCGACGACAACTACGCCTGGGATGTCTGGGAGGCCGCCGGGCACTATCCGCCGCAACGGGTCGAAAGCGATCTGGCCACGGCGCGCATTTCCGGCGAAGAGGTCTGGATCGACACGCGCCGCATACGGCTGCGCCGGCGCCTGCCCAATACCAAGCAGAAACTGCGTCCTTATGGACTCAAGCCGCGGAAGAAAGAGAAATTTCCCGGCGAATGGGCCAGCCAGTTGAATGGCACAGGAATCTGCTCGTATCCACCCGAAGACCTGATCATCGAGGACTACGGCCGCTACCTCAAAAAGAAGGGCAAGAGCATTCTCTCCGAGGAGCGCGTGCGCGTGGAGCCGTTCACCACCTCGATTCTGGATGGCATCGACCTCCGCGAGACCATCCGCAAGTGGTACGAAAAGCGCATTTACGTGCGCCAGTTCCAGAAGATTTCCGGCGAAGTGGGCAGCGTGGTGGTGATCTTCGATGAGGATCGGGACAACCGCTACTCCTATATGACCACCTGGCTCGGTGAGAACCAGAATGAAAGCGACATGGCATTCTATTCGACCTTCCCGTTCGACAACCTGGTGGGCCCCGGCATCGGCCGCGGCGAATATGGCGGTTTTCTGATGAGCCTGCCCGCCCGCCGCATGTACGACGTCTGGCAGGACCCGGATTATGAGTTTGCCGAATCCAAATCCGAGCGTCTGCTGATGGCGGCGCTGGATTATTCCATCCACCGGCACGTGGTCTACGTAGCCGCCAAGCCCCCCCGCACCATCTTCCGCACCATCGCCGCGCGACTGGGGCGCACCATCATGTACGTACCGATCGGCCAGCTTTCCCCGGTAACGCTGAAAAAGATCCGCGTCGTGCACGTGCTGGATGGCTACGACAAACGCGAAATCGCCAGGGACTACATCCGATAGACTTGGAACCGGCCGCCCGGTAAAGGGCACCGTTCAGGCGACGGGCTCCAGACTGCGAACTTTTGCCGAGAGAGTGGTGCGCTTGAGGCGCAGCATATCGGCCGCGGCTTTCTTGTTCCCGCCGGTTTTGCGCAGCGCCTGTTCCAGGATGCTGCGCTCGATCGTGGCCAGCGTCTGCTCGTAATCGAGCCCGCCATCGGGCACTGCCACCACGGGCGTGCGGCCGGTGAGCGGGGGTTCGATCGACGGCGCCGGAAGAGGGAAATCCGCGGGCGCCAACAGGCGGCGCTCGCCGCTGAGCGCGACTGCCATTTCCACCATATTCTCCAGTTGCCGGACATTTCCAGGCCAGCAATAATCGCACAACCGCTCCAGTGTTTCGCGCATCAGGACTTTGGCCGCAATCCCCTCTGCCTGGCAGACCCTATCCACGAAGTGGGTGGCCAGCAGCGGCACATCTTCGCGCCGCCGGCGCAAAGGCGGCATCTCGATGGGCACCACATTCAGACGGTAGAACAGGTCTTCGCGGAACTTGCCTACCTCGATCCGCCGCGCCAGATCGCAATTGGTGGCCGCCACCACCCGTATGTCGACTTTGACGATTTCCGAACTACCCAATCGCTGGATTTCCCGTTCCTGCAGCACGCGCAGCAGTTTGGTTTGCAGATCCATGGGGAGTTCGCCGATTTCGTCCAGGAAGAGGGTGCCACCCTGGGCCTGCTCAAAGCGGCCCATGCGGTTCTGGAACGCGCCGGTGAAGGCGCCGCGCACGTGTCCGAACAGCTCGCTCTCCAACAGGGTCTCCGGCAAGGCGCTGCAGTTCACCGCTACCATCGGTCCGCTTCGGCGGTTACCCGCCAGGTGCAGGGCGCGCGCGCCCAGTTCCTTGCCGGTGCCGGTTTCGCCGGTGATCAATACGGTGGCGCGGCGGCCCGCCACCAGCCTTATGATGTGCTGCAGTTGCCGCATCTCGCGGCTCCCGCCCACCAGTATCCGCTCCCAGTCCTCGCCGTCGATCTGCGCCGCCAACCGCGCCAGGTCGCCCCGGCGCCGGTCCTCGATCGCCCGGTCGATCAGCCCGAAGGCACTCTCACCGGCGGGCAGGAATTGGTAGATCCCCAGATGCGCCAACTGGACTGCCTCGGCGACCGAGGCGTGGGGATCGCGCGCCAGCACGGGAACACCTGGAGCCGCCCTCTGGACCGCTTCCAGTAATGCGGGAGCCGTCCAGCCGGGAACGGGAAGGTTCAGCACAATCGCCGCGTAGTCGGCCACCGCCAGCGCCCCGATCGCCTCGTCGGCGGGCTGGATTTCGATGTTCCAGACGGCCGGATGGTGGGGCCATTCGGCCGGCAGTTCCGCCTCCGAGCCGATCCATAACACTTGTGTCGATCCCATGGCAAACTCACCACATCTATCGGCGGAGCAGCAACAGACCTTTAGGGACAAAACCTGGCAAACCGCCGCCTGGGCCAGGACAGAATATTATGGAGAGCCCTATAGTTCCTGAAGGCAACTGCCGATATGTCATTTAGCCAAAGTGGCGTGGTATGAAAATCTACGATTTAAACCTGACGGGCACTTCTGCTACCGAGACGGGGCGGGCGCAAGAATCCCAGAAGCCGAGTCGCGCGGGAACTGTTAAGTCCTCCGCGTCCGGCGTCTTTAACGGGTCCGGCGCTTCCGGGTCCGGGATTTCCGGGTCCAGCGACCGCGTCGAGTTTTCCGGCACTCTAAGCCGGGTTTCACGCAGCCTCGCGGCCTTCGAGTCGAGCCGGGCCAACCGGGTCCAGGCTCTGGCCGCCCAGTACCAGAACGGTACCTACAAACCGGATTCGGCGGCCACCAGCAAGGGCATGGTTGCCGAGGCCATGAGCGCCGGATTGCAATGAGATGCCGACCGCGGCGCTAGTCGAGCAACTGGTGTCCGCGCGGCGGCAATTGGACTTTGCCTGCGATTTGCTCACGAAACCCTCTCCCCAGGCTCTGGACTGCTGTTCGTCGTTGCTGAAAGAGACCGGACGGCAATTGGCCGAATGCCAGCCAAGGTTCTCGCAGCAGGCTGGAAATGCCGCCGCCCTGGAAGAAGCCTGGCGGTTGAGGCGCAGCTACGTACGCACGGCGCGGTTGCTGCAGGGCGCGGCCGATTATCACCTCAACTGGCAGAGACTCCGTGGCGCCATGACCGGAGGCTATACGGCAAACGGCGAGTCCGCTCCACTCATGCACGGCAACCGCATTTCGCTCCACGGGTAATTGTATGTCGAACCTGCTCGCTTCTCTCGTCTCCTCCGCCAACGCCCTGCAAGCCTACGGCCAAGTGCTGGAAACCAGCCAGAACAACGTTGCCAACGCCTCCACGCCGGGCTACGCCAAAGAGAGCGTCGATCTCTACGCCCTCCCCTTTGACCCCCAGAGTGGGGTCACCGGCGGTGTGGCCGCCGGCCAGGTGGTCAGCGCGCGCGACGAGTATTCCGAGCAGGCCGTACGGCAGCAGACCAGCGGGCTGGGATATCAGCAGCAACTGGTGGAAAGCCTGACGGCGGTTCAGTCCGACTTCGATATCACGGGCAATACGGGAATTCCGCTGGCTCTCAACAACCTGTTCCAGAGCTTCTCCGCCTGGGGCGCCACGCCCGACAATGAAGCCGCCCGGCAAACCGTGGTGCAAAACGCCACCGAACTTGCCCAAGCCTTCCAACAGGCCAGCACTAACGTCTCCGCCCAGGCGAGCAACGCCGAGCAACAGATCGGCCAGACGGTGGACCAGGTGAATCAACTGGTGGGCCAACTGCAGGGTTACAACGAGATCGCCATGCAGGGCAACAAGAACGATAGCGGTCTTAGCTCCAACATGCATGCCACTCTCGAGCAACTCTCCACCCTGGTGGATGTCACCGCCACATTCCAACCCGATGGCACGGTGAACGTGATGCTCAATGGAGAGACACCGCTGCTGCTCGGAGATGAGCAGTACAAGATCAGCTCGGATCTGTACCAGCCGCAGGATCCGCCGCCAACCAACGCCAACGGACCGGCCAGCGTGCAGATTCTGGGCTCGGACGGCACCGACATCACCGCCCAAACCACGGGAGCGCAATTGGGAGCGCTGCTCAACTTGCGCAACCAGATTCTGCCATCCTATATCGGCGACGCCTATCAGGCCGGCGATCTGAATGTCATGGCCAAGCAGTTCGCCGACCGCGTCAATTCGCTGTTGACCTCCGGCAACCTCAGCGACGGGCCCCCGGCGGTGCCTGGCGTGGCGCTCTTCACGTATGACGCCACTAACGCCACCAATACGGCGGCCTCGCTTTCGGTGGACCCCAGCGTCACGCCGGACCAGTTGGCGGCGATCAGTCCGGGGCCGCCCGAGGTATCCAACGGGGTGCCGCTGGCGCTGTCCGCGCTGGCCAGTCCGGTGCAGGACGCCGACAAGATCGACGGTCTCAGCTATAGCCAGTTCTATGGACAGCTCGCCGGCCGCGTGGGCACCGCGCTGAGCGACGCCACCAACAACCAGAACGTACAACAATCGCTGCTCTCCCAGGCCCAGAGTTTGCGCCAGCAGTACCAGGGCGTGTCGCTGGATGAAGAAGCCACCACGCTCATACAGTTCCAGCGCGCCTACCAGGCCACCTCCAAATTCCTTACCGTGCTCGACAACCTGACCGAGGTGGCAATCGATATGCTTTCCACGACATAAGGTGCTTACATGATCAGCAACCTCAGCCCTTCCAACCAGGCCTTTCTGGCGAACATGGATCGCTTGCAGCGTGGGGTGGACGAAGCCACCCTCCAGACTTCCAGCGGCAAGCGCGTGAACGTGGCCTCGGACGCCCCCGACGAGCTCGATATCATCCTGCAACTGCGCACCGACGAAGTCCACAATTCGCAGATCCAGTCCAATCTTGGGGTGGCCCAAGCCGATGCCGACGCCGCCGATTCGGCCCTCAGTTCCGCCACCCAGCTCATGGACCGCGCGACGGTGCTGGCCACCCAGGGGGCCAACTTCACGGTCGACGCGACCGGCCGGCAGAGTATCGCCGATGAAGTGGAATCCCTGCTGGACCAGATGACGGCCATCAGCAACACCGCCGTCCAGGGACGCTACATTTTTGGCGGCGATCAAGACGGTACGCCGCCGTACGCCGTGGATCTCACCCAGCCCAACGGCGTCTCGCGCCTGACCAGTTCCCCCGCCACCAGCCAGGTGGAGAATGCCTCGGGCGGTTCGTTTGCCGTCTCGCAAAACGCCCAGGATATCTTCGATGCGCGTAACCCCGACGACACCCTGGCCGGCGACAATGTCTTCGCCGCGCTCAACAACCTGCGTCTTGGCCTGCTAGCCAACGACACGACGCAAATCACGGCGGCCAGCGCATCGCTGCAAACCGCCTCGGATCATCTCAATACCGCCCAGGCTTTCTACGGCACCGTGGAGAACCGGATCACCGACGCCACCAACTACAGCGCCAGCTACGACGTCCAGCTCAAGAGCGAACTGAGCCAGAAGGAGGATGCCGATATCACCACCGACGCGATGACCATCACGCAAGGCAACATACAGATAGAGGCCGCCTTTCAGATGCAGGCCAAGATGCCGCAAACCACGCTCTTCGATTTCATGGGCTAGGGGACAGACCAGAGTGTCCCAAGGCCCTGCTTTTGGGCCGCGCGGACACCCCGGTCTGTCCCCGGGTCTAATGGCTAGTCGAACAGGTGGGGCACGAACAGACTGGTATTAGTAGTGATGGGCGTGTCCGATTCGCGAAGACCCATCCCCCCTGCCGCGTTCCCTTCCTCGTGTCCGATCAGCCAACTGCCGACCACCGGATACATGCCGTCGAAGCTCTTGAACGGCGCCATCTGCTGGAAGATGAAGCCCTCCTGGCCATAATCTCCGCCGGTCTCGACGTCCTTCCCCGGTTGGTGGAGCACAATATTGGCGCCCTCGCGGCCCAGGATCGGTTTCTTGGCCCACGCCATCATCAGCCCCGGACCGTCGAAGCTCGCCTCCAGTAAATAAGGATGCCGGGGGAACAACTGCCATAGAACCGGCAGGATCCCCTTATTGGAAAGCAGCATTTTCCACGCCGGCTCGATCCACATCGTCTGCGCGGCGCCAAGGTGCTTGCCGAACTCCTCGCGCACCATCCATTCCCACGGGTAGAGTTTGAAGACTGCGCCCAACGGCCGATCGTCCGGCCCCAGGAATGTGTTGCCGTCCCACCCGATCTCGTCGATGGGGAAAATCGACGCCTCTAAGCCGGCCTGCTGCGCGGTGTCCTGCAAGTAGGTGACGGTCATCCCGTCCTCGGCGTCGTCCATGGAGCAGAAGTCGATGCGCCGTCCCGGCAGGTACTCGGCCAGTTCCTTCCACAGCGCCACCAGCCGTTCATGGAGGGAATTGAACTGGTCGCGCTTGGGGAAGCAGTCCTGCAGCCAGTACCACTGGACCACCGCCGCCTCCAGCAGCGAAGTCGGCGTATCCGCGTTATACTCCAGCAGTTTCGGCGGGTTCACCCCGTCAAAAGCGAGATCGAAGCGCCCGTACAGCGCCGGCGGTTCCGCCTCCCAAGAGCTCTCGATCAGGGGCACGGCGATTTCGGGAATGGCCAATCGCGCGTCAGTGCTGTCCTAATTAGCGGGCTCACTGAGCGGTTGAGGACGGAGATCGGCGGCCGGTGAGAGGCTGAGCTCCTGATATGCTGGATTGGGTTCCAGCCAAGAACCAATTCAACCTCAGGAG
>JBEKDV010000222.1:0-12578 GCA_050014175.1 Candidatus Solibacter sp. | reverse complement strand
CAGTACGCCAACGGCCACATCGCCGCCGTGGAGCACACCTTTGGCAGCGGCAAGACGCTGTTAATCGGCACTTTCCCGGGTGGCAGCTACTACCGGAACCACGCGGTCGGAACTCGTGAATTCTTCGCCGGCCTGCTCGCCTGGGGCGGCGTAAGGCAGCAGGTGCAATCCAGCGACCCGGCGGTGAAAGCCCGATTGCATAAAGGGGCAGGCGGCACCTATGTCTGGGTAGTCAATCCCACGCGGACCGCACGCAGCGTCAAGATCTTACTGCCCTCCACGTTTCAACGGGCAGTGGACCTCTGGCAGGAAGCCGGCCATCCGGCGATCAGCGGCAACACGCTGTCAGTTACCGTCGAAGACCGAAACGCCGCCGTGATCCGGCTGGAATAGCCGCGCCATCCGACCCGGTTGACATTCGCGGTGTGCCGGACTTCAATGTAACTGACATTGGGAAATTCCGTGCAACCAGAAAACATCCGCCTGAAGGTGCCGCGTTGAACCATGTGGAGCGTTTCCGGGCGCTCATGAACTTCCAGCCGGTGGACCGGCTGCCTCGATGGGAGTGGGCGATGTGGTGGGATCTCACCATCGAACGCTGGCACGGGGAGGGCTTGCCGGCGGAGTTGAACGATGTCTTCGAAATCTCGCAATACTTCGGCCTGGACCCATACAAGCAGTTCTGGTTCAGCACCACCGACGCCACCATTGAGGCCGTCCAGCACCACGTCGAGGGCACCGTCTCCACCATGGACGACTACCTGCGCATACGTCCCTCGCTGTATCCCGACCACAGTGGCGCGATCGCCGCCATGCGGCCGTGGGCCAAACGGCAGGCGGAAGGCGAGGTGGTCGTATGGACCACGCTGGAAGGGTTCTTTTGGTTTCCGCGCACGCTGCTCGGGTTCGAGAAGCTGATGCTGGCGTACTACGATCAGCCGGAACTGCTTCACCGGATCAACCAGGACCTGCTGGAATTCAACCTGCGCCTGCTGGAACAAATTGGCCAAGTCTGCGTGCCGACGTTCACCACCATCGCCGAGGACATGTCCTACAACCATGGACCGATGGTCTCCCGCCGCATCTGCGACGAGTTCCTGACGCGTTATTACGTGCGCCTGCTGGAGCGGGTCAAGGAGATGAACGCCATCACCGTGGTGGACACCGATGGCGATGTGACCAAGCTCGTGCCGTGGCTGCAATCGGTCGGCGTGGAAGGCGTGCTACCGCTGGAACGGCAGGCCGGCGTCGATGGCGGGGTGCTGCGCGAGATGTATCCGACGCTGCGGATGGTGGGCCACTACAACAAGCGGGTGATGCACCTGGGCGAGAGGGCCATGCGGGAGGAGTTCGAGCGCTTGCGCCCGTTGATGCGGACGGGCGGGTTTCTTGCCAGCGTCGACCACCAGACGCCGCCGGAAGTTTCCCTCGGCGACTACCGGTTGTTTCTGCGGTTGCTGGAGGAGTACACGGCCGTCTGACGTCGTTGCCGGCGTTGCCGCGGCGCATCATGCCGCTGGCCGTGCAATAATTGTTTTGGTTAGGGCGCGCGCGTTCGTGCGCGCGCTTCAGTTCCATCATAGGAGTTACCCGCATGAATGTCTCTTTTTATGGCCATGTCCGGCAATATCACAACATCAAAGACGAAATAGATACCAACATTCGCGAAGTTCTGGAGTCCGGCCAATATGTTATGGGGCCGATGCTGAAGCAGTTCGAGAAAGAATTCGCCGCGTATCACGGAATGCAGTACGCGGTCGGCGTGGGCAATGGGACGGATGCCCTGTGGCTCGCCTTCCAGGCGCTGGGGATCGGTCCTGGCGATGAGTGCATCACCACGACCAACACATTCTTCGCTACCGCCGAGGCGATTTGGATCGCGGGCGCGACGGCGGTCTTCGTCGATTCCGACCCGCGGACCAACTGCATCGATCCGTCGCAGATCGAAGCGGCAATTACGCCCAAGACCAAGGCGCTGGTTCCGGTACATCTTTATGGGCAGTGCGCGGACATGAAGGCCATCCGCAAGATCGCGGACCGGCACAATCTCCTGGTCATCGAGGACAATGCGCAAGGGATTGGCGCCCGCGGCGACGGGTTCCGCATCGGCGAACTGAGTGACGCCGTGTGCACCAGCTTTATCATCCAGAAGAACCTGGGATGTTTCGGCGATGGCGGCGCCGTGGTTACCAATCACGAGAAAGTGGACCGCGCCATCCGCAAGTTGCGCAACCACGGCTCGGACAAGAGATCCTGCCACAGCATGGGCACCAATAGCCGCCTGGATGACATCCATGCCGGGGTTGTGAGCGCCAAGCTCCGGCACATCGACGACTGGAACGCCCTTCGCCGGAAGTGGGCCGCCCGTTATTCGGCGGGACTGCGGGACGCCGGCAGTTTCACTCTGCCTTATGAGACGCCGGGATACTACCACGTCTATCATCTCTATGTCATCGAAACGAAGAAAGCGGAGCAGCGCGACCCGCTCTTGAATTTCCTGATCGAGAACGGCATCGACGCCAAGTGCCACTACCCGATCGCCATTCACCAGCAGGAAGGGTATCCGTGGGGCAAAGACGCGCGGATCGCCGGCGAAATTCCGAACTCCGAGCGCAACGCGGCGTGCTGCATCTCTCTGCCGATGTTCCCCGAACTCACGGAGCAGGAGGTGGATTACGCGATCGGCAAGGTCCTCGAATGGGACCGGAATGCGGGTGTCGCATGAAAGACCGGTATCGAGTAGTGGTCGTCGGCGCCGGCAAGCGGGGGATGCACCACGCCGCCGCGTTCCAGGCGAATCCCCGCTTCGAGCTGGCCGGCCTCTGCGACATCGATGAGGCTCGCCTGGACCTGGCGGCCGCTAAACTGGGCGTGGCGGCCAAATCGACCGATGCCCGCCATCTGGCTCTGTCGGTCCGGCCCGACGTGTTCTGCTTCTGCACCTTGCCGCACATTCGCGCCGAACTGGTCCGCATCGGAATCGAAAGCGGGGCCCGGCTGATCGCCATGGAGAAGCCCATCGCGCTGACCAGTGCCGAGGGCCTCGCAATACGCGACCTGCTGCAAGCGAGCGGCGTGAAAGCTGTCGTCAGCCATCAACATCGCTACGGGGAACACTATCGGAAGGTGAAAGAGGCTGTGGCCAGCGGCGCTTTGGGACGGATTCACACCGTCTATGGAACCTCCACCGGCTGGATGACGCACATGCTCTCGCACCTCATCGACTATACCCGCTGGTTCAATGGCGACGCCGGGGCGGAATGGGTCATGGCGCAGGCCTCGGGGCGGGTGAAGTTGGCCGACGTGCATCCTTCACCCGATTACATCGCCGGCTTCATTCACTTTTCCAACGGCGTGCACGGCGTCATCGAATGTGGCGCGGGCGCGCCGGATGTGCCGGAGGTCGACTATTGGTGGCGGAAGTGCCGCATCGGCGCCCAGGGCACCGAAGGTTTCGCTGAGGTGCTGACCGGCGGCGGCTGGCGCATGGTAGCCAAGCAGGTCTCCCAATCCGGCGGCGGCTCGATGAACTACGATCTCGACATGCCGCCGTACATCCAGAACATCGCCGACTGGCTCGATGACGAGCGGAAGGTCCATCCCTGCCATTTCGGCAGTGCTTTCCAAGGGTTCGAAATCATGATGGCCTTCTGCCGCTCGGCAGCCCAGGGAGGGCAGGTCGCGCTGCCTCTGCTCTCGGGCGCAAACGAACTCGAAATGCTGAAAGCCTCTCTGCCGCGGAGCAAAGTGCTGCTTTCCATGCCGGCCAATGCCAAGGAGTACGCGGCATAGGGGCGCGCTCCGTGCGGGAACGAGGCCGTCCTTTCCGACCGCCAGCCCGGCACGGCCGCCGCCTCGTCCGGCCCGTCCACCCGCCTCCGGGCTACCCAAACATCGGCTATACTGCGCATGGAGAAGCCGATGTCCAGATCTCTTATTGCTCTCTTGTTGGTCCCGGTGGGACTGATCACCGGGCAGGAACTCAAGCCGGTTGCGCTGCCAACCCCCCAAACCAGCGGCGGCAAGCCGCTGATGCAGGTCCTCAAAGAACGGAAGTCCGTCCGCGATTTCGGCCCGGAGGCGCTTTCCAGGCAGGTGCTTTCCAACCTCCTGTGGGCTGCCTGGGGCATCAACCGCGACGATGGTCGCCGCACGGCGCCGTCGTCATCCAACCACCAGGATATCGACGTCTACGTGATCATGGCCGATGGAGCCTACGTCTACGACGCCAAGGCGAACGCGCTGAAGCCTGTAGCGCAGGCTGACTTGCGCAAACTCGCCGGAACCCAGGATTACGCCACCACCGCGCCGGTCAACCTGATCTACATTAGCGACACCGCCAAGCTGGGCGGTGACGATGCGGCCAAGCTGGCTACCGCCAACGCCGACACCGGGTTCATCGCCCAGAACGTCTATCTGTTCTGCGCTTCCGAAGGCCTGGGCGCGGTGGTGCGCGCATCGGTGAACCGCGCCGATCTGGGCAAAGCGCTGAACCTGCGCGCCGAACAGCGCATCATCCTTGCCCAAAGCGTCGGCTACCCCAAGAAGTCCGGCGGCGACTGAACCGTCGCGCAGACCGTGTGGTGCCGCACCATTGCCGGAAATAGGATCACAATACTTTAGGAGGTGATCCGATGAAGCGCAGCGAGTTTATTGCGCGAGTTGCCGGTGGCGCATTCGCCGTTTCCACCGCGGGCGCAACGGCCGCCGACGGTCCGTTTGCCGACACGGAGATTCAAATCGAGCGCGCGCAGCCGGGGAAGCCGCATGCGGGGAAGGTGCTCGCCGCTATTCAACCGCATGCCGACGATATCCCCCTCTTCGCGGGCGGTCTGGTGCTGAAGCTAATGCAGGAAGGGTACACGGGCTACCTGATCCGCACTACCAACGACGACCATACCGGCCCGGGAACGGTCGGCGAGGGCGTGCTGGCCAACGAGCGCGACAATCTCGCGGTCGCCAAAGCGTTCGGGATGAAGAAGGCCTACGACCTGTACTACCGCAACCACATGTTGGACGGCGTCTCTCCCCTCGAACTGCGCCTGCGCCTCATCTTTCTTTTTCGCCTGCTGAAGGTGGACACGGTGGTCTGCTACGATCCCTGGGCGCACTATGAGGAGAATCCGGACCACTACGCCACCGCTAGCGCCGTGGAAGCGGCTTGCTGGATGTCCGGCATGGCCAAGGATTATCCGGAGCACCTCGACGCCGGTCTGTCCCCCCACTCGGTGATGGAGAAGTATTACTTCGCCCGCGGCCCCGAGTATGTCAACCGCGTAGTGGACATCGGCGACTTCATGGACCGGAAGATTGCCATCAACATCCTCAACGCGGCGCAGGGTCCGGCCGGCCAGCAGGGGGCGCAACTGCGGCGCCGCCTGACGGAGCAGGGGCTGCGGCTTCCCCTGCTCGGCAACGATGACGAGACGGCCAACCGAGAGTATACCCGCCAGTTCGTACTGGACCGGGACGCGGAAACCGGCAAGAAGTTCGGTCTGGCCTACGGGGAGGCGTATCATTACATCGGGCGTGCGCCGGCCAAGGTGGAAGACTACGTCCGCAAGAACGCCGTGAAGCTCTGAAATGAGCGCCCGCAAGCGGGCGCGGCAGGCGGACCCGGAGGGTACCCCGCCTGCCCCACCAAAGAACCTTAGACCTTGTCGGGCACCACGAACGGCTGGCGATACGCGCGCCTGAACATGCGGTTGGCTTCTGCGTCGCCGGGACAGGAATAGCTGGCGGCGTCGAAATGCAGCGTGCGTCCCAGGCGATAGGAAATGTTGGCCAGGTGAACCAGCGTCGTGGAGATGGCGCCTTCGGCGATAGGCGCGTGCAGGTCCGATTGGTTGCGGCTGCGCACGGCGTCGATGAAGTTGGCCCAGTGATTGCCCATCGACTCGGCGGAGGTCGAGCCGGGCCCCGGTTTCTGCTCGCGGCCGAGCCAACTGGAGTACTGGTGGTTGTCTTCGTCCCACATCGAGAGGTAGCCCTTGGAGCCGTAGAACGTGGTCCCGACCGTGTTGCCGGCTCTGGGTTCGCCGATGCCGGCTTCGTGGTTGCTCATCCAGTGGCGCACTTCGAAAACCAGCATCTTCTTCACCGCCCCCTCTTCGAATTCGAAAGTCGCGGTCAGCGTATTGGGCGTCTCCTGATCGTCGTCGAACATGAAATGTCCGCCGATGGCGCTGATCTTGGTCGGATATTTCACGCCCAGGCCCCAGCGGGCCATATCGATCTGGTGAATTCCCTGGTTGCCCAGGTCGCCGTTACCGTAATCCCAAAACCAGTGCCAGTTGTAGTGGAGCCGATTGGCGGTGTATGCGTGTTCCGGCGCCGGTCCCAGCCAGAGATCGTAATGTACGCCCGGCGGCACGGCCTCCACCGGCTTGCGCCCGATGGTGTCGCGCCATTTGAAGCACAGGCCGCGCGCCATGTAGACGTCGCCCAGCAGGCCATCGTGGATGTGCTGCACCACCGCGCGGCCAACGCCGGAGCGTTGCTGGCTGCCATGCTGCACCATGCGCCCGTACTTCTGCGCGGCGGCCACAATCTGGCGCGCTTCGAACATATCGTGCGAGCAGGGCTTCTCCACGTAGACGTCCTTGCCGGCCTGGCACGCCCAGATGGTTTGCAGCGTATGACTGTGGTTGGGGGTGGCGATGGAGATGGCGTCGATCGACTTGTCCTCCAGCAGCTTGCGCAGGTCGGTGTATGCCGCGGGACGCTTCCCCTTGGTCTTTTCGACGGCGGCTAACTGCGCGTTGAGCACCGATTCATCGATGTCGCAGAGCGCGGCAATTTCCACGTTGGTCATCTGGCTGTAGGCGCGGATGTGGTCCCGGCCCCGGCCGCGGAAGCCTACGCAGGCCACTCGGACTGTGTCGTTGGGGCTGGCGAGCGCGCTGGAACGGAGCGCCGCGCCGGCCGAGATTGCGGAACCCAAAAAGTATCGTCGGTCCATGCAACATAGTGTAGTCCCATCGGTGCGTGGCGGCGAAAGCGCCGCACTCCGGTTTTTTTTGCGCGCCAAGCTAAAATAGCGCCGGAGGACTCAGCGGCTGTATGCTCATGGCGGGTACGGGGACCGTCGCGGCGGCGGGGTCCACCGACAACGTTACCTGAAGCCGTTCGCCGAAACGCGCCTCCTCCACGCGCAGGTAGGCCGCAACGAACTCCAGTTCCTCATCCAGCCGCACCCACTCCTTCTCCGATTTGCGCAGCGTGTAGCGGAAGATTTCGGCCAACTGTGTCTCCTCCGCCAGTTGCGGCCGTGTGTGAATCAGGCCGGCGATAGCGTTGAGCGCGTTAAACAGGAAGTGTGGGTTGATCTGCGCGCGCAACGCCTTCAACTCGGCGCGGCTGGCCAGATCGCGCAGGTGCTCTTCCCGCTCCCGGAAGCAGACATTCTCCAGCACCACGCCCAGCGTGCGCCCGAGCGATTGCAGCAGATTGCGGTTGTCGCTCAGATAGGGCAGGGAGTTGGCGCGCGGCGAGAGCGCCAACTCGCCGTGCGCTCCGATGGCGGCGCCGATGGAGCCTTCCGGGTCAGGCCCGGGCGCCGGCGCGGGCACGAACCGCACATCGGCCGCCGCTTCGAAAATCTCGCTCAACGCGTGCGCGGCGCGCGCGGCCAGATCTTCCTCGTTCTCGGCCGCCTGCACCGCGGCCACGAACCGGCGTTCGGCCTCCGCGGCCGTGTAGCGGCGGCGCAGGCATACGCGATCGATGGTGCGCGCCAGCAGCCCGTAGATGCAGGGGCCAACCAGCCACAGCGGCGCCAGCACCAGCCACTGGCCCCAGGCGGTGGCCGGGCGGACCAGGAAAAATGTCGCCAGCACCAGCAGTGAGAAAGCCAGGAACGCGCCGCGCTTGAGCACCAGATCGAAGAAGACCAGACGCTCTTTGTAATACAGCGTGACGCAAAAGAAGGCGAGTAGCAGGTAATCCGGCAGCAGGCGGATGGCGGGGCTGAGTTGCATCAGGGTGGCCGCGGACGCCAGCAGCATCAAGCCGAGCAACAGGCGCGTCCAGGCGCGATAGCGTTGTTCCGCGATCTTGGGGCGGCGGCCCCCGAACTACTGCCCGCGGTCGAGTTTGAGGAGGGCCTCGGCCATCTGATTCACCGCGTGTTCTTCCTCCATGCGGTTCGCGTCCGTGCGCAGCAAATCCGAAAGGATCGGCACCATTTCCAGGTGGATCAATTCATGAACCACCGTGAACTCGATGTCGCGCAGCATGGCGTCAAACGGCAGATGGTAGTCGGCGGGGTCGAGGACCTGGATCGCGGCGGTTTTCTTAGCGCGGTCCCAGCGGATGTGGCCCACGGTTCGCGGCCTCAGTTCGGCGGCGCGCGCCACCACCACGGAGATGTCCCAGGCTTGCAGGTTGAGCCGTTTTTGCCACACCCACAGCTTTTCCGACGCAAAACTTCCGGCCATCAGCGTCCGCTCCCTCGCCAGGGTTGCGCTTTCTGGCGGCGCCTCTTGGGCGTGAGACGGCACGCTACCGCCCGCCATCAGGGCTACAAGGGCGAGGGAACCGGAAAAACATGCTGGATAGCGTCCCAACATGTACGCCATAATACCAGTTCCCTGGCGGATGTGAAAATAGTCACATTGGACTACCCACACTCGAATCCGGTGGGATGGAATTAGAAGGTCAAGGCCTCCACCAGTTGGTCCAAAGCGGTCTGTAACGCCGACTTCTTCTTCTGCAATTCGGCCTGCTTGTCGCGCAGGGCGGCCAACTGCTGCTCCAGTGCGTCGAGTTGCCTGGCGTAGGTTTGCACTTGCTGCTGCTGGCCGGCGACGTTGTTGAGACTTTGAATATTGCGTCGGACGCGGTCCTCATCGGCGGTCAGGCCGTTCATCTGCGCATTGGCATCCTGTAGCGCGCGGTCGTTCTCGGCGGTCTGGCGCTTCTGGTCCGCGATGCGCTGCAATTGACGGTGTCCGGCATCGCTGAGCGCGCGGTTTTGCAGGTAGTTGACCAGCATATCGGGGCTGAAGTTGCTCACCGCGGTGGATTCCTCGTAGACCCGCTCTTCGTTGACCACGAATTCCTGCGTCGCGCCGGCGGCCAGCGCCAGTTCGAAACGGTAGTTGGTGGCGGTCTTTTCCTTCGGTTTCTGGTTGAGCAGCGTGTAGCCGGGGCGCAGCGGGTGCTCGATGATGAGCGTCTTGGCCTTCTGATCCACGTTGCGCACGGTGTAGGTGCGGGTCTCCTCGGCGGCGTACTTGGTGTTCAGGATGCCGCGGTTGGCGTGGATCTCACGGACCATGGCGGCCTTGCTGCCGAAGGCTTCTGTGATGCGCGTACCCAGGTCGACGGCATAGCTGATGAGGCGCTTGTCGCTGGCCTTGAGGGTTTCCATGAGGGCTTCACCGGCATAGGCGCCCGCGTCGTAGACCGTGATCGGGCCGCCGTCCAGCGTCTTGCCGCTGGAGTTGGTCAGCTCCGCGGCGTTGGTGGGGTGCTGCGAGCCGTGGTCGGAATAGATCAGCAGTTTGCGACCCTCGATGGTTTGTTGCAGGAACGGCAGCATGGCGGATTCGTTCTTACGGATGGTGACTGGCTGGGCGATGCGGTACTCGAACAGATCGCCCAGCTCGCGGCCTACGGCATCGGCCGCGATGGAACTGGGAACGACGCTGACAGCTTCCAGGGCGGCATCGGCCCGCCCGCTCATCGGCGCCGCCATGGCTGGCGCGGCCGGAGCCATCCTGGCGCGCGCCATCGCCATACTCCGGCCCGCCGCTCCTCCACCCCCTCCCGGAGCGGCCTTCGCCTCCATATCCTCGAACGCTCCCGAGTGGACCACCGCCTGCGCCGCGGTGTCGTCCGCCAGTTCGGCGCTCGGACGATTCACGTACTTCGGCGCATAGAGCTGGCTGACGAAGGAAATCGGCCGGCCCGACACCAGCGCGAGCTGCACCTTGGTCCAATCTTCGCCGGTGGTGTTGTCCACAATCGCCCAGCCTTCCAGCATGGGCGCCTTGTCGCCGAAGATCAGCCGGTAGCTGGATTTCCACACCGGCGCGGGGATCATGTAGCTGGCGGTGACGTCGCGCTCCCTGGCGTCGGTGGAATCGATATAGACGCTGCGCTTCTCCTTGGAGCGCGCGGCCGCCAGCGCGGCGAGGTAATCCTTGAACTGCTGCTGCAATTTCGCGTCGGGGAAGCGCAGGCCGGTAGCGGCGCCCAGGTCCACCGTGCGGAATTCGCCAGAGTCCAGCATGAGATTGAGCTGATCGTGCTCCGGCTGCTTATCGGTGCCCGCGAAGGTGCGGGCGCTGACGATCGCGCCCGTAACGGTCTCCGTGCCCAGCTTCAACTCCACGCGCGCGCCCTTGAGCTGATCCAGCATGCCCGGCATGCCGCCGCCGCCGATGGTGAAGGGGAACTCGGCCAGTTTGTGGCCCAGCGGGTCCATCGAATCGTAGCGCAGCCCGGTAACCTTGCCGCCGCCGCTGGAGCTAATGGTGAGCGACTTCAACACGTCGTTCATCTCCGTCGCGTTGAAATCCAAACGCGCCGATTCGCCGGCGCCCAGCGTGCCGCTTCTCTCGAAAAAGCCCACCCCGTGCTTGTAGAGCACAACCTGCTTGACGGGAAGATCGGCGCACAGCGCGGTGGCGGCGCTGAGCATCAGGCTGAGCGAAATACGAAGTTTCATAGTCTCTCCAACCGGGGAATGCCGTTGGGCGCCGCTTCCTTTCGCTACGCGCGTCACTCTCCCATCGCTTTAATAATGACGCGTTTGGGACGCTGCCCGTCGAACTCCGCGTAATAGACCTGTTGCCAGGGACCGAAATCGAGCCGGCCGGCGGTCACCGGCACGATCACCTCGTGGTGGACCAGCAGGCTTTTCAGGTGGGAATCGCCATTGGTTTCGCCCGTGCGGTGGTGCCGGTAGTCGCGGCGAAACGGAGCCAGTTTCTCCAGCCACTCGTCGATGTCGGCGATCAGGCCGTCTTCGGCGTCGTTGACCCACACGCCGGCGGTGATATGCATGGCGGATACCAGGATCATGCCTTCGCGGATTTTGCTTTTATCGAGGACGGATTCAACCTGGGGAGTTATATTTATGTAATCCCTATGTTTTGCTGTCTCGAAGGTCAGATATTCCGTGTAGAATCTCATAGGGCGATCATACATCCGTCCAACCTATGACCAACGCCGCCAGCCAAGTCCTGATCGTGGATGACGAGCCATCCCTGCTCAAGATGATGAGCGTCT
This sequence comes from Candidatus Solibacter sp., assembly GCA_050014175.1. Classification (GTDB taxonomy): domain Bacteria; phylum Acidobacteriota; class Terriglobia; order Bryobacterales; family Bryobacteraceae; genus Solibacter. The sequence goes on along the minus strand of JBEKDV010000222.1, from coordinate 1,340 downwards.
ATCTGGAGCGGTTGGGCTATGGGGTGGTCACCGCCGGCAGTACGGAAAAGGCGTGGGCGGCGGTGGAGGCCGCGCCGCACGCCTTCGCCCTGGCCTTGCTGGATGCCACCATGAGCGGCGTCCGCATGGAAGACCTGGCCGCGCGGATCCTGGCGGCGGACCCCCGGGTGTGCGTGATCGCCTGCAGCGGGTATCCTGTGGACATAGCCATGTTGCAGGCCGCGGCCCCGGGCAGGGTGATGTTCCTGCACAAGCCGTTTACACCGGAGATGCTGGGCAGCACGGTGCGGAGGATGATTGCCACGCAAGAAAAAGACGTTTGATGCCGGCAAGGAAGTGAGAGCCATCGCGCGCGAGCGGGTGGGCCCGGTGCCGGCGGGGAAGCCGATCGAGCCCAAATCGCTGCGCAAGAAGCCCAAGCACAAGAAGCGGCCCCAGGACGAAGCGCAGTGAGCCCCTCGGCGGACGCGACACATGGCGTGAAAAATGGCGTAACCCGGCGGCAGTTCCTGGCCCTGGGCTGGTTGCCGTTCCTGCGCCCGCGTCATATCAGCCTGGCCGGAGCGCGCTTCCGCATCCTGCGCCACGGGCGTTCGCGGCGGCGCTATCTGCGCATCCACGGCAATGAGGAGACCGCGCGCCAGGTGCTGGAACGCCACATGCGGACGCACGCGGGGTTGGCGTTTTTGATCGAAAGCCGCACCCGTGTGGTGGCGGTGGAATCGCTCCAGTTGGACCCCAACCGCATGTTCTCGCGCACTGGGGCGGAAGCCAATTTGCAGTCGTTGAATCCGGGCGTTGCCCCGGAGCGCGTGCGCAAGGCGCTCGACGTGCTGGATCGCGGCCGGGAGAAACTGGTGCGCGCCCTGACCCCGCCCCAAGGCGGCCTGACCATCGCGCTGCACAATAACGCATCCGGCTATTCGGTGGCCGCGGAAGTGCCCATCAGCGACCAGACCTCGCTGCGCCAGCCGGACGATCCGCACGCATTTTTCCTGTGCACCGACCCGCGGGATTTCGAGGTGCTGAAGACCTCACCGTACAACGTCGTGCTGCAACAGCGTGGGCCGAAGCAGGATGACGGGTCGCTCTCCCGCCTGGCCGCGGCGCGCGGCTTCCGCTACGTGAACCTGGAAGTCGCCGCCGGCCAGGCGGAGCGCCAGCGTGAGATGCTCGACTGGCTGGAGCGGTCCTTGCAGTAGGACAGGCCTCCTGGAGGCCTGTCCCTGGAGTTTCTACATTTTCTCAAGCGGCGGCGGCGCGGACGAGCTGGGTATCTGTGATTTTGCCCTCGAATTCCGTCAGGAGGTCGGGATGCTCGGCCATCTCCTTGCGCAGCA
>JBEKDV010000221.1:0-12672 GCA_050014175.1 Candidatus Solibacter sp. | reverse complement strand
CGCTTCTTTCAGACGCTCCCTCACGGTTACGCCCTTGCGTTTCGCTATCACTTCACCTCCATCAGGTTGTGAAGGGGACTTGCACCCCCGAGTTGTCGAACATGCTCGGCACACAAAAAAAGGGGCCGGTTTCCCAGCCCCTCGGAACTTCCAGCTCTTGCCTGCCTAGAACGTGAACCGAACCGCCAGGCGGAGGTTGCGCGCCGTCTGCCACAGGTTCGGCATCCCGTAGCGGTTTGCAAAGGTCGACTTACTCTGCACGCCGGCAAAGGCTCCCGTGCCGTTCATGGCATCGATGTAGTTGTAGCCGTTCATCACCTTGCCCCAATCTACCTGCGGATCGCCCGAGAACCGCGACGGCCTGGTCGGACTGATCAGTTGGTTGGTGTTGATCATAAACTCGTACACCGACTCCACCGCCCGTTGATTGAACAGGTTGATGAAAGTAGCCTCGAACGCGATCCGCATCCTCTCTTTCATTACCACCTCATGGCGCAGGTTGAAATCGGTCTGGATCAGCGGGTCGGTCCGCGCGTTATTGACCACCCCGCCGCTGACGATGTCGCCATTGGCGGCGCGGCTCAATCTTACGAAATTGCCGCGGCCCTCGGCCCACTGGCAAGCCGACGAGGAGCCGACCACAGCCAGGCAGGAATTGAGCGGCGTACCCTGGAAGGCGGATTGCGTCAGCCCAAGGTTCGTCTCCATGCCTTTCCACTTGATGACATAGTAGGCATAGCCGGTGGCCGTGTTCGGACGGTCGGTGGACAGCGGACCATCGTCGATCTTGCCGTTGGGAAGATACGTCATCGTCGGCAGGTCGAACAGTCGGCTGTTGTTGGGCGCATGCCGGCCGAACGTTCCATCCGTCGGGTCGGTGTTGGTCAACCCCGGATAGTTGCCCCGCAGCGCGCTGTACGTGTAGCTCACCGATCCGAACCATTTTCCCGCGCCGGGCCTCTTCGCCAGGCGGAACTCGGCGCCGTCGTAGCGGCGGCTCGCCTTGACCACCGGCGGGCACTCCGCGCAGAACGGTACCGTGGTCAGATAGTTATTGCCGTTGGCGTCCGGCGTAACTACCGGACGGTGCAGCAGGTCGGCGAATTGGCTGCCGGGGTTGCCGATATAGAAACCCAGGTTGTCGGTGATCGACATGTCCTCGATGGCATTATCCAGACGCTTGCGCGCATACCGGAAGGTCAGCGCCCAACTCGGATTCATCGCCCAGTCGGCGCCGGTCACAAACTCATGCTGCTTCATCGGCTTCATATCCGGAGAGATGGCCGGGTCGCGGGTATCCGCCTTGGTGGCGCGGTAGTCCACATTCTCGATGAATCGGCCCACCGTCACGCCCGGCGCCGGACCGCTGGCCGGGCAACCGCCGCCGATCGGATAGCTCGGCGTGATCGCCTGGTAGTTGGTATCGTCCATGGCGTATACGCAGTTGTGCCAGTAGTCGCTGCCGAAGCTTCCGCGCGCCAGCCCCAGCTTCATGATGTCGTAGAACTGGCCGTAACTGGCATATACCTTCAGCTTGCCGTTGTGCATCACGTCATACGCGCCGCCCAGCCGCGGACCGATCTTGTCGCCCCAGCCGAAATGCACCGTGGGGAAACGGGTCGGATCGAACGGAGGCTGCGTTTCTTCGTCCAGCCGGATACCCAGGTTCAGCGTCAAACCGTGGCCCACCTGCCAACTGTCCTGGAAGTAATATGCCTGCGCCGACTGCTGGTCCGCACCGGTGTTGACCACGCCGGTACCCACGATGAAGTACCCGTACCGGCCCTGGCAGACACCCGGCCAGCCGTTCGATTTATTCGCCGCGATGATCCCGTCGCAGGCCGTGGTGCTGGTGACAGGCGCATAGGCTTGGCCCCAGTAGAGGTTGACGGCGCCGCCGTTGTACGTCCTCAGAACCTCGTCGGATTGCGTCGACCGGAAGTACCCCGTTTTGAACGTGTGCGTGCCGGCGAAGTGCACGAAGTACGAGGCATCCACGTTGATGCCCTTGCGCTTGTATGCGTCGTACGAGGTGGCCAGGTTGCTCGGAATGTTGGCGTAACCCGAAGTGTTGAACGAGGAAGCCGGGAACGGCTGGCCAGCCAGATCGACGCTCGATGCGTTGACCGTGGCCTGGTACGCATACCGGGTTCCCACCGGGGTTCCGCGCGCTTCGGTGTTGTTGAAGAAGTATCCGTAGCGGGCGCTCACCACCAGTTTCGGCGTCGGCGTCCAGTCGCCCCCGAACGTCCAGATCGAAAGCGGATTCACCGTACCCGCGTCCGCCCGCAGCGTGTTGGGATCGGTCGTCCGGCTGGTGTTTACATAACCCGAACCAGCCACCGCGTCCGCGCCGCTCAGCGTACCCGTCTGCCGGTAGTAGCCGTAGTTCATGGAAGCGAACAGGCGCAGCGAGTTGGTTACGCCGTAGTCGAACCGGTTGTAGGCGTTGTGCGTGGTCGTCGTGGATGTCAGGTTGCGCGGACCCGGGTTTGCGCTCGTGAAAGTGGTCAGGCGCCTTGTCGTGTTGATGCTCGGGATGTAGCTGCTGAAGATCCACAGTTTGTTCTTCCACAACGGGCCGCCCACCTGGTAGCCAGGCTCCACGGTGGTCGACTGGTCTTTGTTAGCCATGTAGTACTCGGGGATGGAGTCCATCCGGGTCGTCGTGTTCAACGACGGCAGCGTCGGGTTCGTCGTCAAACTCCGGTCCACATTGTTCGCGTTGAACGCGTTGCTGCTCAGATAGTTCAACAGCGATCCGTGCCACTCGTTGGAGCCCTTCTTGGGAACCACGTTGATCACGCCGCCCAGCGCGCCGCCGAATTCGGCTTCGAAGCTGCTCGTCTTCACCTGCACTTCGTCGATGAACTCCATCTGGTAGTTCTTACCCACGCCGCCGTTCTGGATCTGCGTCACGTTCACGCCATCCACCAGGAACACGTTCTCCCCGTCGCTGGCGCCATCGATCTGGTACCCCGTGCCCGCGCTCGCCGCGCTGCCCGACGTGCTCCCGCTTTGCAGCGCTTCCGCCCGCGCGCCCGGCGCCAGCGGAATCAGCGTCTGGAAGGAGCGTCCCTTAGGCAGGTTGTCCAGCACCTCTTGCTGCACCGCCATCGAAACCTTGCTCTGCGATGCGTCCACCATGGTTGCCGCGCCGGAAACTTCCACCGTCTCCGCCACCGCGCCTACCTCGAGCTTTACCTCGATGGTCGGCATGCGGCCCACCGTCAATTCCAGGTTCGCCTCTTTGAACGTGCGGAAACCCGGAGCCGATACCGTCAGCGTATACGTGCCCGGCGGAAGGGCCGCAATCCGAAAATTGCCCGCATCGTCGGTCTGCGCTTTCCTGTTTCCAATCAGGTTCGGGCTGGTAACCTCGACACTAGCTTTGGCAATCGACGCGCCCGATGGGTCTTTCACAATGCCCAGCAGTCCCGCGGTGGTTTCCTGTGCGAATGCGCCATGCAGGAAACAGAACGCGATGAGTATGACTGGTAGGAGCAGCCACTTTTCCGTATAGGGACGTTGCATTTTCTCTCCTCGTAGATAGTTTGGATTCGGTAGGTCCGAACCCGAAGAAACCGGTGTCTCGACCTCAACGCGGAAGCCGCACTGCAAGACTCTTTCGGCCCTTAAAAAACCAACCCCATTTAGCTATTGCACCTGAATCGGCAAGTGTGAGTAAAACTCCAGTTCCAGGCTAATGGGGTAAATTGTCCTAAATTCCACGCCGGAAAGCAAGCGGTATTTGGACGCAGCCTATGTGAGGCCATGGTTCTGCCTCCCTGCACTGGTCAGGCGACCCGCGCTGGCCTTCGACGCAATCACCCATAGGCGGGTTCACCCCTAACCCACAAAGTTCCCAAAATGTACCTCTGGGCTTAAGCAGATCCCTGATGATCCAAGGTGTTAGTGCTAGTCGGCTACGCCTGTCTACCAGTACAGCGCTGGTACGAAAGGCCCTTTCCGAATGCCCCCGCAAGGCCCATCATGGATTCAGATGATCCGTATCCGCTACAACAACGGCCGAGTGCTCCAGGGAGTGGTGCTCGCCTTCGGGGACCGCCTGGTCCGCGTCGCCATCAAGGATTCCGACGATGCCGCCGAGTTCCGCCTGGTCAACCGGGTCTGGGTTTCGGAGGACTGCGAAGTCGTCAGACTGGACTTCGTGGAACCCCCCGCTCCACTGGAGTGCGGCCCGGCCGGCCTCCTCGAAACCTTGTTCCCATTCGAGTTGCGGCCCGTCCCCGTCCAGCGCGTGATGTAGCGGCCCCCGCGGACCCCATCTAACGCGTGCGTACGTCCAGAATTACCGACGTGCGGATCGCGTCGCACTCCGCCCGGCCGAACTCCAGGCGCATGCCGCGTCCGATAAACCGCGCTTTGAGCATCGATCCCCCCCACGTGGACCCGTGGATCGTCACCCGAACGGGCTGCGGGCAGAATACCGGATGGCCCGAGATCAGCGCCTGGTCCCATCCCTGATAAAGGATGGTGTACGCGCGATTCTGCGTTTGCACCTCCAGGATCGCTCCCGGCGAAAGATCTCTTAGATGGATCCCACCCTCGATTTCGGATTGCACGATATTGCTGTTCACCGCGTCGCCCAGATTGGCGTGCGTGGGAAACAACCGGGGATGGTCGCAACCGGTGTCCATGGTCACTCACTCGATCGGCCGGGCCTACCGCAAGCTTACTCCACTTCCCTCCCTCGTAGAGTAGCCTTTCAGGCGGGGTGCCCTTTGGGCCGAGCCCATTCATGGGGGCATTCCTAGGTGGGGCAGGCTTGAGCCTGCCAATCCGAGCGGAAGCTCGGACTCTTCCTCCTCGGGGCATTAACCTCCCGCGCAATTTCTTCGAAAGGTACTACAACCTTCACCCGTACGCCTGGCACTGTTCACCGCAATCCCGCTGCAGCATACTGAACCTTGGCTTCCGCCCCTGTTGAAAAAACCCGCAGCAATCCCGCTCCAGCCAGAGCGGCCATGCCGGAGGCGGACACACTTTCAGGCCCTATCATCCGGCTGTTCGACCAACGCGATATCGAGTTCCTGCGCGCCGTGCCGGGATATACGGCCCGCATGGAAACCGCCTTCCGCCGGCGCCGCTGCCGCATTTTCCGTGCCTGGCTGCGCAGCTTGAAAACCGAGTTCCAGGCAAGGCAGATGGAGTTGCAGACCTTGCGCATCGAGTCCCCCGAAGTTTACCAGCCAGTGGCGCTGATCGTGCTACGCTGCCGCCTGCGTTTCGCCTGGGCGATGGTTCCGGCCTATCGGTGCCTCTTCCAGTACCGCTGCAAACTGGGCAGAGTCGACCTCGCGCCGGTGGCGCAACGCTTCCAAGCCATCCGCGACGAAATTCGGCGCTGGACCTTCGCACTTTCCTAGCCTCGCCGCTAAACTAAAACCCGCGAACTGCCGATTACTTCACCATGGTCAACCAATGGGACAGGCCATCGGTTTTTGTCGTCTGTCAGCTCCTGCTCCTGTGGTATGCCTCGCCGGCCGCCGCCCAGGCAGTGAAGCCAGTGCCCCTGCGCATCGGGTTCCAGGATGCGCTGCCAAGTCAATTCCGGGACCCGGCGGGGCGGCCATCCGGACCCGCCGTGGATCTGCTCCGCGCCGCCGCCGCACGCGAGGGCATTCGCCTCGCATGGGTCTTCGCGCCGGAGGGACCCGAGCGTGCCCTGGTCTCGGGGAAGGTAGACCTGTGGCCCGTGTTGGCCGACCTGCCTGAGAGACGGGCATTCCTCTACGTCAGCGCCCCATGGTCGCGGATGGCGTTCGGTTCCGTTGTCCCGCGGGCGCTCGATTTCCGCGGGCCGGCGGACCTTGCCGGAAAAATCGTGGCGGCCAACCTGCAAATCAACAGCGACAAGCGAATGGCAAGCAGGTTCTTTCCCCATTCCCCGTTACTTGGGGTACAGACCCCAACCGACGTGATTACCGCGGTATGCAGCGGCGCGGCACAAGGCGGCTTGCTCTCGCTCAGCGCCATCGTGTACTCCCCTCAAGCCCCCTGCGCGCCGCGCGAGTTGCGCGTCCAGGCGCTCGACGGCGCCAACCTCTGGTTCGGCGTCGGCTCCCGCAAAGATAGCCGCGCGGCGCGTTCGGCCGCCGACCGGCTCCGCCATGCCATTGGGGACATGGCCGAGGAGGGTACCCTCGCCGATATCGATTTTCGATGGAACTCGCGGTACACCAGCGAAGCCCTCACCGTGTTCGCCTACTTTCGCACACTGGCTTACCAGAGGGTGCTGATCGGCGCGTTCCTGGCTCTCGCCGCCGCCTTTGCCGTGATGGTCTGGCTGGTGGCCCGCCTGCGCTTGGCGCGCCGCCAGGCCGAAGCCGGCAGCCAGGCGAAAAGCGATTTCCTGGCCAACATCAGTCACGAGATCCGCACTCCCATGAATGGCATCATGGGCATGACCGGTCTCCTGCTCGATACCGGGTTGTCCGCCGAGCAGCGTGAGTACGCCGAGATCGTCCGCCAGAGCGGCGACAACCTCCTCATGGTCATCAACGACATCCTGGACTTTTCCACCATCGAGGCGGGCCGCCTCGCCGTGGAGACTTACCCCTTCGATCTGCGCTTGCTGGTGGCGGAAGTGGCCGAGCTGTGGGAGCCCCAGGTGGATGCCAGGAACCTCCGGCTCATCGTCGACTTCCCTCCCGATGTCCCCCGTCGTTTGGTCGGCGGCGGCGGCCGCATCCGCCAGGTTCTCACCAAGCTTACCGGCAATGCCGTCAAGTTCACCCACAAAGGGCATGTGCGCATCTCCGTCGAGTGTGCCGGCCGCACGCCCGACAACGTGCAAATCCGTATCTCGGTCTCCGACACCGGTATCGGCGTGGCCCCGGAAAAGTTGGCGCACATCTTCCGGAGGTTCACCCAGGCGGACCCGTCCACCACCCGTCACTACGGAGGAGCCGGCCTTGGGCTCGCCATCTCCAAACAACTGGTCGAACTCATGGGTGGATCGATCCACGCCGAAAGCTCCCCTGGCGAGGGTTCCAAGTTCTGGTTCACCGTGCCCCTGAAGGTGGATCCCCAGCCCTTGCTCAAAACAGCTCCATCGGGCAGCCTGGAAGGATTGCGGACCCTGATTGCCGGCGATAGCGAACTGAGTCGCCAGGTCGTCCGCGAGCACATCTCCGGCTTGGGATTACGCCTGACCAGCTTTGCCGGCAGCGGCCAGGTGCTCTCAGAACTCCACGCCGCGCAACGTGCCGGCGACCCATACCATTTCCTCATCGCCGATTTCCAAATGCCCGGCACGGAAGGCGCTTCGCTGGCGGCAGCCGTCAAGCGCGATCCGGCCATCCAAAAGACTATCGTTGTCATCCTGGCCTCCGTCGGCAACTGGCGCGCCATCCGTCGCTTGGATGGTGCGCCCGCCGACGCCTGCCTGGTCAAGCCGCTCCGCCAATCGCAACTGTTGGAGGCGCTCTCCAACGCGTGGTCCAAACGCGGCCTGGCCACCCTGGCCACCCGGGTCGAGACGCCGTCTCAACCTCCACCCGGCCAATCCCCGGCCCGCGTCCTGGTGGCTGACGACAACGTCATCAGTCAAAAGGTCGCCGTCCGCATGCTGGAAAGCCTCGGCCTCAGGGCGGACGTGTCGGCGAACGGCCGGGAAGCCGTCGAAATGCTCCGCCTGCTGCCCTACGATCTGGTGCTGATGGATTGCAAGATGCCCTTCATGAACGGCCAGGAGGCAGCCACCGAGATTCGCAAGCGTGAACCGCCCGGCCGCCACACTCCGATTATCGCCATGACCGCCGAAACCGGCCCGGATTGCCTCGATAGCTGTCTCGCCAGCGGCATAGACGACCTGATGCTCAAGCCCATCCGCATGGAAGTGTTGATGTCCGCGCTCCATCGCTGGTTGCCCGCCGAACACGAGGAGCATTGGCAGCCAGTGACACCAACATCTAAAATAGTTTTTTCCCCCTAAGCCATTCTGCCCGAAAAACTTAACCCAATTCGCCCATCTGCCGCCACCTCCCGGCCCGCACTTCCGTGCCGTAATATGGATTCAGGGGGGGAAATACGCACTTCCTTCCCTCTTACTGGAATCTTACTGGAATCCTCCGGAAAACCGGACAGAGTTGGCCCGTTTTTCCTGGTAATTGTAACGCTAACATGCTTTATTATCAACAAAACAGCGTGAGAAAAACCGGACAAGATTGGCCGGTTTTTCGAAACCACAAAGGACACGCCACCCGAATATGAAAATTACAGCCATACACCACGTGGCCCTGAGCGTGACAGACCTGGACCGCTCGCGCCGGTTCTACCGCGACATTCTGGGCCTGGAAGAGATCGCCCGGCCGCCTTTCGACTTCCCCGGCGCTTGGTTTGCCACCGGCGCGTCCCAGCACGTACACCTCATCGTCCACCCCCACTCCACCCTCCGCACCGGCAAGGGGCTGGATAACCGCGACGGCCACTTCGCCGTTCGCGTCCCCAGCTACCGCCAGGCCGTGGACTTCCTCCGTTCCAAAGGCTATCGCGAGGAGGCCGCCAGCGACCCCTTCCAGCACATGGTCCTGCAACCCCACGCCACCGCCGGGTTCCCCCAAATTTATATCCTCGACCCCGACCGCAACGTCATCGAGATCAACGCCGCCCGGTTGGATTAGCGGGATAAGGCTCTGCCTTGTCCATCCGAGCGAAGCTCGGACGTTCACCGAGGCCGCGACCGCCCGTCCTTCTTTATTTGCGCCAGCATGCCCAGCATCTCCTTCACCTTCTCGGGGTGCTGCGCCGCCACGTTGTTATTCTCGCCCAGGTCGTTGGCCAGGTCGAACAACTGCGGCTCGCCCTCGTTGCCGGTCTCGTTGCCCGCGTTGCGCTTGGGCCCATTGTGCGCCTCGATCGCCTTCCAGTCGCCCACCGTCAGCGCGAGCGCGCCGGCATGTTCCACTATGTGCGCCCGTCCTTCCTTGGTCTTGCCCAGCAGCGCGGGCAGCAGATTGAAGCTGTCCGGCGCCGCATCGCCGGGCAGTTTGCGCCCCGCCAGAGCCGCCAAACTGGCCAGCAGATCCACCTGGCTGAGCGCCGCCGCCGAAACGCCCGGCTTGACCGTGCCCGGCCACCGTACCACGAAGGGCACCCTCGTGCCGCCATCGTAGGCGCTGTATTTGCCGCCGCGCAGCGGGCCGGCCGGCCTGTGATCCCCCAACTTTTCCACCGCCTGGTCGCGGTATCCGTCGTCCACCACCGGGCCGTTGTCGCTGGAGAAGATGAACAGCGTCTCGCGCGTCAGCTTCAGGCGGTCCAGGGTGTCCAGAATCCGGCCGATGGACCAGTCCAGTTCCACGATCGCGTCGCCCCGCGGCCCCATCCCCGTCTTCCCCACGAAACGCGCGTTGGGCACCCGCGGCACATGGATATCGTGCGTCGCGAAATACAGGAAAAATGGCCGCGCGCGATTCTGTTCCAGAAACGACACCGCCTTCCCCGTGATCGTGTCCGCCATGTCCTCATCCACCCAGCGCGCCGACTTGCCTCCCGTCATATAGCCGATCCGGCTGATGCCATTCACGATGCTGTTGTCGTGACCCTGGCTGGGGTGCATCCTGAGCAGTTCCGGATTGGCCGCGCCGGTCGGCTCCCCAGGGAACGGGTGCTCGTAATCCACCCGGATCGGATCGTTGGGGTCCAGGTTGACCACGCGGCGATTCTCCACGAAAACACAGGGCACCCTGTCTCCCGTGGCGGGGAAAATGAAGGAGTAATCGAAACCCACGTCCAAAGGACCGGGAGCGATCTCGCCATTCCAGTCGAGGTTGCGCGCCCCCAGGCCGAGATGCCACTTGCCTACCACGCCGGTCCGGTAGCCGGCCTCTTGCAACATGCCGGGAAGCGTATAGCGGCCGGGTTGCACAATCAGCGACGCGTTGCCCGGCAGCACGCCGGTGCCCTGGTGGCGCCACGCGTACTCGCCCGTGAGCAGCGAGTAGCGCGACGGCGTGCACGTGGCCGACGAGGAGTGGGCGTTGGTGAAACGCACCCCGGCGGCCGCCGCCCGGTCCAGATTCGGCGTCTGCACGCGCTTCGCGCCGTAGCAACTGACGTCGCCGTAGCCGAGATCGTCGGCGTACATGTAGACGATATTGGGAAGGCGCGCAGGGTGCCCTCTGGGCTCGGCGCGGGATTGCGCCAGCAGCGGCAGCGATGCGCAGAGGAATTGGCGTCGGTTCACGGACTCACCATATCATGTCATCCTAAGGTCATGTCTACGATTCATGCGTTAGCGGCCTCCGCCGCGCACGCGAAACTGGAAGCCTTCACCTACGATCCCGGCCCGCTGGGCGACGAGCAGGTCGATATCGACGTGCGGTACTGCGGCATCTGCCACTCCGACCTCTCCATGCTCGACAACGACTGGCACATCACGCAGTACCCGTTCGTGCCCGGACATGAGGCCATCGGAACCGTATCCGCCGTCGGGCGCAGCGCCAAACTCGTCAGCCTGGGGCAGACCGTCGGCCTGGGCTGGAACGCCGGAAGCTGCATGGCGTGCCCGCCCTGCCTTGCCGGCGACCACAACATGTGCCGCACCCTGGAGCAGACCATCGTGCGGCGGCACGGCGCCTTCGCCACCCGCGTGCGCTGTCACTGGAGTTGGGCCACGCCCATCCCCCAAGGCGTCGATGCCGCCACCGCCGGCCCTTTGCTCTGCGGCGGCATCACCGTCTTCAATCCGCTCGTCCAGCACAACGTGCGCCCCACCCATCGTGCCGGCGTCATCGGCATCGGCGGACTGGGCCACATGGCATTGCAATTCCTCAACAAGTGGGGTTGCGATGTGACGGCATTCACCAGTTCGGCCGGCAAGGCCGAAGAGGCGCGGAAGATGGGCGCCCATCGCGTGGTGGACACCCACTCCGCCGCGGAACTGGCCAAGGTCGCCGGCTCCTTCGATTTCATCCTCTCCACCGTGGCTGCCGACCTCGACTGGTCGCAGTACCTTGACGCCCTGGCCCCCAAAGGGCATCTGCACGTGGTGGGAGTTGTCCCATCGCCCATGGCCATCGGCGCTTTCCCCCTGATCGCCGGGCAGCGCTCGGTGGGCGGATCTCCCTCCGGCGCGCCCGGCACGGTGATGGCCATGCTGGAATTCTGCGCCCGCCATGGCATCCGCCCGGTCACCGAAGAGTTCCCCATGAGCCGCGCCAATGAAGCCCTGGCGCACCTGGCGGCGGGCAAAGCGCGCTATCGCGTCGTATTGAAAAACGATCTATGAAGTATTACCTGGCCAAGAGCGAACCCTCGGTCTACTCCATCGACCATCTCGAGCGCGACCGCCAGACCGTCTGGGATGGCGTAACCAATCCCCAGGCGGTGAAAGCCATCCGCGCCATGCAGCCCGGCGACCGCGTCTTCATCTATCACAGCGGCGGCGTCTCGGCCGTGGCCGGTATCGCCGACGTCCTCTCCGAGGGGCGCGACGATGCGAAAAATCCGAAATCGGCGGTGGTGGATCTCGCCTACGGCGGACGGCTGGATCCACCCACGCCGCTAGCCGAGATCAAGCAGTCCGGCCAGTTCGACGATTGGGCGCTGGTCCGCCAGGCGCGGCTTTCCACCATGGAAGCCCCCGCCAAATTCGTCGAATGGATGCGCGCGCGCTACCCCAAGGCAGGAATTTAGTCTCGCCTATTGGCCGTACGGTTTTGGCGCCGTGCCGCGCGGCTCGGCCGGGATGGCAAACGCGGGGTACGGGTCGGGCTGCGCCGGATCGAACGCCGCCACATCCTCCGCCAGGTACTTCGCCAGCCCGATTTTGCCGTCGCGAATGCCCTGCACGATGCACTTTGCCAGCTCGTAACTCCCATAATTACTGTGGTGCGTAGTGTCGCCATCGGCGAATGCCTTTACCGCGTCCTTCGGGCCCAGCGCCTCGTAAAACAGCTTGCTCATGGCGTTCAGATCGATCACCGCCACCTTCTCTTCCGCGCCCGCCTGGCGTACCGCCTCGGGATAATCGCCCAGACTGTTGGTGATTTTTCCCTCCGCATCGAAAGTCATGCGATTCATCGGCGTCACCAGCACCGGAGTCGCGCCCTTCTCCCGCGCCTGGGCGATGAACTGCTTGAGCGACTCCTTGTAAGTGGTAAACGCGCCCACGCCTTCGCCCTTCTCCTTCTGGTCGTTGTGCCCCATCTGGATCAACAGCCAGTCGCCCGCTTTGATCACGCTCATCACTTTGGCCAGCCGCCCCTCACCGATGAATCCGCGCAACGATTCCCCGCTCTCTCCGTGATTGGCCACCGCGATCTGGGGCCGGAAGAAGCGCGGCAACATCTGCCCCCAGCTATTAAACGGCTCGCGGCTCTGGTCCGTGGACGTGGAATCGCCCGCGATATACAGCGTGGGGACGTCCGCCTTCTCGATTTCGATGGCGCTCACCGCCGGATGCGCGTTGGTGAACTCCAGGGTGATCCGGTCGTCCCACGCCCAAACCTCCGACGTCTTCTCGCGATCCTTCAGGCGCACCTCCCCTCCGCCGGGGATCTTCGGCGTCCGCGTGTTCACCAGGAACGTGCGCTTCACGCTCTCGCCGGGCTTGGTTTCCACCTTCTCCACCATGAGGCGGCGCAGCTCCGCCTTGATGGTGGTCACCGTTGCCGCCTCGCCATCGCCCAGCGTGACGGTGAC
>JBEKDV010000220.1:0-12714 GCA_050014175.1 Candidatus Solibacter sp. | reverse complement strand
TAACAGTCAAGGTTTAGTTCACCGCGCGGTTTCATCAGTTCCGCGGCTGCCAACTTCCCCCCCGCTCTCCAGCTTTTTTCGGCCGCGAAACTGAAGAAACCTTTAACAGTGACACCAACATTTTATTTTTTTATCTCCTTACATTTCATTAACGTGCGACAGAATGGCCGCCCTCCGAACCCGCCCCCAAAGCCCCCTGTGGAGCAACATGGGAACAGGAGGGATCACTGCTTGTGCCGCGCTACGTTCGGCGTCCTCGCGCCCGATTCTGGCTCGCGGAGCCTCCCCAGGAGTAAACCATGTTCCAGACACTCTCTACGCCCGCTACTGCGCCCGACCCTTTCGAAGCCGAATCTCTAGCCGCCCGCCCGGCCCGGCGCGCCGTCGCCCCGGAGCCTCCCCAGCCCACGCTGCGCAGCTTCGCCCTGATCCTCGCCCGTTGCGAATCCGCTGCCACCTTGCTCGGTTGGCGCAAACAAATCAGCCCCAACCAAAAACAATTTCTCGATCGCGCCATCCAGCGCCTCCAACAGGCCGCCGCCCAGGTCCCCGTCCGTGCTGCTGTGCCCCCAGCCGGCCCCCGCCGGGCCGGAAATTGTCGGACCCTGACAAATCTCAGCAGATAACTGCCTTCGTTTCAATACGTAACTCGCAGTCTGCCGGACAAACGTGGCCGGTTTCCCTGCCTCCTGGTGGAGGGCGCCCACCACGCCCTCCTCTTCGACCGGCTACCGCCGGCCGCGCATCGCCGGACGTAAATCCCTGCGAACCGAACCCCTCGCGGAAGCGTAATAACTGTACGATGCGAACCGAAATCCGCCACGCCATCCGCGGTCTCCTCCGCGACCGCGTCTTCGCCCTCCTGACCGTCCTATCGCTGGCCGTGGGCATCGGCGCCAACACCGCCATTTTTTCCCTGGTCAACGGCATCCTCCTACGGCCCCCCGCCTTTCCCCATCCCGAACGCCTCGTGGTCGTCTCCCAATGGGCGCCCAAACTGCTCAAAGACTACCCCGCGCTGCCCGTCAATATCGGCATCTACACGGAGTGGCGCAAACAGATGACCAGCTTCGAGAGCCTGGGCATCGCCCGCGCCACCGTCTTCAATCTCACCGGCAGCGGACAGCCCGAACAGCTCCGCGGAGCCAATATATCGGCCGGCATCTTTCACGTCCTCGGCGTACAGCCGCCGCTCGGCCGCGCCTTCACCGACGCGGAAGAGCAATCCGGGCATGACCAGGTCGTCATCCTGGCCGATTCGCTCTGGCGCCGCCGCTTCCAGGCCGATCCCGCCATTGTCGGCCGCAAGATTCTGCTCGATGGCAAACCCTGCGAAGTCGTCGGCGTCTTGCCGCCATCGTTCCAGTTCCCGCGGGAAGAGAAGCTGGGCCCGCGCGTCTCCGGCGAAGGCCCGGAGATCTACAAGCCTCTGGGGTACGAGCCCGGCGAGCTCAAACTGTACATGGGCGATTTCAACTACGAGACCACCGCCCGCCTACGTCCCGGTGTCTCTCCCGCCCAAGCCCAGGCCGAGCTCAACGTCGTGCAAGCCGCCATCAGCCGGCAACTCCCCGGCGAGCTCGATCTCCACGCCAGCCTCGTCCCGCTTCAGGAGCGCATAGTCGGCGACGTCCGCCAGGGCCTGGTCCTCCTCATGGCTGCCGTGGGCGCCGTGCTCCTGGTGCTCTGCGTCAACCTGGCCAACCTGTCCCTGGCGCGCGCCGCCGGACGCGCCCGCGACGCGGCCATCCGCACCGCTCTCGGCGCCAGCCGCGCCCACCTGCTCGGCCAATACATCGTCGAGAGCACAATCCTGGCGTTGACCGGCGGAGCGCTCGGCGTGATCCTGGCCTGGTTCGGATTGCATGCCCTGCTTGCCGCCGCGCCTATCGATCTGCCGCGTTTAAACGAAGTCCACGTGGACGCCCGCGTGCTCCTCTTCGCCTTCGCCATTTCGCTCGTCACCGGCCTCGTCTTCGGCGCCCTGCCCGCCCTTCGCAGCCTGCGCTCCGCCCCTGTGGAAGCCCTTAAATCGGGTGCACGCGGAACCACCGAAGGCCGCGGCGGATTGCGTGTGCGCAACCTCCTGGTCGGGCTCGAAGTCGGCCTCAGCGCCGCCCTGCTGGTCACCGCCGGACTTCTCACCGCCAGCTTCGTCCGCCTCATGGCCGTCGACAAAGGCTTTCAGGTGGATCGCGTGCTCGCCATGAACCTCTCGCTGCTCTCCACCAAGTACCCCGAGCCGGCCGCGCAGGCTGCGTTCTTCCAGCGCGTGCTCGAAAAGGCGGCCGCCATGCCCGGCGTGCGCCACGCCTCGATGGTATCGGCCCTGCCCCTCATGGGCGAAACCTGGATCGATATCGTCGGCAAAGAACACGACACCCGGCCCCTGGTGGAACTGCCCTCCACTAACGTGCGCTTCATCAGCCCCGGATATTTTCAGACCCTCTCTGCCGGCCTGCGGGACGGGCGCGATTTCCAAGAACGGGACCGTTCCCGCAAGGTGGCCATCGTCTCCGCCAGCCTGGCAAAGCGCCTGTGGGGCACGGAAAATCCCCTCGGCCGCAAGATGATGCACCACGATGAGCCGACCGAAGTGGTCGGCGTGACGCCCGATTTCCGCAGCACCAGCCTCGATAAGGATCCGGTCAACATGCTCTACATCCCCTACTGGCAGCGCCCGCGCTTGAGCGCATCCTTATTAGTGCGCACTTCCATGGACCCGCGCGGCATCGCCAATGCGCTGCGCGCCGCCGTCTGGGAGATCGATGGCGAAGTCGCCGTACCGGAGGTTCGCACGCTCGAGGAAGTCCTGTCGCGCTCCGTGGCGCAGCGCCGTTTCCAGATGCTGCTGGTGGCGCTCTTCGCCCTGGCCGCTCTCGCCCTCGCGGCCTTCGGAACCTACGGCGTGCTCTCCTATGCGGTGACCCGCCGCACCGGCGAGATGGGCATCCGCATGGCGCTCGGCGCGCAGCGGCGCGACGTCCTCGGCATGGTGCTCCGCCAGGGCATGACGCCGGTGCTCGCCGGCTTGGCCGCGGGCGCCCTGTCCGCCCTCGCCATCGGCCGCTATTTGGAGAGCCTGCTCTGGCACGTCAGCCCGCGCGATCCAGTGGCGTTCGCCGTGTCGGGCGCCGTCCTCCTGGTAGTCTCCGTGGCTGCCTGCCTCATCCCCGCGCGCCGCGCCACACGCGTCAGCCCCACCGAAGCCCTCCGCTTCGAATGACGTGGCATAAGGCTCCGCCTTGCGCATCCGAGCGCAGCTCGGGGGTCGGCTTGCACAAGGCGGAGCCTTATGCCACGAGCGCAGCTCGGGGGTCGGCTTGCACAAGGCGGAGCCTTATGCCACGAGCGCAGCTCGGAGGTCGGCTTGCACAAGGCGGAGCCTTATGCCACGAGCGCAACTCGGGGGTCGGCTTGCACAAGGCGGAGCCTTATGCCACGGGCGCGTGATAGAATGCGCTTTAGATGGCCTCCTTCATCCAAAACCAGTTCGAACAGAATATCGTCACCACCAGCGTGGACGCCGTGTTCAACTGGGCCCGCGAATCGTCCATCTGGCCGCTCACTTTCGGCCTGGCCTGCTGCGCCATCGAGATGATCGCCGCCAGTACCTCGCGCTTCGATATCGCCCGCTTCGGCGCCGAAGTCTTCCGTCCCAGCCCGCGGCAGAGCGATCTCATGATCGTCGCCGGCACCGTCACCCTCAAAATGGCCCCCGTGCTCAAACGCATCTGGGACCAGATGCCGGACCCCAAGTGGTGCATCTCCATGGGCGCCTGTTCCAGCGTGGGCGGACCCTTCAACACCTACGCCGTGCTGCAGGGAGTGGATAAGATCGTCCCCGTCGATGTCTACCTCACCGGCTGCCCGCCGCGGCCCGAAAATCTCTTCTACGCGCTGATGAAGCTGCAGGACAAGATCGACCAGATGACCACGCTGGTCAAGCGGCCCACCGAAGTCCGGCTGGATGAATCCATGCTGGCCAACTTCAAGTCGCAAATCCGCATCGCGCAGACCCAGAACCCCGTATAAACGCGTGTTCTACCGGGACCCCGAAAACATCTACCGCACGAGCGAGCTGGATTCGTTTCCCTGGCTGGTGCACGGCTTCGGCACGCGTTTGGCCGATATCCCCGCCTGCTTTCCACAGCTCGCCACCCTGAAACAAATCCACTCGTCTTCGTGCATCGCCGCCGAAGGGCGCGCCGGGCTCCTCGGCGAAGGCGACGCGCTGACAGAGAATCAGCCCGGCAGCGTGGTGGCCGTCAAGACCGCGGATTGCATTCCCATCCTGCTGGTGGACGAGCGCCGGCGCGCCGTGGCCGCGGTGCACGCCGGTTGGCGCGGCACGGCGGCGGGCATCGCCAGTGGCGCCGTCGCCGCCATGAGCCGGCGCTTCGGCACGCGCCCCGAAGACCTGCATGCCGCCATCGGTCCCGGCATTGGCGAGTGCTGCTACGAGGTGGGCGCCGAGGTGGCGGAACGGTTCGGAGGGCAGGGAAGAGGGCACGTCGATCTTCCTGCCGCCAACCAGCGGCAACTCGAACAAGCCGGCGTAACGCCGAAGCGAATCTACGCGTCGAATTTGTGCACCATGTGCCGGCCCGAGGAGTTCGACTCCTTCCGGCGCGATCGGGAAGCGGCCGGCCGCATGTATTCGTTTGCCGGAATCCGATAAGCCGCGGCCGGGCGGACGCCGCCCCGCGCGGTACATTGAAATAGAGAGGCGAGTGCATGTTCACGTGGATCTGCCCGCAATGCGGGAAAGAAGTTCCCCCGGCCTATAACGACTGCCCGGATTGCTCTAAGAAGGCCGCGGCCGGCGGCGACCCGGCGCAGGCCCAGGCGCCGGTAGCGGCGCAACCGGCCTATCCGCCCGTGCCGCCGGTGTACGCGCCGCCGCAACCGGCGCAGCAGCCTTACTACCAACCGCCGCCGCAGGCGCAGCAAGCCCCGCCCCCGGGGTATTATCAGCCGCAACCGCAGGCGCAACAGCCGTACTATCCGCAACCGCCGCAGGCGCCGCCACAGCCCCAGGCGCCACCGCCCGGATATTATGCGATGCCCAGCGAACCCGGGCGCAAACTCAATCTACCGGTGTGGCTGATGACGGTCATCTTCGCGGTGGGCATTGTCGGCGTGGTTTTCGGCATCGTTTCGCTGTTTTCCACCAATCGCGGCTCGGAGGGCAACGGCCCGGCGCCGGCCGCCGCCGTGGAAAGCCCCGCGGCGAAACCGGGAGCCAAGACGAACGGGTTTCAGAAGTACATCGAAATCTCCGGCCTGCGCTTTGTGCTGGATGCCAAAAAGAAGACGACGCTGGCGAAGTTCGTCGTCATCAACCATTCCGAGGCGGATATCGAGGGCCTGGCGGGCAACGTCACCATCTGGGCGCGCACCCAGAAGTCCGAGGAGGACGCGCAGGGAACTTTCACCTTCACTACCAACCTGGGGTCGTTTGAATCCAAGGAACTCTCCGTGCCGCTCAACACCAAGCGCAAGATTTACGAGTTGGGGGATTGGCAGAACCTCACCACCGACGTGCAGATCACCGGGCCCGCCGAGTAGGACACCGTCACTGCGGCTGGAGAGGCAGCTTGGCGAGGTTCTCCCGGGCTTCGGCGAGCGACGGATCGGCGCCCAGCGCGCGTTCGAAATCGGCGCGGGCGGCCTCGATTTGCCCGAGCGCCACGAGCGCCACCCCGCGATTGTTCATGTTGCGCGCGTCCATGGGCGCCAGCGCCAGGGCGCGTCCGAATTCTTCCAGCGCGCCATCGGGCAGCCCTTCGTTGAGCAGGATCTTGCCGGTTTCGGTGGCGATCGCCGGCTCGTAGGGAGCATCCAAGCGCGCTTTGGCGAGTAACTCCAGGGCCTTGCCCGCGGGCAGTGCCCGCGCCAGTTGCAGTTTGGGCCGCAGCTTTCTCGGCGCGCGCTCCACCGCTTCGCGCCAGAGCGATTCTTCGGTCATCCACACCATGGTCCGCTGCACGCTGAGCGCCGCCAGCACGAGCGCGATGGCGGCGAGCGCCGCGGGCGTCTTGACGCGCGCCAGCACGATCCCGGCGGCCGCCGCGAAGGCGAACATCGGAAGATACATGCGGCGGTCGGCGGAAAGATCGGCGGCAGGGAAGACCGATGAGCTCGGAATCAGCAGGATCAATCCGGCGATCCACCAGGTGGCGCAGTCTTTTTGGTGCCGCAGCAACCACCACGTCGCACCTGCCAGCAGCGCCCACGCCACAATGCCCACCCAGAGGCCGACCGCAATGTCCGGGTCCACCGTGAAGCCGTAGGGCGCGACGACGAGTTGCAGGTAGCGGCAGATCACCGCGCCCTGCGCCAGCAGGTACCGGGAAGGGGAGATGCCGGCTTGCAGGCCGGCGGGCGCGCCGGGGATCACCGCCGTCGCCCAGATGACGCGCGCGCCGGCAGCCAGGGCGAGCGCGAACATGGCGGCCAGCGCCGCACGCGATTTCCGCGCTCCGGGCAAACTGCCGCGCCAAGCAAGCCAAACCAGCACAAGCGGAAAGGCGGCGCATTCCTCCTTGGCGAGCAGCGCCAGAGCGAACCATGCGAGCGCGATCCAGGGGCGGCCCTCCAGGCAACGCCAGAGTGCGGCAAACGAACACAGGCCCGCCAGCACGATACTGCGCGCCCAGACATAATTCACCGCTTCCGCCTGCATTGGATGCAGGGCGAAGAGCACGCCCGCGACGAGCGCCGCGCGCTGGGGCAGCAGGCGGCGCAGGCACTCCCAGGCCAACAGCACGGCGGCTAGATGAAACAGCAGGTTGAAGAGGTGATACCCCAGCGGATCGCCGGCGCCCAACTGGCGATTCAGCCAGAACGTAAAATAGGTGAACGGACGGGTCTCGAGTGGCGCCCAGACTTCTAGCCAGCCGCGCGGCGATTGCAGGGCGGGGTCGGAGAAAATGGCATAATCGTCAAAGTGAAAGCCCGAACCGAGCGAAGCGCCGAAGGCAACCAACGCACTGGCGAGCAGAACGAGGCGCGCTCTCATGACCAACTACGAGCTTACGTGAAACCACCGAAAACCGCAGCCGCGCGGAAAGCGCGCATCGCCGAAATCTTCAACCACCTGGACCGTATGTACCCCGACGCCACCTGCGCGTTGTCGCATCGCACTCCGTGGGAGTTGCTGGTGGCCACCATTCTATCGGCGCAATGCACCGATAAGCGCGTCAACGAAGTGACGCCGGCCCTCTTCGCCAAATACCCCACGCCGCGCGATTTCGCCGCGGTGAAGCCGGAAGTGCTGGCGAACGACATACGCAGCACGGGATTTTTCAATAACAAGGCGAAGTCGATCGTGGGCGCCGCCGGGCGCGTGGTCCACGAATTCGGCGGCGCGGTGCCGCGCAGCATGGAAGAGATGCTCTCCATCCCGGGGGCGGCGCGCAAGACGGCGAACGTGGTGCTAGGCACCGCCTACGGGATCGCCTCCGGCGTGGTGGTGGACACCCACGTCTCGCGAATCGCGCAGCGGCTGGATTTGACGAAGCACACCGATCCCGTGAAGATCGAGCAGGATCTCATCAAGATCATTCCCAAGGAGCGGTGGATCCTGTTCGCGCACCAGATCATTCTGCACGGGCGCGCCTTGTGCATGGCGCGCGCCCCCGAATGCGAGCGGTGCGATCTGAACCTGCTGTGCTACGCCAAAGACAAGCGGGCGTAGAGCATTTACTAACTTTTTACAAATCGCCGTATACGGGAATTGCTCCACTTACGTTTATTCAGGTAGGAGGAGATAGCAATGAAACAAGGGATTCTGGGAAAGTTTCTGTTGGCGGCGGCCTTGGTGGCGAGCGTTGCGGTGGCATCGGAAAAGGGTAAGTCCAGCGCGCCACTTACCGGCGCCGATCTGGAGAAGAGCATTCGCCACGAGATTCTGATGTACCCCAAATACACGTTGTGGGACGACATCGGCTTCCGCATCGAGAATGGCAATGTCGAACTGGTGGGCGCGGTGAGCCAGCCATATAAGAAGTCCGACATCGAGCGCATCGTCGGGCACGTTCCGGGCGTGGCCTCGGTCACCAATGAGATCAAGGTGCTGCCGCTGTCCCCGCGGGACGACCGCTTGCGCTTGCAGATCGCGCGCGCCATTTTCAGCGACCCGGCACTCGCGCGCTACGCGATGGGCGCCGTTCCCGCCATCCACATCATCGTGGACAATGGCAAAGTGACGCTGACCGGCGCGGTCAACAAGGCGCTGGAGAAGCAGATAGCCGGGATGCGGGCTTCGTCCGCAGGCCTGAGCTTTGGCCCCGTAACCAATAACCTCACCGTCGATAACCCGCCAGCTAAGAAAAGCTAATCCGCCCGACAACCCACCTTTCGAAGGCGGCCGGGAGCGATCCCGGCCGCCTTTGCCTTTTCCGGCGCTTGTTACAATCGGGAGTCGTGACGCGATCTCTTACCCTGGCGCTGCTCTCGATGGTTGTGTGCGCGGGCTGCACGCGCCTGCCGGAGAGTTTCCCGCCGCCCGAACAGCGCACGCCGCTGACTGTCCCGCGGAGCGGCGCGCTGGGCTACTACTTCTCCATGGCCGACCCCAATGCCGACGCCTACCTGGTGAAGGACGTGGCCGACAGCGGGCCGGGAACCTGGCGCTGGGTTTACGATCATCCGGTACTGCGCTTCCTGGTTCCCGATGTGCCGCACCTGAAGTTCGCCATGGTATTCTCGCTCCCGGAGCGCACGCTGCGCGAGACCGGGCCGGTGACGCTGACGTTTACCATCAACGGCGAACTGCTGGATCGCCTGCGCTGCGAGACAGCGGGAGAGCAGCACTACGCGCATGACGTTCCGCCGGGGATGCTGCGCGCCAATGCGATCAACCTGGTGGGGATCGATCCCGACCCGGTGTGGGTTTCGAAGGCCGATGGCGGCAGGCTCGGGTTCATCCTCTCCCGCGCCGGGTTCACGGAGTAACGCTTGCAGCCGCTCATGATTCTTTTCGGCGCGGGCTTGGCGTGCGCAGTCAGTTTGGCGCTGGGCGGGCTGCTGCTGGGCGATGCGTGCCGCGACCCGGGCGTGCGCTTCGTCAGCGGCGCGTCGGTGCTCAGTCTGCTGGTGTGCGCGCTGTGCGGCGCGGGACTGGTGTACCCGGCGGTGTTTCTGGCGATCGGGCTTCTGGCGATCGGCGGCGCGGTGCTGGCGGGCAGTGGATGGGGCGGGTTGGCAGGCGGAGCGCCTGGCCCACGGCGGTACGCCGCCATGAAAATCCTGTTCGGGGTTGCTTTCGGGATGTTCGTGGTGCTGTACCTCGCCAATGCCATGGCGCCGGAGATCAGTCCGGACGGCGCGACGTATCACCTGGGGCTGGTCAGCCGCTACCTGCGCGAGCGCGGGTTCGTGCGCATCACGGACAATATGTACGCGGCCATGCCGGGTGGCGTGGAGATGCTGTTCCTGTTTGCCTTCGCCTTCGGCAAGCATTCGGCGGCGGCGCTGGTGCACTTCGCATTCTTCGTGGCGCTGGTGTGGCAGGTTTTCAGCTACGCGCGCCGCCGCGGATTTCCGGTAGCCGGGGCGAGCGCGGCGCTACTGGTGTTCGCCAGCCCGGTAGCCGGCATCGACGGCACCAGCGCCTACAACGATGTGGCGGTGGCGGCAATCGCCTTCACGCTTTTCCACCTGCTCGAAATCTGGGATGAAGAGCGCAACCCAAGATTGCTGGCCGCCATCGGACTGGCGGCGGGCTTTGCCTTTGCGGCGAAATATACCGCGTGGCCGGCGGTGGCGTACGCGGCGGGGTTCGTGGTGGTGAAGAATCGCCGCGCGGCGGTGCCAGTTGCGGCGTACGCCCTTGTGGCGATTGCGCCGTGGCTGTTAAAGAACTGGATCTACCTGCAAAACCCGGTGGCGCCGTTCTTCAACCGGCAGTTTCCCAACCCGTACATCACGGTGGGGTTCGAGGAGATCTACCGCAAGATGATGGCGATGTACGATCTGAAATCGCGCTGGGAGATTCCCATGCAGGTGACGACGTACGGTTCGGTTTCGGGATTGCTGGGGCCGGTGTTCCTGCTGGCGCCGCTGGGTCTCCTCGCGCTGCGCCGGCGCGAAGGCCGCCATCTCTGGCTGGCGGCGCTGGTTTTCAGCGTGAACTACTTCAGCAATATCGCGGCGCGGTTTCTGATTCCGCCGATGCCGTTCGCGGCGCTCGCCCTGACGCTGGGGTTGAGCGCCGTGCTGCCGCAACTGGCGGTGGTGGTGGCGTTGCTCTCGGCGGCGCTCTCCTGGCCGTCGATTGTGCCGCGCTACGCCCACGGCGACGCCTGGCGCCTGCTGAGGATTCCGTGGCGCGAGGCGCTGCGCATACGGCCCGAGGAAGGCTACCTGGATAGACGCCTGGATCACTATGGGGTGGACCGGCTGATTGAGCAGAAGACGGCGCCGGGCTCCACGGTGTTCACCTTCGTGCCGATTCCGGAGGCCTACACGTCGCGCCATATCCGGGTGGAATACCAGGCGGCGGCCAACCAGATCGCCGGGAAGATTCTGTGGACCGCGGCGGCGGAGGAATATGCGCCCACGTGGCGCCTGACCTTCCGTTTTCCGCTCGCCACGCTGCGCGGGCTGCGCGTGGTCCAGACCAATCGGGGCGAAGATACGTGGAGCATGCACGAGTTCCGCATCTACCAGGGCGAGCGTGAGTTGGCGCGGGCGCCGGAGTGGCGGCTGACGGCCCAGCCGTACCCGTGGAGCATCCAGGACGCGTTCGACAATTCGCTCGTGACCTTCTGGATGGGCGGCGAGACGCTGAAACCGGGGCAGTTCGTCCAGGTGGATTTCCATGGCGAGCGGAGCGCGGATTCGGTGGTGCTGGAGGCGACGCCCAATCAGGCGGCCGTACGGCTCAAGCTGGAAGGGCAGGATGCGGCGGGCCGCTGGCAACTGCTGGCGGGGGCGCCCACGGCGGGCGACGCGGCGCGTCCGCTCGGTTTGCGCCGCGCGGTGGCGAACGAACTGAAGCGCCGGGGCATCGATTACCTGCTGGTGTTCGATACCGACAACGGCGCCGACGATTTGCGGCTCAACACGGACCTGTGGGGAATGCGCGCAGTGGGCGATTATAAAGGAGCAAGGCTATACCAACTGCCATGAAACTGTTTCTGGGAGTGGACGGCGGACAATCGGGCACCACGGCGATTATCGGCGACGAGATCGGGCGAATCCTGGGCACCGGGGAGGCGGGCCCGTGTAATCATGCCGCTGCCGGCGAGGGCCGCGGCAAATTGGAGCGGGCGATCAACGAGAGCCTTGCCGCAGCGTGCGGGCAGGCCGGATTGGACCCGGCGGCGGTGCGCTTCGAAGCGGCGTGTTTCGGGATGAGCGGCGGTCCCGAGGACAAGCGCGGGATTCTGGCCGCGATGCTGCGGGTAGGCCGGCTGGTGGTGACCAACGATGCGGTGATCGCGCTGGCCGGGGCGACGCCCACGGGGCAGGGAATTATCACTATTGCGGGCACGGGGTCGATCGCCTTCGGGCGCAATCCGGCGGGCCGCAGCGCGCGCGCCGGAGGCTGGGGACACATTTTCGGGGACGAGGGCGGCGGGTTCGATATCGCGCGGCAGGCGGCGCGGGCGGTGCTGCGCCTGGAAGAGGGTTGGGGTCCTCCGACCGTGCTGCGCGAAAGACTGCTGGCGGCGACGGGTTCGCAGAATGCGAACGAGATGCTGCACCGTTTCTATACGGACGAATGGCCGCGGTCGCGGGTGGCGACGCTGGCGCGGGTGGTGGATGCGGCAGCGGCGGAGTCGGACGGCGTGGCGCTGGGGATCATGCAAGGCGCGGCGCAGCAACTGGCGAAGCTGGCCGGGGCGGTCCGTGGGGAACTGTGGTCGCCGGGGACGGCGGTGGAACTCGCCTACATTGGCGGAGTGTTCCAGAGCCGGATTCTGTTGGAGAACTTCCGGTCGTTAGTGCAACAGGAGGGCGTGCGTTGCGGCGCGCCGCGCCGCAGTCCGGCGGAGGGTGCGCTACGGGAGGCCTACCGAAGCGTGGGGCTGGAGTGGGGATTGGAGGGGGGCGCGTAGGGCGGTGGAGATGGAGAGGTCGGGTTGGTTGCTACTCCGCGCCTACTGCGGTGGGCGGCGGGTTTCGAGATAGAGGACGCGTTCTTCGAGTGCCGCGAGGCGAGTGTTGTTGTCGATCAGTTGGTCTCGATGGCCTGGGCACGGGCGTCGACGGTGTGGAAGCGGGCGAAGTTGCCGCGTGCGAAGGATTCGAGACCCTTGAGGATTTCGGTCTGCATGTCGCGGGCTCGCTCGGCGGCGCGTTCCTCGGCGGTGGCGATGGCGGCGGTGATGCGCTGCTCGGCGGCGGCGAGGGCTGTGGTGAGGTCCTGGAGGGTGGCGGGTCTGTCTTCGGGTGGGTTGGGTGCGTTGTCTGGCATGTGGGAGGTGGCGTCTCCTTGTTCTCAGTGTAGATTATCGGCGCCCCGCGGGGATAGCCTGAGGGTATCGAATTGCGAGCGGCAGGGGTCGCCGGAATACAAGTTTACATAATATTCGTTATCAGAAGCTATGCGGACTGGGGACGGGATGCCCTCATCCCTGGCACAATCGACATAGGTAGGCTGTCGCCAGCTTTCCCTGTCACACCACCGTACGTACGGGTCCGTATACGGCGGTTCGGCGGGTTGAGCCATTAGCCACCAGCCAATCTCGGAATCCCGAG
>JBEKDV010000219.1:0-12775 GCA_050014175.1 Candidatus Solibacter sp. | reverse complement strand
GAGCGCCGCCACCAGCACGTAGCTGCCGAGTTGACTGAGGCCGGGACCGTGCAGGATGTAGTCCGTGTAGGCCGCGCCGGCATGGCGGCCGATCAGCAGAAAAGAAAGCGCCGTGCTGCCCACGAACAAAAACAGCGCCGTGGCCAGGCCCGCCAGATACTTGCCGGCCACCAGCAGTTCGCGGCGCAGCGGCGTGAGGTAGTAGTAATGCAGCGTCTTTTCCAGCATCTCGCCGCGGAAGAGATTGGAGAAAATGCCCACGCATCCGAAGAAAATTCCCAGGCGCAGAAAGTAGAAGTGAAACAGGCCGGCGAAAGCCAGACTATCGTCGCCCAGGCTGTGGTGCCCGTGGTTGCGTAGGCCCAGTTCGAGCAGCCAGTGGAGCAGGGTGAGCCCCACCGGGCCGAGCGCCAGGAAATACACCCACCAGCCGCGCCGCGAGAGAAACGTTTTCTTCATTTCGAGGCGAAGCACGCCCGCGATCTGGCGCATCCAGAGATTCATATCGTGCTCCCCTCTCCACCGATCAAATATTGGTACACGGAGTTCACGTCGTCATCCGCCGGCGCCACCGATTCCACCACCAGGCCGCTCTCGATCACGATGCGGTTCAACAGCAGGTAAAAGCCGTCGGCATCGGTGGTGCGCAGCAAGAGGCCATGGCCATCGGTGTGGAGCTTGGCTTCCACCAGGTGGTTCTCGGTGAACAGGCGCGCCGCCAGTTGGCTGGGATGGTCGCAGCGCACCAGGATCTGCATGGGCTGGTCCTTGACCTCGCCGCGCACGCTCTGGATCTGGCCTTCGGCCACCACGTAGCCCTGGCTGAGCAGGATCACCTGGTCGCTGATGCGATCCACTTCGTGGAGGATGTGGCTGGAAACGATGACGTGCCGTCCCTTCTCTCCCCACTGCTCGAAGAGCGCGATAGCTTCGGCGCGGGCCAGCGGGTCGAGGCCGTTCAACGGCTCGTCGAGGACGAGCACCTGCGGATCGTGTGCCGTGGCCTGCGCCAGCCGGACGCGCTGCCGCATGCCTTTGCTGTAGGCGGCCACGGCACGGTTGCGGGCGTCGGTGAGCCCGACCGTTTCCAGCGCCGCCATGGTGCGGCGGTCGCATTCTTCGTGGCTCATGCCGAACA
This sequence comes from Candidatus Solibacter sp., assembly GCA_050014175.1. Lineage (GTDB taxonomy): Bacteria > Acidobacteriota > Terriglobia > Bryobacterales > Bryobacteraceae > Solibacter. The sequence continues at coordinate 11,637 of JBEKDV010000219.1, read as the reverse complement.
CGCGCAGATAGGAATAGATGAATTGATAGCCGGTGAGGCCCTTGGGGTAGGTATCGAACTGCGAGCAGTAGCCCACCGCGCGGCAGAGATGTTCGGGGTCTTCGGTGGACATTCCGAGCACGCGGATCTCGCCCTGGCTGGGACGGATGAGGCCGGTCAGCAGGTTCATCAGCGTGGTCTTGCCGCTGCCGTTGGGGCCCACCAGGCTGGTGACGCCGGGCGGGATGGTCAGGCTGACCTTGTTGACGCCCAGCACTTCCCCGTAGAAGCGCGAGACGTTGGCGAAGGTGATGGTGTTCTCGCTCATCGCAGCGCTCATCTGACAACCTCCGCGCCGCGGATCTTGCGCGTCAGCATGTAGAGGCAGACCAGGCAGAGCGCGCCCAGCATCGCCCAGCAACACCACAACGGCAGTTCCTCGCCTTGCGGCATGCGGAAGAAGACGCCGCCGTTGTTGACCGCCGGGTCGGCGCCGAAGAGATGTACCCAGACGGAGCCGATGAGCGCGCTGATGTTGAACAGGTGTCCCCAGCGGGTGCGCTGCACGCCGTTGATGGCCACGCCGAATCCGGCGGCCACGAAGAAGACACCGAACATCAGGGCGCCGGCGGCGGGCTTCCACTTCACCCAGGCGGAGAGCGCCAGCGCCAACAATGCCAGGACCAGCAGCCACACCCACGCCCCGAAGAACAGGCCCACCGCCAGGCTGGAATTATCGCGCATCCAGGTCCAGCCGTCTTCCAGGTAGGCTTGCAGCAGGAAGAGCAGCAGGCCGGGAACCCAGGTCATGAGCGACATGAGCACGACGAGAATCCACATCTTGCCGAGCACATACTCGACGCGCGAGAAGGGCCTCGCCAGGTACAGCGAGAGCGCATTGTTGGCCAGATCGGGCGATACCTGTCCGGGGCCGGTGAACGCCGCCAGAAACAGCGCCAGCATGCTCTGCCAGCCCAGGAAATTCAGGAAGAAGGTGGCGTTGATGGAGATCAGGCGGTTGGCGTTCTGCACGCCCAGCAGGTTGAGCGCGCTCGTGTTGTGCTGCACGTAGATGATGAGCGCCGCGATCAGCGGGTAGATGAAGCTGGCCAGGAAGAAGATGGTGAGAAAGCGCGATTTGCGCATATCCTCGAAGGCGTAGCGCGGAATCACCAGGAAGCGCGTGAGCCCGGGCGTCAGCGCGCCGTCGTACGGCCGGTAGGTTTTCTTATAGACGGCCATCGGCGGTCTCCATGGCTTTGAGGAAGATGTCTTCCAGGGAATCGCGCTTGTGGTTGAGGCGGCGGATCTGTATGTTCTGGTCGGCGGCGATCTGGTAAAGCTGGCGGACTTCGAGGTTGTCGGGGAGAATCAGTTTGAGGCGGCCCTGCGCGCCGCTGGCGGTCTCGCAGCCGAGTTTTTCGACGGCCTCGGCGAAGGCACCGTTCGCGCCGCCGCGCGTTTCCAGTTCCAGGAAACGGCGGTTGGCGCGGCGCTCTTCCTCCAGATTACAGAATGCGGCGATGTTGCCGTCCTTGAGGATCAGCACCTCGTCGCAGCACTCTTCCACGTCGCGCAGCAGGTGCGAGGAGAGGAGCAAGTGTAGATCGCCGCGGTCGCGGATTTCCTGAATAAGGGCGATCATGCGCAGGCGCGCGGGCGGGTCGAGCCCATTGGTGGGCTCGTCCAGAAACAGCACTTTGGGGCCGTGCGCGATGGCTTGCGCCAGCTTGGCGGCCTGCTTCATGCCCAGCGAGTAGGTGCCGAGCGCGCGGTAGCGAACCTCGCCGAGGCCGACGTAGAAGAACGCTTCGTGGGCGCGTTCCAGGGCCTGCTCGGCGGGCACGCCGGCGAGTTCGGCCATCAGGCGGACGAAGCGCACGCCGCTCATGGAAGCGATGAAGGCGTCGTTCTCCGGCATGTAACCGATCAGGCTGCGTACTTCGCGCGCCTGGGTGCGCACATCGCGGCCGAAGACGCGGGCGGTGCCGGAGGCCGGCTGGTGAAAGCCCAGCAGGGTGTTGATCAGGGTGCTCTTGCCCGCTCCGTTGGGTCCCAGCAGGCCGATGGATCGCCCCGTGAGTTTGGCTTTCAGGTTTTTCAGGATGGGGCGGTTGCCGAAGCGGACTTCGAGGCCATCCAGTTCTATGACGGGGTCCATTCCCCTATTTAAACGCAGGCGCGCGCTCCCGTGTTCCCATGAATTGCGCCAGCGGGATGGCGTTTTGCAGGTTGCCGGTGACCAGGTTGCTCAAACTCATGCCCATCAGGTTGCCGCTGGTGGCGACGCTGATGCGGTCTGGTTCTCCGTAAGCGGCGATCATGGTGGATTTCATGTTGCCCAGGCTCTCGATTCCGTTGGAGTGCCCGCCGCGGCCCTGAGGAAGCATGCCGCCCAACAGGCTGACGATGGGCGCGAGCGTGGTGCCCAGATTCTGGTAGATCAGGGCGGAGAAGTTGTTGTAGTGATCGCGCGGCAACAGGGCGACGAAGGCCGCGGAGTGGGTGATGGACGCCTTACCGACCTTCACCTGCAAGGCACGCGAGACCAGCGCGCGCGTGGGGCCGGCGATCATATAGCCATCGGCAAAGGTGTAGTGCGCTTCGGTGAGCGGGCTGCCGTCGCCGCCGGCGATCATATAGTAAGTCCGGCCCTCCACCACTTCCTGGGCGATGCGCAGCGGTTGGTTGCCGCTCTTGACGGTCTCGCGGCTATAGGCCTCGGCGAACTTTTGCAGGGCGGCCTGCATCTTGACGGGGTCGTAGACTTCGGTCACCAGTTTCCAGGAAGGCACGGGGATGGCGGAACCATCGAGCGAGAGGGAAAATTCGCTGCCCAACGCAGCCGCGAAATCGTTGCGCACATCGACGCCGGTCTGCTGGCGCAGATCGTCGAGCGATTTTTCGGTGGACGCGGCCACCCCGTGGTTTTGCAGGCTGACCAGGCCATCCACGATGGCGGTGGGGCTCTTCACCACGAACGCGGTGACGATGGTGGCCTCGGGCGAAACGTAATCGAGCGAGCCCATCGGGGAGGGATCGGCCAGCCAGGCGGCCATGCCGGTGCGGGGGCCATCGAAGCCCAGCGCGGCGCGAGCTTCCATCTGGTGGTTGACTTCCTTTTCTTCGGCGATGAAGTAGCGCGCGCCGCCGGGGAAGGACTGCTGTTTGCCGAGGCCGGCGAGATCGGCGCTCAAGAGAAGGCCGACGCCGTTCTTATAGGATTCGTCGATGCGCGCATAGAACGGCGTGTTTTGGAAACCGCCGGCGGGCACGTCCAAAGCGGATGTGAAGGCGGCGACGGCATCGTGGGGACCGAAGGCCACCAGTCCGTTGCGCTCTTCCACGGCGACCGCGGCGGGCAGATGCTGCTGCGTGAGGAATTCGGCGAATCCGGGGCGCTTGGTTTCGGCGAAGAAGACCGGCAGTTGGGTTTTGCCATCGGGGGTGGTGAAGCCGGTGACGACAATCTCCTCGCCCAGGTAAACGCTGGCGGCGCGCAGTTTCTCCAGCATCGGTCCCGCGTTGGCGGCGTGGGCGCCCCACCAGGCGCGCAGTTCGGGGCTTTCGGCCATCTTCTGGTTAAAGACCTCCTGCGTCTGGCCCAGGTAGTCCCCCAGGTTGGGGATGCTGGCGAAGAAAACCGTGGAGGCGGGCAGGCGGCCCAGGAGTTTGCTGGAATAACGAAGCTCCGGCATACGAATCTGTGCCAGTCCGGCGCGCAAGCTTTCCAGTTGCTGCAAGAGTTTTTCGCGATTGCGGCTCCAGCCGATATCGTCCTTCACGGAGACGGGCTCCAGGTTGGGGCTGGTGACGGTCTGATCGCCGGGGTGCAGGATTTTTTCATTGCTGTCCTGGGAGACGTGAACTTCGCCAGAGATCACGCTGACGCGCGAGCCCTTGACTCCGCTGGTGACGCTGAAGACGGTGCCGGTGACGGCCACGCGGCAATCGGCGGTGGCGACATAGAGGTGGCCGGAACGGCGTTTGGCGGCCTGCACGATGATGCTGCCGCGTCCCAGGCGGATGGTGAGATCGCTAGCGGTCTGGGAGTTAGAGAATTCGGAGCGTTCGCGGAGTTCCACGACGCTGCCGTCCTTCAATTGCAGCATGGCGTCGGAATCCTTGGCGGTGCGGATCTCGACGCCGTCGGGGAGGTCCTGACCGGCGGCGAGGACCGTGATTCCGGTGGGCAGGATTTCATAGAGGGTGCCGTTGACGGCCTGCACGATGGCGCGGCCGGTGTGGTTGCCGTATTGATCGACGGCGAACCAGACGGAGAGTCCGGCGGCGACCACGACGGTAGCGGCGACGGCCCAGCGGGCGGCATAGTTGACGCGGCGCGGGGCGGCGGGAGCGGGCATGGAGACCACGCGTCCTTCGTAAACGCGGCGGCAGGCGACGCACTCGTGGAGGTGGTCTTTGACCAGCAGGGCGCGCGCTTGGGGCAGATGGCCGGCTTTGAATTCGGGGATGAGGGCCTGGAAATCGGCGCAGGTATGCAGCGGGGCATGGCACTGCGCGGCGAGTGAGGCCCACACGCGGGCGGCCGCGGCTTCGACGACGGCCGGATCGACGGTGTCATCGCGGATTTCGATCATGGCTTGCTCCAGGGCAGGATCCATTTCCTGGCTCGGGGGGTTGTATTCGGTGTTCATGCCACTCCTCCCATGTAAGCTCGATATTCCTTCTGCAAACGATCCCGGGTGCGCGAAAGCGTCACCGCCACGGTTCCGGGGGTAGTGTTGAGCAGGCGCGCGATTTCGGGGTTGTCTTTGCCCTCGAAGAAGCGGAGGGCGAACATCTGCGCGATGCGGGGGTTGAGGCGGGCGAGAGCGCCGCGCAGCCAATCGCGGATTTCGCTGGAATGATGGGCGCGCTCGGGATTGCGGGAGGCGGGTTCGGCGAGCACCGGTTCCAGTTCATCGAGGGGAATGTGGCGGATGTGCTGGCGGGAGCGGACCAGATCGAGGGCGGCGTTGACGGCGGAGCGGTGCAGGAAACTGGGCATGTTGCCGACGGGTTCGGCGGCGGTGTCGCGCTTCAACATGCGGAGGAAAACCGTTTGCAGGACATCTTCGGCGTCGCCGGCGTTGCCGGTGATGCGGTAGGCGGCGCGAAAGACCAGGGCGTGGTTTTCGCGAAAGATCTGTTCGAGGTCTTGGACGGAGAGGTCGGCCGGTTCCATGGGGGCAGCCATCAGCGCTTTCATCCTAACGTGCTCATCCTACTGTAGGAGACGCCGGGGGCATTGGGGAATTAGCGGGCCTGGCAGCGGAGCGGGGGCGCGGAGTTGGACAATTGTGGCCCGCTTTTTGGAGAGTGAATGGTGAAAATAAAGGAGTTATGCGCGGGAAAGCGTTGAAAGCGGGCCAAAAACGTCCCGCTGTGGGTTTTCGCCACAGGTGAGACTGGGAGTCCCCTGATTTCAGGGTACACCAGAGGACCCATAAAGAAGGGTTCCGAAGGGCATCCTGGAGCATTTAAGCGGCTTATTTAGACCGGGTTGCAGATTATTTTTTGTTTGTGAACCGGGCCACGCGAGCGGGTGCTAAAATACTGGCTTCATCGACCAGGAGGTGGTTCGCTTGGAAGTAATAAAGGCGCTATTGAGCTTTCTCAGCTACGTTTTTCACGGCTTGTTGTGCCTGATGTTGATTGTCCTGTCGTGCCTGGCGATGATCGCGGGCGCGCAGACGCTGCAACTGGGAATGCTTCCCTGGACGGGATCGACGCTGCTGTATGCGTTGTTTTTCGGTGCGCTGGCGGGCCTGGCGACGGTGCTCTTGGCCATCAAGGGTACGTGGCGCCCTTTGTTTTTTGTGTGGAGCCTGGTGGTGCTGCTGCTGCTGGTGAAGGGTTATGTCTTCAGCGGATACCACTTCGGCCCGGGCGAGTATCGCACAGCGGGGTTCCTGATTGTGGGATCGGCGATCGCGCTGGTGGGAGCGTGGGTGCGGATGGGCAGGGCGACGGGGGCGCGGCGGTAAAGGAATAAGGCAAGAATGCCCCCACGAATGGGGCCATGGCAGCCCGGGAGGGCTACTCTACACTTGGAGTTTTGAAAACGGACAGCGGGTTTTCGAAAACGGACATCCCTTGACCGGCGAAGCATCTGTATTCCCCATAGAAGCCGAAGAACTTCCGTGGCAGGGCAATTGCACGGAGGGCTGGTTCAGCTCCGGGAAAAAATGCGCCATCTCCGAATTGCCCTTGCCGCGATCCTGCTTGCTTCAGGTCCGGCCAGTTTTGCCCAAACATCCGAGGTTTCGATACAAACGCCACCGCCGCCGAAGTATGTGGGGCGCTTGCTGAAGCCATTCCATTTGGAAAAACGGGTGGTGGCGGCGGCGAGGCTGAACAACTCGCCGCGGCTGGAGCAACTGGTGCGCGGGGGGAATCTGTATCTCTCGGTGCAGGACGTGATCGCGCTGGCGCTGGAGAACAACCTGGACATCGCGGTGCAGCGCTACAGTCCGTTCCTGGCGAGGGAAGTATTGCGGCGCGCGGAGGGCGGCGGGTTTCTGCGTCAGGTGGACACGGCGGTGGCGGCGGGGCCGACGAGCGTGAGCACGGCGGGGATCAGCACCAACGGGAATGGCTTGGGCGGCGGCGGCGGGCTGGGCGGCGGCGGCGGAATCGTCAGCCAGATCGGGCCGACGCCTCCCAGTCTCGATCCGAACCTGTATCTGGGCGTCAGCGCGGGGCACTACACGACACCGCAGACCAACACGCTGCTCAATCAGACCACTGCCTTGACGCAAGGTTACCAGCAGTTTGTGGCGCAGTATTCGCAACAATTCCCGACCGGGACCAGCGGGGCGGTGACGTTTGCCAATACACGCAGCCTGCTGAACAGCTCCACGCCGCTTTTCAACCCGTCGATCAGCGGGTACCTGGACTTGCAGGTGAACCAGAGCCTGCTGCAAGGGTTCAGCATAGCCGTCAACAACCGCAACATTCACGTGGCGAAGAACAATCTGAAGGTGAGCAACCTGCAGGTGAAACTGCAGGTGGTGACGACGGTGAGCGCGGTGCTGAACCTGTACTGGGACCTGGTGAGCTTTAACGAAGCGGTGCGCATCAAGGAGCAGGCGCTGGGGACAGCGCAGTCGCTTTACGACGGCAACAAGAAGCAGGTGGCGATCGGGGCCCTGCCGGCGATTGAAGTGACGCGCGCGGCGGCGGAGGTATCGGCGAGCAAGGAAGACCTGCTGATCGCGCAGACCAACCTGGCGCAGCAGGAGATTGTGCTGAAGAACGCGCTCAACCGCAACAGCATGCAGAACGTGTGGCTGGACGACGTACACATCATCCCGCTGGACCACATCGAGGTACCGAAGACGGAGGAGATCCGGCCGGTGGCGGACCTGATTCAGGAAGCCTCGGAGAATCGTCTGGAAGTGGAGCGGACCAAAATCAACCTGGACAGTTCGAAGACGCTCATGAAAGGCGACAAGAACGGCCTGCTGCCGAACCTGTCGGCCTTCGCGGAGCTGACGAACCACGGCCTGGCCGGTCCTTCGAACGCGCTGTACAACAATTGCTGCGGGGCGCCCAACGGGTATTTCATCGGCGGCGACAGCAATGTGCTGGCGCAGTTGCTGCGGCGCAATTTCCCGGACTATTCGGCGGGCTTTTCGCTGAATATTCCGTTTCGGAATCGGGCGTCGCAGGCGGACTACGTGACGGACCAACTGCAACTGCGGCAGAACGAGCTACAGTTGCAGCGCACGCTGAACCAGGTGCGGGTGGACGTGAAGACGGCGTTGATCGGGCTACAGCAGGCGCGGGCGCGGTATCAGACGGCGGTAGATACGCGGACGCTGGCGGAGGAGAGCCTGAAGGCGGAGCAGAGCCGGTTCAAGTACGGGGTGTCGACGGTGGCGCTGGTGATTCAGGCGCAGAAGGACCTGGCGGCAGGTCAGGACAGCGAAGTGCAGGCCATGGCGAATTACACGCACGCCAAGATCGCGTTCGACCTGGCGATGGGGCGCACGCTGGAGGTGAATCACATCTCGATGGAGGAAGCGCTGGCTGGGCAGGTGCAGCGGGAATCGGTCATTCCGACGACGCTGCCGGCGCAGGGGGTGGGGAAATGAGGTACACGGGGAGCAGGCGATTCACCGCCGAGACGCCGAGACGCAGAGATAAGCACAGAGAGGACATTTTGACGCGGAGACGCGGAGGCGCGGAGGAAGACGCGGAGAACATAAGAGAAAGGCAAGAGCTGAGAACGCGGAGGAAGCGGAGGTCTACGACGTCGGGGAGGGAGAATCGTGCTACGAGATTAAGTTTACGATGCGGCGTGGTGCGCACGGTGGTTGCGGGGGTGTGGCTGGCGGCGGGGTGCGGGGCGCAGAATCTGCCGTTCACGATCGAGAAGCCGCAAGGTGCGGCGGTGCTGCGTCCTTACCGTTCGCAGACGGTGCCGGAGGTGCGGCTGAACAATGCGAGCCGGCTGAACAGCCTGCTGCGCGCGGGGAAATTGTACCTGACGGTACAAGATGCGATCGCGCTGGCGATTGAGAACAACCTGGGGTTGGAGACGGACCGGTACGGGCCGCTGGTGGCGCAATCGGCGTTGGAACGGGCGCAGGCGGGCGGACCGATACGCGGAGTGCCGAGCGCGAGCGCGCAGGTTTCCAGCGTAGACGCGGGCGTCGGGGTGAACGGCAGCACGGTGAGCGCGGGCTTGAGCGGCGGGGGCGGCGGCAGCGGGAGTGGTGTGGGGGGCGGCGGCAACGGGTCGATTCAGCAAGTGGGCACGATCACGCCGAATCTCGACCCGGTTCTGCAAAGCACGACGACGCAGGCGCACCTGACGCAACCGCAGGCCAACACGGTGTTGAGCCAGACGAATGCGCTGGTGCAATCGGTGCGCACCACGAATACGACGTTGCAGATGGGGTTGATCAGCGGGGGCGTGGTGCAGTACCGGAATTACGAGCAGTCGCTCAAGGAGAACTCGCCGAGCGACACGCTGAATCCGGCGGTGGGCCCGCACATGGATATAGCGATCCAGCACAGCCTTTTGCGAGGCCGGGGGGTCAAGGTGAACGACCGGGGGATACGGATTGCGAAGATCAACACGGGGGCGTCGCTGGAATCGTTCCGAAGCCAGTTGCTGGATCTGGTGGCCAACGTCCTGAACAGCTATTGGGACCTGGTGAGCGCGAGCGAAGAGTGGAAGGCGCGGCAGCGTTCCGAGGAAAACGCGCAGAAGTTCTACGCAGACACGCAGAAAGAGATTGCGGTGGGGGCGATTCCGCGGGTGGAGTTGAGCCGGGCGGCGGCCGAGGTGGCGGGGCGGCGGCAGGATCTGGTGGTGGCGGAGGCGAACTTGCGGCAGCGGGAGAACGCGCTGAAGGATTTCCTGGTGCGCACGCCGGACGCGGCGGTGGAAGCGGCGGAGATCATCGCGCTGGACCGGATGGAGATTCCGGAAACGGACGATCTGCCTCCGTTGCGGCAACTGGTGACGCTGGCGATGGCCAAACGGCCGGATGTGGCGGTTTCGGCGTCGCGGGACCAGACGGCGGAGATCGCGCTGGCGGGGACGGAAAGCCCGTTATTGCCGAGCATGACGGCGACGGGGCAAACCTACGACCGGGGCGTGGCGGGGACGCCGCAAGCGGGCAGCGGAAACACGGCGAACCCGTATTTTGTGGGGGGGTACGGCACGGCATTGGGGCAGATTTTGCGGCACAATTTTCCGAATTATTATGGCAGCGTGACGTTTTCGGGGTCGTTGGGGAACCGGACGGCGCAAGGGGATTACGGGATCGACCAACTGCAATTCCGGCAGTCGCAGATTACGGGGCAGCGGGACACGAATGCCATTGTGGTGGACATTTCGGCGCGCATGAGCGCTCTGCGGCAGGCGCGGGCGCGGCACTCGGCGGCGGTGAACACGCGGACGCTGCAGGAGCAGTTGCTGGCGGCGGACCGGGAGAAGTTCGCGTCGGGGATGGCGACGTTCAACGACATCATCAACGACCAACGGGCCTTGGTGGCGGCGCAGATATCGGAGGTGAATGCGCTGGCGGCGTATGCGCACGCGCGGGTGTCGCTGGATCAGACGCTGGGGGAGACGCTGGAGCGGAATCATGTGTCGATGGAAGAGGGATTGAGCGGACGGGTGGGGCGGGAATCGAAGATGGCGGAGGTCGGGAAGTAGGGGAGTGCGGGCGGCATTTGCTAGCATGAAGAAGGCCACGCGCGGGTTGCAATGCCGACTCCGGAGGTTCAACGATGACCGATGCCCGTCAGAATGCTCACCGGTTGATTGACTGCTTGCCCGAGCAGCAGATCTCGGCGCTGGTAGGTTTGCTGGAAACGATCGTCGATCCCGTTGCCACCGCGCTGCGGGAGGCGCCGATTGATGACGAGCCCGAGACGGAAGAGGAAAAGCAGGCCGTGGCCGAAGCGCACGATTGGCTCAAGCGCAACGGGAAAGGCATTCCGCATGCGGAAGCCATGCGGCGGCTGGGACTGGAGTGAAGGAAGTCGAGTGGACCGGCCCGGCGCTGGAGGATATGGCGGCACTGGATAAGGGTATGGCGCGGCGCGTCAAGCAAGCGGTTGAACGCTTCGCAGAAACCGGCTCTGGTAATGTGAAACGGCTCCAGGGCATCAATCCGCCAGAGTACCGCCTGCGTGTCGGAGACTACCGGGTCCGCTTCTATCAGGAAGAGGAAACCGTTCGGGTTCTCCGCGTGCGCAACCGCCGCGAGGCGTACCGCTGAAAACCCGATCGCAACTTCGGCGGTGAGTCACACTCGGCGTCGACTGCAACCGCGACCAAGATGCAGGTAGGATAAGAACCTACAAGCCTTCGGTTAACAGCCACTGCCGTGGGTTGGTCTTAGCTGCTTTAGCGTCAGCAAAAGATGAACGTAGAACTGCCGTGCTGTAGTGGCGCAGATATCGGAGGTGAATGCGCTGGCGGCGCATGCGCACGCGCGGGTGCCGCTGGATCAGACGCTGGGGGAGACGATGGAGCGGAATCAGGTGTCGATGGAAGACGGATTGAGCGGGCGGGTGGGGCGAGAATCGAAGATGGCGGAGGTAGGGAAGTAGGGGAGTTCGGGGGGCGCAGGTGGCATTTGCTAGCATGAAGGAGGCCACGCGCCTGAGGAGTAGAATGGACAAACGGCAAGCTCACCAATTGCTAGATCAGCTCGCTCCCATCCAACTCGACGCGATCGTCAGGCTGCTCGAAGTGATGGTCCGCGATGACGAGGAGGAACTGACGGCGGAAGACCGCCGCGCCGTCGCTACTTCCCGTGACTACTTCCGGGAGAACCCGGAAGGCGGCATTCCCTTCGAGCAGGTGGTCGCCGAGTGCGGCTTCACCATGGATCAGATCCGCCACCAGGGCGAGTAAGAGTCCCAGTGAAGAAAATTCGCTTCCATCCGAATGTCCCGCAAGAAGTCCGTGCCATCGAGCAGCACGCGGCCCTGAATATAATTCATCGCTACGCCGCTACCGGCGCCGGTAGGGTCAAGCCTCTCAGCGGAGAGTTCGAGGGGCTGCTCCGGCTGCGCGTGGGGAACCACCGCGTGCTCTTCGACGAGACGGCAGACACCATCACCATCCACCGCATCCGGGATCGCCGCGACGTCTACCGCTGAATCTACCGCCCCCACATGGCT
>JBEKDV010000218.1:0-23176 GCA_050014175.1 Candidatus Solibacter sp. | reverse complement strand
TAGGTTTCAATGCGGCCTACTCGGGGGGCGTAAGTGTCCTGTTGGGAAACGGCGATGGAACCTTTCAGTCCGCGGTCAATGGCCCTGCCAGCAGCAATGCGTACCCCATGGCCTTCGCTATAGGGGATTTTAACGGTGATGGCAGACCGGATGTGGCCATCACCTATGGGACTGGAGTAGCCGTACAGTTGGGTAATGGGGACGGGACCCTACAGCCCTCCATCCAGTCCAGTCTGGGTTTCGCGCCTGGCTATTTCTTAACAGTTGGGGACTTTAACGGCGACGGCAAACTGGATATTGGGTACACCGGCTACGCCCTCAACTATCTTTCTCTCGCATTGGGCAACGGTGACGGAACATTCGGGTATGGAGTGTCCTATTCGACCGACTCAGCTCCAGGCAACATGGTCCAAGGTGATTTCAACGGCGACGGCAGACCGGATTTCGCGGTATGCAGTTCCAGCACGGGGATAAGTACGGTCAACGTTTTCCTAGGCACCCTATATTCGGGTCTGAGTATTTCGGCGACTCATGCGGCCAACTTCTCGGCGGGCCAAGCCGGATCGTACCAGATCGCGATTCGCAACCCCGCATTCGCCGGTACCAGCGGAACGGTGACGGTGACGGACACGCTGCCTGCCGGACTCTCCGCAACCGCGATCGGCGGCACCGGATGGAGTTGCACGCTGAATACGCTCACGTGTACCCGCTCCGACATCCTGAACAACAGCGCGAGCTACCCAAACATCGCGATTGCCGTCAACGTGTCGGGAAGCCTCCCGCCGTCCACCGTTACCAACCTGGCGTCCGTTTCCGCCAGCGGCATCACGAATACGGCAGCGGATCCGACGATCATCGTTGCGGCCACCACTACGACATTGGCCGTTTCACCCTATTCGTCGAGTCTGGGCCAAACAGTTACCATGACGGCTACGGTTACGGCGGGAGCGACAGGAACCGTGGTGTTCTCGGATGGAATCACGCCATTGGGTACGGTAGCCCTCAGCGGCGGCCAGGCGACTTTCAGCAGCCGTTTGTTGCCGGTGGGGCAACATTCGTTAGTGGCCACGTACACCGGCGACGCGACCCATGCTCCCAGCATTTCCACCGCCAAAGCCGAAACGGTCAACGCATCGCCGGCCAGCGGTTTCTCCGCCGCAGCCACTTATGCCACCGGGACCGGCCCGCGGGCTATCGCGGCGGGCGACTTCAACCAGGACGGCAAGACGGATCTGGTCACGGCTAACTACAACGCCAACACCGTCAGCGTGCTACTGGGCAGCGGGAATGGAACCTTCGGCACGAGGACGGACTATGCCGTGGGAACGACAGTTATCGCCCTGGTGACCGGCGACTTCAACCGCGATGGCAAAACCGATATCGCAGTGGCGTCCGACCAGAACACTAATAACGTGAGCATCCTTCTGGGCAATGGGGACGGGACGTTCCAGCCGGCGGTCCATTACACATCCGGCCTGGCACCATCTTCTTTAGCGGTGGGCGATCTCAACGGCGACGGGAAACTGGACCTGGTGGTTGCCAATCGAGGGTCTGAAACGCTCACCTTACTCTTCGGCAACGGTGATGGGACATTCCACGCCGCTGCCAGCACGCTCAGTGTCGCCTCACCTAGTGCGGTGGCCATTGCCGACTTCAACCAGGATGGTAGGGCCGACATCGTTTTCGCTTACGATACCTACTCGCTATGGGGGTTCCTCGGAAACGCCGACGGGACCTACCACTCGGTGGTCGTCTTCTCCAGCCCGACCTATTTCTCCACCCTGGCGGTGGGAGATCTCAACGCCGACGGCAAAGCGGACATCGTGGTTGCGGACGGCAACGGTGTCTATGTGGTGTTGGGGAACGGCGATGGGACCTTCCAACCGTACGTGCATTACGTCACGGGTAGCCAGGCCGCATCATTGCTTTTCGCGGATGTGAACGGCGACGGCAAACTCGACTTGGTCGCGGTAAATAGTGGCACTAACACAATTAGCGTGCTGCCGGGCAACGGCGACGGAACGCTGCAACCTGCGATATCTTACGCGGTAGGATCAGGCCCGCAGGGGGCAGTGGCCGGCGATTTCAACGGCGACGGACGCACGGATCTGGCGATTGCGAATTCTCTGGGCAACAGCGTGTCAGTGCTTCTCGGTGTAACGTCGCCGGTATTCACGGTGACCAGTTCCCACGCGGGCTCCTTCGCACTGGGGCAGATTGGCGCGGTATACACCCTTATTGCCACCAACAACGGGCCGGGGACGACTTCCGGCACGGTGACCGTGACCGACACCCTTCCGACGGGCCTAACTGCCACTGGGATGGCCGGCATGGGATGGAGCTGCACTCTGGCAACGCTGACCTGTACGCGGTCCGACTCGCTGGTTGCCGGCGCGAGTTACCCCGCGATCACGTTGACCTTGAACGTAGCGGTGAGTCCGCAAGCGAGTGTGACCAATCAGGTGAGCATTTCGGGGGGAGGGATGATTCCGGTGAATGCCACGGATCCCACCGTGATAAACCTCCCGGTTCTCAGCATCGCCGTGAGCCACACGGGCAATTTCGCACAGGGACAGATGGGCGCTACGTACACCATCACGGTGAGCAACGGGGCATCGGCCGGTCCCACCGGCGGAACTGTGAGCGTGACGGAGACGGTGCCCTTTGGCATGACGCTGGTGTCGATGGCTGGGACGGGGTGGACGTGCCTGGCGGGCGGGACGACGTGCACCCGCAGCGATCCCTTGAACGGTGGATCGAGCTACCCGGCGATCACGGTGACGGTCAACGTGGAGTCGAGCCTGTCGTCACCGGCAACGAACTCCGTGTCGGTGTCCGGGGGAGGCTCTGCGAGCAGCAGCGCCATCGACAGCACGATTATCAACGCGGGTCCCCAGAATCTTCCCCCCGCCATCGTCTCGCTCTCGCCGTTTAGCGGGAGCGGGAATCAAACGTTCACGCTGGGATTCAGCGATCCCAACGGGTGGGCCGATATCGCGCACGCCTACCTGATCATCAACCTGCAAACGTGGGTGGCCAACAGTTGCTATGTCGATTACAACGTGGCGGCCAACGCCGTCTCCCTGATGAACGATGCCGGCACCAACTGGCTGGGCCCGGTGCCGGCCGGCGCCCCATATTTCCTGTCCAACAGCCAGTGCAAGGTGAGTTTGGCCGGGTCGTCGGCTTCTGGCTCTGGTAACAACCTTTCCGTCACGCTTGCCCTCAGCTTCCAACCTTCCTATACCGGCGCCATGAGGACCTTCCTCATGGCCACCGATTCCGGCGGGTTGACGGCCGATTGGCTGGCCTACGGCGTCTGGTGGCCGAATCCGCTGGCGGCATCGCTGATCAAGCGGTACCGGCTGTACTTCCCCGTGACCTACGAGCACCTGTACACGACGGACCTCAACGAGTACAATGTGCTGGGCGCCGAGGGCTGGAATCAGGAGGGGACGGATGCGGCGGTGTACAACGGTCCGGCGGCACTGGCGGGCGTGAACACGGTGCCGATGTGGCGGCTGTACTATGCCACCTACATGACGCACCTGTGGACCACCGACCGCAACGAATACCTGACGCTGATGAACTACCGGGGGATGTTCGTCGGAGAAGGGGCGGACCAGTTCCTGTTCCCGTCGCAAGTGGCCAATTCGATTCCGCTGTACCGGTTGTTGTTCAACAATGGTGGGGGGGAGCCGATCCACACCTGGACCACCGACGCGCATGAATTCAGCGTGCTGACGGCGCCCGGTGGAGGGTGGATTAGCGAAGGCATACCGGGATACCTGTTTCCGCCCTCCATGGCGACGGGGCAAGGGGAAGCGCCGGTGGTGATGAGCGCGCAGGCGGGGATTCACGTAGAGCAGGCTGGGCAGCGGCGGGTGAACGCGAGCGGGGCGCCAGAGATCGGCGCGATCGTGCACGGGGCCAGCTATGAAGTGGGACCGATGGCGGCGGGGCAGGTGATCCGAATCTACGGATCGTTCCCGGAGGAGGGTGAGTTGCGGGTAGTGGTCGGCGGGGTGGAGGCGGAAGTGGTCGCGCGGACGGGGCGCGAGATCCAGGCGGTGATCCCGGAGACGGCGGCGGGCGCGCGAGTGGCGGTCATGGTGATGGCGGGTGGACGGCGGTCGAATGCGATGGAAGTGGAGATGGTGGACGCCGCTCCGGCGTTATTCGCGAGCGACCCGTATGGGCGGGGGCAGGCACAGGCGGCGAATGAGGATGGCAGCGCCAACAGTGCGGCCAACCCGGCGGCGGCGGGATCGGTAGTCACCTTGCGATTGACCGGGCACCGGGGGCGGAAGATCTCGGTGCAGATGGGCGGGCGGCCGGCGGAGGTGGTATCGCAGCGGGAATTGGGATCGGGGAAGGGCGAAGTGCGGGTGAGGATACCGGAGGGATTGGCGGCGGGTGCGGCGGTTCCGGTGCGGGTGAAGGCGGGAGAATTCTTCGGTCAGGCTGGGGTGACGGTGGCGGTGAAGTGAGGAATCGCGCGCTGCCCCGCGTAAGAGTTGACAATGCACAAAGCGTCGACACGAGTGTCGACGCGGCAGACACGAGTGTCTGCGCCACGACTTATTCGGCGCGCAAGGTAGTCGCCGGATCCACGCGCGCGGCGCGGCGGGCGGGGCCGGCGGCGGCGAGCAAGGCTACCAACACGAGCAAGGCGGCGGCCAGCGCCAGCGGGCGCGGGTCGCCGGGCGCCACCTGAAAAAGCTGGGAGCGCAACCAGCGCGTCACCGCGTATGCCCCCGCGCCGCCGATGATCAGCCCTGCCGCCGTGCATCGCGCGGCGAATCCCAAGGTCAGCCTCACGATGCGGCCCGGCGTCGCGCCCAGCGCCATGCGCACGCCGATTTCCTTGCGCCGCTGCACCACCAGGAACGACATCACGCCGCTGAGTCCGATGGCGGCGAGCAGCACTCCGATGGCGGCGAACGTCCCCAGCAGCGTCGCCTGGAAGCGCGAGCGTTCGGTGCCTCGGGCGACGTGTTCCCGCAAGGTGGAGATCTCCACGGGCAGGGTGGGATCGAGCGCGGCGAACAGAGCGCGCAGGGAGGACGCCGCCAGTTTCGGGTCCACCGCGGTGCGCACCACGGCGACCGCGCCGCGCCAGCCGAGCGGCGGTTCCTGGTTGGCCCACATCACGTCTGGCATGGACTTGCGCACAAAATAATACTCCGGCCTGGCGCCTCTCTCCGCGCCCAGGTTGCGCGCGTCGGCGGCCACGCCCACCACCGTGAACCACTGTCCCTGGGGCGTACGCTGAATGTGCTTGCCGAGCGGGTCCTCACCCGGGAACATGAGGCGCGCCAGGGTTTCGCCGATCACCACGGAATACGCGCCGGCATCGCGATCCAGTTCGGTGAAGGGGCGTCCGCGGCGCATGGGAATTCCCAGGGCGGCGAAGTAACCCGGAGTGACGTAACGCCAATCCACCATGCCGCCGGTGCCTTGGGGAAGGCGCGGCCGGCCTTCCACCTCGATGGTGGAGAACGGGCGTCCGCGAGTTCCGCCGAAGGGCGGGATGGAATCGCTCACGGCGGCCGCGGAGACTCCGGGCAGCGTCTGCAGACGCCGCTCCAGGTCGGCGAAGAGCGCCAGTTGTTCCACGTCACGGCTGTATCTCTGCCGGCCCAGCACGAAGCTCGCGGTGATCGCATGGTCGGTCTCGAAACCCATGGGGACGCGCTCGAGATTATCCAGGCTGCGCAGCAGCAATCCGGCGCCGGTGAGCAGGATCACGGAGATGGCGATCTGCGCCGTGACCAGGGCGCCGCGCAGCCACCCGCGCGCCGGACCGACGGTGCGCGTCGAGCCCAGCGCCGCGCCCGCGCCGCGCCGCAGGGCGGGGAAGAGTCCGAACCCGATGCCGGAGAGCACCGCCGCGGCGGCGCCGAAGAGCAGCACGCGCAGATCGACGGTGGCTTCGGCGATGCGCGGCAGGGCGTCGGGCGCGATGGCCTGGAAGGCGCGCAGCAGCACGAACGCCAGGGCGCATCCGAGCGCGCCGCCCGCGAGCGCGAGGAGCAGGCTTTCGGTGAGGGCGAGGCGCGCCAGGCGCCAGCGCGAGGCGCCCAGCGCGGCGCGCACGGCGATTTCGCGCTCGCGTCCGGCGGCGCGGGCCAGCAGCAGGTTGGCGATATTGGCGCAGGCAATCAACAGCACGGCGAGCACGGCGCCGAGCAGCGCCAGCGAGGCGGCGCGCGCGTCGCCGACCTGCCGGTCGCGCAGCGGACGCACGCGCAGGGTGACCTCTTTGCGGAATTGCGGCGGCACGGTTTCCAGGGCGCGCGCGAAGTAAGGCTGGAGCGCGCTCCGCGCCTGCGGCAGGGTGAAGCCGGGTTGCAGGCGGGCGAAGACGCGTAGCGCGCGGCCGGCGCGCTCGCGTGCCTCATCGAGGGCTTCGGGCAGCAGGATATCGGCGTGGGTCAGCGTGGGCATGACGAAATCGGGCGGCAGGACGCCGGTGATGCGGGTGGGCGCGCCGTCGATGTTGAGCGTCTTGCCGATGGCGGCGGGGTCGCCGGCGAAGCGGCCGCGCCACAGGGCGTGGGAGATGATGGCGACGCGCGGACCGTTGGGGCGGTCCTCCGCGGCGGAGAAGGGCTGTCCGGCGGCCAGGCGGACGCCCAGCGTATCGAGGAAATTGGCCTCCACGCGCAGACAGACCATGCGCAAGGGACTCGCCTCGGTGAGGTCGCAGGCGATGCCGCCGGCCTGGAAGGAGGTCACGGCGGCGAAGGGGCCGGGGTTGCGGCGCAGGTCGAAGTAGGCGTCGGCCAGGAGGAATTCGTTGGAATCGAGCGGCGCCATCATGCCGGCGGACACCAGGCGCGCTTCGTCGCGGTAGGGCAGGGGACGGAAGAGGATGCGATCCACGGCGCTGAAGACGGCGGTGCTGGCGCCGATGGCGATGGCGGCCGCCAACACCGCGGTCAGGGTGAAGCCAGGGTTGCGGCGCAGGCCGCGATGCGCGTAGCGGAGGTCTTGCAGGGTGTGTTCGATCCAAGCGGGCATTGCAGTTAGACACCGGTGGCGCGACGAGGGTTCCCGGGGTGGAAGTTCCGGAGAAGTCCCGGAGCCAAACCGGCTATATTGAATCGTGGGAACATCTTGGCGGCGCACAGTGGCTGTTGGCCTCGCCTTCCTGCTGGCGATCACGGGCACTTTCGTCTTCGCTTACAGGGCCGGCCGGCACGCGCGGCAAATCCGCTCGGAAAATGAGCCCATCCGCGGCTGGATGTCGGTTCCATTCATCGCCCACACGCACCACGTCCCCGCCAACGTGCTGTTTCAGGCTATTGGAGTGGTTCCGAGGGAACCGCACGACCGGCGGAGCGTTCGCCGAATCGCTCACGACGTGAAGCGCCCCGTGGCGGAACTGATCGCCCAATTGCAGCGCGCCATCGATGCGGCGGCGCATCCACCGGGCGGCCCACCGCGATGAACGATCAGCTTCTGGCGGCGGTTTCGCAGTACGGCGCGCCGGCCCTGTTCGGAATCGTGGCCATTGCCGCCATTGGAGTGCCGCTGCCCATCACGCTGCTTCTGATTGTCGCGGGCTCGATGATTTCGCAAGGCGCCATGCACCCTGGGTGGGCGATTGGCGCCGCCGGCGCCGGCTCCGTCCTCGGCGATCAGGCCGGCTACGCCATTGGCCGCTGGGGAGGGCCGGCGGTGATCGCCAGGCTCAGCAGCCTGTTCGGAAAGCGCGCCGACCTGCCGACCATGGAAGCCAAAGCGCGAGCCTGGGGCGGCCCGGGCATCTTTCTTACCCGTTGGCTGCTCAGTCCCCTGGGACCCTGGATCAATCTGGTGAGCGGTACGGCCCGCTACCCGTGGCACCGATTCCTCTTCTGGGACATCCTGGGCGAAATCACCGGCGCCGCCTTGTATATCTCCCTGGGGTGGTTCTTCAGCGATCGCGTGATGGCCTTATCGGCGGTGCTGGGTGACCTGACCTGGGCGATTGCGGCACTGCTGGCGGCCGTAATTCTCGGGTATCAACTGCTGGCCCATCTGCGCCGGCCGCGGATGCAGTAAGGCGCGAGCGCGGCACGCCCGCCCGCCGGGTGCTTGCGATCAGGGTGTCCGATGCAAGGTGCGCAATAACTCCGGGAACGCGCGGAAATACTCTTCCATCGTCAGCGGCGGCGTTCCGGTGAAGCGCAGGATCGTGTCGCTGGTGCGCTCCAGTTCGCCCGCCGCGATCGCCTCGAACCAACCAACCGTTAAATCGACTCGCCAGGCCAAGGGCTCCAGCCTGCTCAACCGCTCCCGTGCCGCATCCGCGGACTCATCCTCATATCGAAGCGGCCGGCCCGTCAGCGGGGATAGGCGTCCGGCAATCCCGGCAACGCCCAGCGCTTCCGGTCCGGTCACATCGTAAATGCCGCCGGGCTGCTTCACGAGTACCGCGGCCGCATTCCGCGCCACGTCCTCCCGCGAAACGAAGGCGCCGCGCCCCTGCCGCGCCGGTCCGCGGATCACACCGCCGGCGTCGAACTTTTCCAGGAACATGTCGATGTAAAAGGCGTTGCGCAGCACGGTGCACGGGAGGCCGGCCGCGAAAAGGAACTGCTCGCTGAGAGCGTGATCGCGGGAGAACGGGTACTTCGAGTCCGGAGCGGCTCCCTGCAGAGACAGGTAGACGACGTGTCCCACACGCGCCTGCGCGGCGGCCTGAAACGCGTTCCTGTGCAGGCGGGCGCGCTCTCCCGGCTCGCCGGATGCGGAAACCACCAGCGCCGCGCTCACTCCCGCGAACGCGTCTTTCAGCGTGGCTGGTTCGGCAAAGTCGCCGCGAACCGTCTCCGTTTCCGCGAGCTTCGGCGCGCGCCGCGGGTTGCGCGTCATCAAGCGTAACCTGTGTCCGTCGCGCGCCAGCAATTCGGCCGTGCGGCGGGCGACCCGCCCGGAGGCGCCCGTAATCAGAATCACACCGGAGCAAGACGTTTTCGTGCTGAGCCTCCGTATCGACGCCGGCAGCGTCAACTGCCATGGTAGCGCGCGCCAAAGGTCGGGATCCCGGCAGCCGCCGGGACTATCCAACCGGGAACGCGATGGGCGCCGCAGCTTGCGGTCGAAGCTCGTGGAGCCGGCGGATCGGCACGCGCGCGGCTCGCCGCCATCGGCCTTGCAAGCTCCCAGGCACCGGCGAGAATGCCCATCTGCAGAGGGGATGCTCCCATGACGGAGGCGGCGGTGAGGGGCAGGCCGACGCTGGTGATGGTAGAGCCGATTTTGGAAATCGCCTGGCCGCCCCAGAGCTTGAGGAAATCGCGGTCGCGCGTAAGGCCCCCGGGAAGCATCCTTACAGTGTTGCATGGGGGTGTCCGACGATTTCATCGAACGGCGACCGTCACGGTTCTTGAGGTGGCGATGCCGCCGATGGAGACCGCGACGGCCGCCGATCCCGGGGACAATGTGGCGGGAATCTTCACGTCGATCTGCAATACGCCGATGGGTTCCAGCGGCGCGGCCCCGGCGTAGGTGATCTCGGCGGGTTGGCCGCCGATGGTCACGGCGACCGCGCCCACGGGGGTGGAGAACGGCGTCGAGATGCTCAGGTCTCCCCAGGTGAGTTGCGGCAAGACGAATCCCTCTCCGGTGCCGAAGAGGGAAATCACGCTGCCACGGGCGGCGGGGTTGGCGGGCCCGTTGAGGGAGGAATCCTGATTGAGGATGGCGCCCTGCCCACCGCCGGATTGATCGGCGGTGGCGAGTCCGGGTGCGGAAATGGCCACGGGAACCAGAACGGGCTGCGACACCGCGGTATCGGTCTGCACGGTGACGGCGGTGGATTTTCCAGGCTGCAGAAAATATGGGACGAAGACGTTGATCTGCGTGGGCGTCATGGCGGTGATGGCGCCGGCATACCCATCGAAGAGGACTTTGGTTTTGCCGAGCACCCAGGGCAGGCGATTGTTCTCCGCGGCGTTGACTTGCAGTCCGCTGGCGGCGAAGCCCGATCCAAAGATGGAGATCAGTTCCCCGGGGGAAATCGTGCCGCCGGTGTAGCTGACGGCGTTGACAATGCCGCCGCTCGCGATGACGGCTGGTGTGACGGGAGTCAAGCCGGTGAGCTTACGTATGCGGCCCGCGTATGAATCCAAAAGGTAGAGATCGCCGTTGGGAGCGAAGACGCTCGCGGAAGCGTTGAAGCGCGCCAATTGGGCGGGCCCGCCGTCGCCGGAGTATCCGGTGTCCTGCCGGCCGAGTGTGTAGGCTCCGGAGGCATTCACGAAAGCGGTTCCCAGCCACACGGTGCCGTTGGAATCGACGGCCAGCGAGGCAGCGTCGTACACAAATTGCAGCGGGTTAGCGCTGCCGCCATAGATCGGGGTGAACGTACCGTCATCGTTGACGCGGAAGACATAGTCGGTGGGTCCGCCATAGTAGGTGCCGGTGAAGTAGACATTGCCCGCGGGGTCGATGCCGATATCGCGGAGTACGGTGGGGCCGAAGCCCAGGGGCGGCCCGGGGGGCGGAGGCGGGGTGACGATGGTCTCCTGTTTGCCGTCCGGGGAGATGCGAATGAGGTTCAAGAAATTCATCAGATAGACCCGGCCTTTGGCGTCGATGGCCAGTTTGCCGGTGCTGAACGTGGGCGGAAACCCGGTCGGGGACACCTTGCCGTCGGCGGTGATGAGGTAGGAATTGCCGGAGAAATCGATCGTGAAGAGGCGGCCCTGGTTGTCGGCGACGATGCCGGCGGGCGGCGCGAGATCCTGCGTGGTGTTGGGAACGCCGTCCTGGGATGTGCCGCATTTGCCGGTGCCGGCGGCGGTCGCCAGCAGGCCGTTGGCGCCGATCTTGCGGATGAGGCAGACGCCCGTTTCCGCGATGAACAGATCGCCCGCGGGGTTGAAGGCGATGCCGAGGGGATTGAGCAGCCAGGCATCGCGGGCGGGGGTGCCGTCGGGCGCGGGCTTGGGGTTGCCGCCGGCCACAGTTTGCAGGGTGGGTTGCGCGGTGACTTCGCGGACCGCGCTCCCGTCGGTGAACGCGACGTTGCCGTGCGCGTCGGCGGCAATGGTCTGGGGATTGATGAAAGTTTGCAGGGACGGACCATCGGGCGAAGTGGAGGGCCCAGGTCCGCCGGCGAGGGTGTTGACGATGCTGTTGGTATCGATGCGGCGGATGCGCGGTCCGGTTCGGTCAGTGGGTCCCGGGGCTTGGACAAAGTAGAGATTGCCCGCGCCGTCGGCTGCCATGCCGCCAATCCGGTAGATGTAGATATCGAGAGCGGGTTTGGCCTCGTCGTCCACGGTACTGCCGGTGGGGGATGGACCATAGCCGGCGAACCGGGTGATGGTGCCGTCGGGCGCAATACGGCGGATGTGGGTGGCAGACGCGGAGCCGGATATGGAGACGTATTCGGAGAGGAAGAGATTGCCCTTGCCGTCGGCCGCCAGGAACCCGGGGACGAGTCGGGCAGCCAGGGCGGGTCCGTTGTCGCCGTCGGAGCAGCCGAAGCAGCGTGGGTCGAGAATACCTGCGAAGATCTCGATGCGGCCGCTGGTGGTGACGCGGCGGATCACGTCGCCGTCGTAGTTTTGGAAGATGGTGAAGTAGACGTTGCCGGCGGGGTCCACCGCCAGGTCGCCGATGGAGTCGAGGGAACGGGAGAGCGCGGGCCCTTCGAGGTCCATGCCGGCCCGGAAGGCCACGCCGCTGCCGGCGATGGACGTGATGACGCCCTTGGGATCGACGCGGCGGATGCGGTTATTGGAGCGGTCGGCGAAATAGAGATTGCCCTGGACGTCAAACCTGGGGAAGCCGGGCTGGTTGAGCGCGGCATTGAGCGCGCTCCCGCCATCCCCGGAGAAGCCGGTGGTGCCGTTCCCGACGAGGGTTTCGATGGTTCCGTCCGGACGGACGCGGCGGATGAGGTTGGAGATTTGGTCGCACAGGACGAGGTTGCCGGCGGCGTCGAATGCGATGCCGCCGGGAGCGAGCGGCACATCCTGCGCCGGGACGCCGGAGCGGATCTTGCCGCCGGCGAATGTATCGACCAGCACCTGGGAGAAGAGCGGCGCGGCGGCGAGGGTGAGGGTCAGCACCAGGCAGGTGGCGGGTTTTGACCCGACGCGTGGGTCAGGGCGATACGACGCGTTCGGCATCGAGGCGGGATCTACAAGCGACTTCATCGTGCCAAAGGATGTCATGGCACTTGGACCTCCACTGTGTGCCCCGACGCGGCGCGGTCCGCCGCCGGCCCCCTATCGCCCCGGACGGTAGATGCCGCCGCCGAGCGAGCGCATCATCTTTCCCCACAGCGCCTGGCTCAGCTCGTCTTCGTCGGATTTCCGCACGGGCACTACTTCGATGTGCAAACCGGCCATTTCGTCGGTGGTGGCGGGTCCCCAGGCGATGCGCGCCGGCGGGTGGTTGGGGTTGCGCGGATTGGCGGCCGAATTATCGTAGGTGAATTCCATTTCGACGCGTGTGTCCGCGGGCAGGCGGATGGGCGCGGCGTAGCGGTACTGGCGCTGCCAGTTGAAATTCCAATCGGGAATGCGCAGCAGGGTGCGGCGCGTGCCATCGGGCAGGATGGCGTACGCGTACATGGTCTTGCACACGTAGTGCGCGTGGGGAATGATGCCGATGGCGTCCACGTCGATAGGGATAGTGAAGTGGTCGGTCACCTGGAATCTTAGAGGGCGATGCGGGTGCGGTCGGTTTCGGGCTTGCCGGTGGGGTGATAGTGGATCTGCAGGACCAGGTCGCCAGTGCCGTGGAAGAGGGAAGGAATGTCGTCGGGCATGCGGAAGGGCAGGGCGCCGGGAGTCCAGCCGCCGAGTCCGCGCGCCGGCAGGAATCCGGGGGTTCCGAAGCAGGCATAGCCGGCGCCGGTATCGCGTTGGCGGGCGGAGCGGGTGGTGTCCTGAAAGACGATCACGTGGTGGACCACCCGGGCGTTGCCGGGGCGCACATCGATGGCGCGGACCCAGTGGTCGGCGGGGGCGGGCGACGGGATGACGAAGCACTGATAGAGGTCGGGTCCATCGGCAGGGATGTCGAAGGGGGTGGGCATGACGGCTTCGAGATCGGGGGTTCCGAGCGCCCAGCCATCGGAGAACTTGGGCGGCGGTGGCGTCTCGCGCGGGTTGCCTTCGGGCGCCCCGGTGGCGGCCCAGGCGGCGAGGAGAGCGATCTCGGCGGTGGTGAGCTTCATCTCGTGCTGGAAACGCGGCGCGGAGGGCAGCCACGGCGGCATGTAGCGCTTGGCGGTGACGGTGGCGATCAGGCGGGCGCGCCTGGCGGCAGCGGCGTAGGTGACGAGTGGGAAGGGCGCGACGCCGCCCTCGCGGTGGCAGGAGACGCAGCGCGCGTAGAGGATGGGCGCGACGTCGTGCGAGAAGGTGGGCGCGGTGGCGGAGAAGAAGAAGGCGATAAGTCCCGCGAGGCCCATTTAGCTATTGTGGCGCACCGTCACTGCCACAGGATTCGGAGGGATTCCAGAGGGACCGCAACGCCGGTATAGCTCGGTATCAGGCGCACCGTATAGTCGGTTGCGGGACGCGCGGCGGACACTCGTGTTCTATACGTGCAACCATTGCACGCGCCGGACAATTGGCCCACGCGCTCCATCTCCTGCCGGACAGGACCACCGCCATTGACGCCGTCGGCATAGAGTTCCACTCGCGCCGCGGCCGGGTCGAGTTCATGAAGATAGACCTCGACCTCGAATAAGCGCTGCCCCGCGTTGGTTTCGACCTTGGCGGCACCGAAATGCAGCGCGGGCCACTCCTTTTCCAGGGCGTGCTGCCAATCGACCATCTTCAAGCCCACCGACCCCTTGCCGGCGGCACGTTCCCGGTAGAGGGCCGCACCCGGAAGATAGTGTTGCTCGGTGTATTCGCGCACGGCGCGGTCCGCGGAAAAGCGGGGCGTCAAGCTCGCCATGCTATTGCGCATCCGCGCCACCCAGCCCGTGGGGATACCCTGCCCGTCGCGGGAATAGAACTCGGGAATCACGTCGCGTTCGAGCAGGTCGTAGAGCGCCTCGGCTTCGACCCCGTCCCAGGCGGGATCGTCGCCGTGTTCCTGGCCGTCCCCCAGCGCCCAACCAATCTCGGGCGTGTAGGCCTCCGCCCACCAGCCGTCCAACTCCGACAGATTGATGCCTCCATTGACCAGCACTTTCATGCCGCTGGTTCCACAAGCTTCCCAGGGCCGGCGGGGCGTGTTGATCCAAACGTCCACGCCCTGCACCAGGTGCTCGGTCAAGAGCATGTCGTAGTCGCTGAGGAAGATCGCATGGGGACGCACCTCGGGCTGCCGGATGAAATGCATCCATTCGCGAATCAAGGCCTGGCCAGCCTGGTCCGCCGGATGCGCCTTGCCGGCAATGATCAGTTGCACTGGACGCTGAGAATCGGTCAGGATACGGAGCAGCCGCTGAGGGTCATGAAGCAACAAATTCGGCCGCTTGTAAGTGGCGAAGCGGCGCGCAAACCCCAGCGTCAGGATGTTGGGATCGAAGAGACGCTTGGCGACTTCGACTTCCTCGGGCGGCGCGCCTCCCGCGGCCAAGTCGCGGGACAACCGCTCGCGAGCGTACTCCACCAGAGACTTGCTGGCGGAGGTCCGAAACTGCCAGAGCCGGGAGTCGGAGACCCGGCGCATATCCTGCTCCAGACTCTCGGCCGTACCCAACCAGCGATTCTTGCCACAGCTTTGGGTCCAAAGGTCGTCGGCATCGGCCGAATCCCAGGTGGGCATGTGGACTCCGTTGGTGACGTATCCGATAGGGACTTCGTCTTCCGGCCAGTGCGGAAACAGAGGCTGAAAAAGGCGGCGGCTTACCTTGCCGTGCAAACGGCTTACACCATTCACGGACCCGCTCCCGCGAATCGCCAGATAGGCCATGTTGAACGGCTCCGACAAGTCGGCAGGGTTCTCACGGCCAAGGGCCAGGAGCTCTGGCAGTGCGATGCCAAGCTTGCTTTCAGCATACCTTCCAAGGTATTGCTCCATGAGGGCGGGGTCGAAACGGTCAAACCCGGCGGCCACCGCGGTGTGGGTGGTGAAGAGGTTACCCGCCCGCGTTACGGCGAGGGCAACTTCGAAGGGATGTCCGGTCTGCTCCATGAAACCGTGGGCGCGTTCCAGAATAGCGAAGGCCGCGTGCCCTTCATTCAGGTGACAGACCTCCGGTTGCAGGCCGAGCGCGCGGAGGAGGCGCCATCCGCCGATCCCGAGGAGCATTTCCTGCTTGAGGCGCAACTCCGGGCCGCCCCCATAGAGCTCGCTGGTAATCCCCCTGTGGGCGGGATAGTTGGCCGCGTCATTGCTGTCCAGCAGGTAAAGCTTCACGCGGCCAACCTGGACCTGCCAGGCGCGCAACCAGACGGAGTATCCGGGCAAAGCGATCTCCAGCCGTAACCACTCCCCGTTTGGCTGGCGCACTGGCGTGATCGGCAATTGTCCTGGATCGTTGAACGGGTAGAGAGCCTGCTGCTCTCCGTTTTTGTCGATCACCTGGCGAAAGTATCCCTGCTGGTAAAGCAGTCCCACGCCGGCCACCGGCACACCGAGATCGCTGGCCGCCTTGAGTTGATCGCCGGCCACGTTCCCGAGCCCTCCCGAGTAGATGGGCAGCGCCTCGCTCAGCATGAATTCCATGCTGAAATAGGCCACGCAGGTCAAGGGATCCCCCGAATGGTTGCGTTGAAACCATGCGGGCGTTTCCGCCGCCTGGCGGCTGGCCTCCACCAGGCTGTCTACGTTTTTCCGGAAAACAGGATCGGCCAATACACGCTCGATCCGGTCGCGCGAGGCCGTCTGCAGGACGACCCAGGGGTTGTTGGTGATTCCCCACAACTCGGGATCGAGCTGCCGCCATACTTCGTCGGTGGCATGGTTCCATGACCAGTGCATGTCCAGGGCGAGTTCGGCCAGTGAATCGACTCCCTCGATTCCAGCAGGCAGGAGATGGTACATCGCGTGGTTCACGGGGATTTGTTCATTCATGACTATTCGCTCCGTCCGGATGCGGCGCGGGCGATCGGCTTACTTTCGCGCTTCTCTCGTCAAGAGGCGTGGTGACCTTTGCGCCAAGGTCTCCATCAGTTTGTCGAACGGCTTATTGAATTTCTCGACCCCTTCGTCCTCAAGTTGCCGGGTCACTTTGTCGATGTCGATGCCGAGTTCAGGCAGTCGCGCCAACAGCCAATGGGCTTCTTTGACATGATGTTCGAGCCGGGCTTTCGGCTCTCCATGGTCGCGATAGGCATTGAGGGTTTCGAGCGGCACTGTGTTGACCGTATCCGGAGCGATGAGAGCCTCAACGTATTTCACGTCACTGTAGTCGGGGTTCTTGGCGCCGGTGCTGGCCCAGAGCAGCCGTTGGGTTCGTCCGCCTTTGGCCGCCAGTGCCCGAAACCGGTCGCCGGCAAAGATCTCTTTGTAGATTTGATACGCCATCCTCGCGCTGGCGATGGCGATTTGACCGTGAGCCTCTCTGGCGAGGTCCGATTCCTTGCAGCCTTGGGCCATGAGTTTTTCCAGCAGCGGATCCACCAGCGCGTCGATGCGGCTTACAAAGAAGCTGGCCACCGAGGCTACATGCTTCAAGGGCTGCCCCTGGGCCGCGCGCGCTTCGAGGCCGGCGAGGTAGGCTTCCGCCACCTGGCGGTAGCGCGGCAATCCAAACAACAGCGTCACGTTGACGCTGATGCCTTCGCCGATCAGTTGCTGGATGGCGGGCAGCCCATTGGCTGTCCCCGGCACCTTGATGAGGACATTCGGCCGGTCCAGCGCGGCCCACAACCGGCGGGCTTCCTCAATCGTGCCCTTGGTGTCGTGCGCCAGGTGGGGATTGACCTCCAGGCTAACAAATCCGTCTTTGCCATCAGTCCGCTCGTAGAGAGTCCGGAACTCGTCGGCGGCGCTCCGCACGTCGCGCTGGCTGAGGGTTTCGTAGATTGTCTCAGCGCCTTTTCCGCTCGACGCGATGGCACGAACGTCCTCGTCGTAATCGTGGCTGTCGGCAATCGCTTTTTCAAAAATGGACGGGTTTGAGGTCATCCCCCGCAGTCCATCCTCCTCGATCAAACGCCGAAGTTCTCCGCCGGCGATCAGATCCCGCCGGATATAGTCCAACCAGAGGGATTGACCCAGGGTTCCCAACTCTTTCAAAGGGTTAATGCTCATGAAGTGCCTCCGTGCCTTCCAGACTTGCAATTTTGGCGAGACGGCGGCACCTTGTTGGCGGCAATGCACGCACCCACGCCGCTACCGCAGATCGCCACGCCGCGGTCCACCTCGCCGTGCGCGACGGCGCGGGCCAACGGCACAACAAAATCGGGATAGTCGTCGTCCGGTTTCGGCTGGCCGTCGCCAAAATTTCTGTTCTCCAGGTTCTTGCAGATTCCGCATTTTAAGTGCAGCATTTGCATCTCGGCCGGTGAAGTGCCGGTTGCCCACATTCCTCGGGGAGGTTCGCTGTTCGAACTACGCGCGAGCTACCAGACAAACATGCGGGCGCCGCCGCCCGGCTGGCTGATCCGCCCGGTTTGGAGGGAGCCTTCGAGTATGGGAGTCATGTTCTGGCCAACAGTGCTTGCAAGCTCCAACTGGCCGCCCGCGAGCTCATCAAGTACTGTCGCATCGTGGCGATTCATGATCTCGACCGCGTGGTCCACCGCTTCATTCGATCCGGTCGCGAAAACGAGGACGCCTCCACGCCGTACTCCCCGGACATAAGCGTTCGCCTCCCGATCGCTTGCTCCGATTGCCGCGAGCTCCTTGTTTAAACCCACTTCGAAGTCGATGCGTGGAGTACTCGTGGCCCCGTCGCCCTCCATTCCCCGCGGCTCTCCGAGAACGCGGATCTCATTCCGGGGGAACGCACTGGCATCAAGGTCGTGAACCACCTGCTCCGCCACTTCCGGACGCTCAAACAATCCAACCGCCGTTTTCGACATATTGCACCTCTGGCTAAAGTTCCGCACAACCGAAATTGCCGGATTCCCGTCTCCCTTCCGAGCACGACAAGGGCCGCGCGAGGGAAGAGTGACTGGAGATCCGCCCACGGCACGTTATTCGGCCGCCTGCCGGCCCTCAGACCTGGCAATCGCGAGCGCTGTGCGATGGCCCAGGATACGCGATTCCCGAATGATCCCGTAGCCTTCGCCGTTGTCCCCCAGATGGCTTCGCCCCGGGCGGTGTCCGACGACCAAGACGTCGGCATTGGTTTGCTCGGCAGCCTGGCGGCGCTGGCGCAGGTGACGAGCGGGAAGGGCGCGAGGCCGCCCTCGCGGTGGCAGGAGACGCAACGCGCGTAGAGGATGGGCGCGACGTCGTGTGACAAGGTGGGCGCGGTGAAGAAGGCGAGAAGTCCCGCGAGGCCCATTTAGCTATTGTGGCGCAAGGGGGAGGGGGCCATCAGGATGGGATGTTGTGTGCGATCCGGGTCAGGGTCTGCTCGATCAACTCGATGCCTTCATCGTTGGAAAGAAGCTCGGCAGGAGTACGATTCTCCAAAATTGCCAGTGGCGTTGATAGCCAGTGTGTCGCCTTTTGCTCGTCGCCGAACACGGCAACTGCGTGGGCGATCACGGGAACCAGGCGAGCGACTACAATGGGCGGCGTCACAATCGTATTCTACTGCGAGATTGCCGCACGATTGACAGCTTGCGCCCGTTTGTTATGCTACAGGCAGAAGTCTGGATTCCGGGCTCCTGGAAGAAGGGCAAACAAGTTTCTTATGAATACCACCGCCAAAATTCAGCACAAAGGCCAAGTCACCATTCCAACCAGCGTCCGCCGTTTGGCTGGCCTTTCCGAAGGCGACATGGTGAACTTCGCTTTTCAGCGCGGCAAGATTGTCATCACGCCAAGAGTCGTGATCTCCCGTTCCAGATTCGCGCACGCCGACGACGAGTACACACCGGCGCAGCGCAGGGCCATCGATCGCGGCATCGCGCAAAGCGAGAAAGAATACCAGCAAGGCAAAGGCCGCGGCCCCTTTGACAGCCACGCGGAGTTCATCGCCTCCCTGCACAAAGAGGCCAAGAAACCGGGCAGCAAGAAAAATAAACCCGCGGCCTGATGAAGATCCTCTACTCGCCGCACTTTATCAGGAGCTACCGCAAGGCCCCCGACGCCATCCAGCAGGCTCTTGACAAACAATCGCTGCTCCTGCTCCAAAATCTCAGGCATCCTTCCCTGCATGCCAAGAAATACGACGAATCGGCAGATCTCTGGCAGGCCCGGGTAACTGGCTCATGGCGCTTCTACTTCAAGATCGAAGGCGACAGGTACCGGCTGGAAGAGATTAAAGCCCACCCGAAAAAATAGGCCCCCGCCCACCTACGCAAGACCCCCGGGCACATACGGCACACCCGGCGGGCACTCACATGGGGATTTTCAGCTCGATTCGGATTAGGGTGCGCTCCACCAACTCGATGCCTTCCTCGCTGTCAAAAAGCTCGGCCGGAGCGCGATCCTGCAAAACTGCCTGCGGCGCCGCCAGCCAGTTCGCCGCCTTCTGCTCGTCGCCGAACACGGCCACCGCGTGCGCGATCACACGGACCAGGCGGGCGACCACAAGCTCTGATGGCATCATCCTACTCCTATGCGAGTCCGCCCCGGTTCGCGGCATCGCCAAAAGGGTTGGATTTTCCGCCGGCGCGAACTACCAGGCTGACCAGCCCGGCGGCGGTCACGCTGAGCAGCACCAGCAGAAACAGGCCGACGCGCAGCGAGGTGACTTCAGAGAGGAAGCCGATGGCCGGAGGTCCCACCAGGAAGCCGAGATATCCGAGGCCGCTCACGGTGGCGACGCCGGCGCCTTCGCTGACCTGTGGGATGCGTCCGCCGGCCGCAAACACCAGCGGGACGATGGAGGAGAATCCGGCCCCGGCGGCGGCGAATCCGCCCAGCGCCCAGTAGGGCGAGTGGACGAGCAGCGCGAAGCTCAGCCCGGCCGCCGCGATCGCGCCGCCGCAGCGGATGGTGGCGGCGCGGCCGAGGCGCAGCGTAATGGCGTCGCCGCTCAAACGGAAGATCGCCATGGCGGCGGAGAAAACCGCGTACCCCACGGGCGCCAGTCCCGCGCCCGCGCCCAATACCTGCTTCAGGTACACGCCGGTCCAATCGGCGATCGCGCCCTCGGAGAGGAAGATGCAGAAGCCGATGGCGCTGAGCGCCACCAGGGCTACGGGGAGACTGCGCAGGCTGAGCCGGCCGGGGTGCGCGGCCGCGGTCGCGATCGCGTCGGTGCGCGCGCGCGTGTCGGCGAGGAGTGGCGTCGCTGCCACGGCGAAGGTCAAAAAGATGGCGGCACCCCACACCAGATGGGCGGCGGAAGACACGCCGCGTCCGGCGAGGAAGGCGCCCGCGCCCGCTCCGGCGATGCCGCCGATGCTGAACATGGCGTGGAAGCGCGAGATGGTGGGCGTGCCGAGCAGTTTCTCGGTGGCCACGGCCTGCGCGTTCATGGCCACGTCGTTGGCTCCGGCCATGGCGCCGTAGAAAAGCAGCGCGGCGAACAGCGACGCGGTGTCGTACGCCAGCGGGATGGCCAGCAGCGAAAGGCAGAATCCGGCGGCGGTCCAACGGGCGATATTTCGACTTCCGCGGCGCACCACCAGCGCGCCGCACAGCGGGATCGCCGTGACGCTGCCGATCGCCGTGCCCAACAGCGCCAGTCCCAGCGCGCCATCGCCCAGGTGCAGCGCCGATTTCACGCTGGCGATGCGCGACACCCAGGTCGAGACCACCAGTCCGTGCACCAGGAAACACGCCATGACGCCCCAAAACGCGCGGCGGCGCGCGCCAGGTTGGCGGAAGGCCGGCGCAGCGGCATACTGCAAGTGCGGATGTACCAACGTCTGGCTCATGGCGATCCTCAGACCGTGGCGGATTGGCCCGCGACCTCGGATTCCATGGCGAAAAGCGTGATGGTGTCGGTGCGCACCTTCTCCCACTCGCGCAGTTCGAAGCCGTTGGCGGCGAAGAAGGAACGGATGCGCGAGCTGTTCCAGCCGAGCACGTCTTCGAGCACGGGCACCAGCACGCTGAGGGCGTCGTCGGAGAGGATGCTGCGGCTGGCCACCTCGCGGATATAGCGATTCTCCGAGACCGCGATGGTGAGGCCGCCGATGTGGTTCACGTGCAGCATGACGTGCAGATCGCTAGAGCCATCGCCCACGTAGACGATGCGGTCCTGGCCGATCCCCAGATCGGCGCGCAGTTCCTCGACCACCGCCACTTTTCCGTAACCGGCGGGGAGGCGGACGATGGATGCGATCTCACCCGTGGCCGGATCGTACCGGAAGCGGGTGCCGATGATGTGATCGGGCGCCACCACGCCTTCCAGCGCGGATTGCACGATTTCTTCCGGAGCGGCCGAAACCACGTAGCACGAAAACTCGTGCCCGTCGATGTTGCCGAGCAGTTCCACCAGGCGCGGGATGTTGGCTTTCAAGCGGATGCGCTTGCCCACTTCGAGGAGGTGCTCCCGGCGTACTTTACGGTACTCGGGATCGTGCAGCAGAAGGTAAGCCAGCTCGCCGCCCTGCTGCACCAGATGGATATTGGAAAGACCGGCGACGCGCTGGCCGAAATCGGAAATGCCCACCAGGTCGGCCAGCACGTGACCGGAATCGTGAAAGCTCAGCGTCTGGTCGAAATCGCTCACTAGCAGATAGCGTTTCGAAGGTACGTTGTAGTCCGTCATATGGAGTCTCCTTTTTCCGTAAACGTAAGCGTCTGGGTCGGGGACGTAGCTGAGGAAAGCAACGCGGCAGTGGAATCACCCACACTGATTGGATGAACTCCGATTATAGCAGGTTGCACGACATGGCACAAAGCTGATATAACAGCTTTGTCATGCCGCAGCCAGTTTCCGCCAAGCCGATGTACCAAAAAATACGCGAGCGCCTGGAGCGCGATATCGCCGGCGGCCACTACCCGGCGGGCGCGAAGTTCCCCAGCGAAGCCGCGCTGGTGCAGCGTTTCGGCGCGTCGCGCATCACCGTGGGGCGGGCGGTGCGCGAGTTGCAGGAGCGCGGCCTGCTGGACCGCGTGGCCGGCTCCGGCACGTATGTGCGCGGCGGCGCGCGGCGGCCCGGCGAGGGTCTGCTGTTCGGGCTGGTGATTCCCAATCTGGGCGAGACGGAGATCTTCGAGCCCATCTGCCAGGGCATCGCCGCGTCGCCCGAGGCGCGCGGGCACGGCCTGCTCTGGGCGCACGCGGACCAGGGCGTGGAGAGCCGCGAAGAGCAGGCGATGGAGCTGGCGCGCTACTGCGTCGCGCGTTCGGTGGCGGGCGTATTCTTCGCGCCGCTGGAATTCAGCGCGGCCAGCGCGGAGGTCAATGCGCGCGTCATCAAGCTGCTGCACGCGCCTGGGATCGCGGTGGTGCTGCTGGACCGCCGTCCGGAGGATTCGGCGGCGCGCCGCACCTGCGACCTGGTGGGCATCGACAATCATCGCGCCGGTTATCTGGCGGCCGGGCACCTGTTACAGTTGGGCGCGCGCCGCGTCGGCTTCGTCCGCCTGGAGGGCCAGGCGTCCACCGTGACGGC
This sequence comes from Candidatus Solibacter sp., assembly GCA_050014175.1. Taxonomy (GTDB): domain Bacteria; phylum Acidobacteriota; class Terriglobia; order Bryobacterales; family Bryobacteraceae; genus Solibacter. The sequence goes on along the minus strand of JBEKDV010000218.1, from coordinate 623 downwards.
GCGCGTGCGCGGATACCAGGATGCGCTGGCCGATTTCGCCGCCGCCGGCCACGTCTTCACCATGCGGGCCAATCAGCCCATGGAGTGGAACACCGAGGCGCGGGCGTGCGATGCCTTCGTCTGCGCCAACGACCGCGTGGCCGGGCGCTGGATGCAGACGCTGCTGGAGCGGGGCGTGCGCATTCCGGGCGATGTCCGCATCGTGGGCATCGACGATGTGAATTATGCGCCGCTCTTGCCGGTGCCGCTGACCACGGTGCATCAGCCCTGCCGCGAAATCGGCGAAACGGCGCTGCGCGTCATGCTGGAGCGGCTGGCGCGGCCCAAGATGGCGGCGCGCGACGTGCTGCTCGATTGCACCCTGGTGATCCGCAAATCCTGCGGCGGGTAGGGGGGCCGAACGATCGCTATGAGAAGTGGTTACGAAGAGTTGGCAGGCGAAAGCGCCTGCCCCACGATGGGCGCAGACCCTTGCTAAAATGAAACGCCAGTGGCAGGCGGAAGCGAAGCTAGGGACTTGCAAAATTCCGGATCCAGAGCCCCTGGTTGGTGTCGGTACAAAACAAAATCGAGGGGAAATGTATCCGGCGGGGCGGCGAGGCAATAGAATATTTGTAATGAGC
>JBEKDV010000217.1:0-12903 GCA_050014175.1 Candidatus Solibacter sp. | reverse complement strand
ACACTCCGCTCGGCGCGGGCGGATCTCTCCGCTCGGCTGGAGTCTGCTACCGGGCGCTCCGGCGCTTACCCGGACAGGACTTCCACCTGCTAGAACAACGCGTCTTTCAGGACGCACCATATGACTATTGAACCCCAGATTGAGACGGGGGTCGCTCCGGAAATGGTGAAGGCTTTTTAACCTGGCGGGTTGGGCGGAGGAAGAAGAAGAAGAGTCCGAGCTTCGCTCGGATTGGCAGGCTGAAGCCCGCCCCACCAAAAGTGGTAAGGTGATGGTCATTCCCTGGAGGAGATCGATTGCATCGTTCCGTACTGGTTTACCTCTTCTTGACTGCCGCTTTCGGACAGGACCGGCAACACCTCTCCTGGCACGACTACGCGGGCAGCGCCGATTCCGCGCAATACTCCGGACTCCGGCAGATCAATCGCTCCAATGTCGGCCGGTTGCAGGTTGCCTGGATTTACCCGACGGGGGACGGCGCGAAATACTCCTTCAATCCGATTGTCATCGACGATCTGATGTATGTGCTGGGGAAGGGCAATTCGATCGTCGCGCTCAACGCTTCCACGGGGAAGGAAGTCTGGCGCTACTCGCCCGGCGCGGACACGAAGATCATCACCAATCGCGGGATCAACTACTGGGAAAGCAAGGACCGCTCGGACCGCCGCCTGCTGTTCGCCAGCAACCACTTCCTGCGGGCAATCGATGCGCGGACCGGAAAGCCGATTCCGTCGTTTGGCGAAGGCGGCAGCGTCGATCTGAAACAGGGACTGGGACGCGACTCCAAGGCCATCGCGCTGGTGCAGTCCACCACGCCGGGCCGGGTTTTTGAAGACCTGCTGATTCTGGGATCGGCGACCAATCAGGGATACGGATCGGCGCCCGGGGACATACGCGCGTTCGACGCGCGCACCGGCAAGCTGGTTTGGACCTTTCACACCATCCCGCATGCGGGGGAGTACGGGTATGAGACGTGGCCGAAGGATGCGTGGAAGAGCGTGGGGGGCGCCAACGTGTGGGGCGAGATGTCGCTGGACGCGCGGCGCGGCATCCTCTACGCGCCCACGGCCAGCGCCAAGTACAATTTCTACGGCGCGGACCGCCTGGGGGCCAACCTATTTGCGGATTGCCTGCTGGCGCTCGACGCCCGCACCGGAAAGCGCCTGTGGCATTTCCAGATGGTGCACCACGATATCTGGGACTACGACGACGCCACTGCCCCGAAACTTGTGACCGTGCGTCACGAGGGCAAGACCATCGACGCGGTGGCACAGGTGAGCAAGCAGGGATTCGTGTGGGTGTTCGACAGGGAGACCGGCAAGCCGCTGTGGCCCATCGAGGAGCGCGCCGTGCCCGCTTCGGACATGCCCGGGGAGAAGGCTTGGGCGACGCAGCCGTTCCCCTCGAAACCGCCGCCCTTCGCGCGGCAGAGCTTTACGGTGGACGACCTGAGCCCGTTCCTCAGCCCGCAGGATCGCGCGCGTTTTCGCGACGAGATTCTGAGCGCACGCAATGAAGGTCTGTTTACGCCGCCCGCGCGGCGCGGCGCGATTCAGATGCCGGGCAACAACGGCGGAGCCAATTGGGGCGGCGCCGCGGTGGACCCTTCGCGGGGCATCCTGGTGGTGGTTTCGAAAGACCTGCCCAGCCTGCTCAAGCTGGAACCGCGGCCCACGCCAGGGGTGGAATCTCCCGGCGAACGGTACGAGAGCGGTTTCGGCTTCATGATCGCGAGCGACGGGCTTTCGGCAATCGCTCCGCCCTGGACTTCGATGACAGCCTACGACTTGAATGAGGGCAGCATCCGATGGAAGATCCCGCTAGGAGAAGTTCCGGAACTGGCGGCCAAGGGAATCGCCAATACCGGCACGCATTACCCCAAGGTGGGGCCCGTCATCACCGCCAGCGGACTGATCTTCACCGGAACGAGGGATCGCAAGGTGCGCGCGTTCGACGTGGAGAGCGGCAAGGCGCTCTGGGAAAAAGAGCTGGACGCGGCGCTGGAGGGAATGCCCGCGGTGTACGAGATCGGCGGGAAAGAATACGTTGTATTTTGCGCGGCCGCACAGGTGGGATTGACCGCGGCGACGCAAGTTCCCATTCGCGGCGCGTACGTGGCGCTGGCGCTGCCGGACGGCCTGGCGCGCTGAAGGACAACGCTCCCTCAGAAGGCGTGAAATAATTGCCAGCGTGCGCAGTTGGCAGGCGGAAGCGCCTGCCCCACCTTTGCAGGCAAACGACTTACCGGTGGTGGCGCAGGCGGTTTCTCCTGCGAACTACATTTCTTCTCAGCTTCTTACGGTCGCGGCTCGGATGGAGACAACGCGGGGTGGCCCTTGACACCAAATGCGCACCCAATTACAGGTATAGGTACCTGAATATCTTCTTGCCTAGGAGACGTCATGGCATTATCTCTCGAAGAGCAGAATTTCACGGACCGCACGATCACGGCGCATGCCGGCCGGCCCGGCGCCCTGCTCGGCATCCTGGAGCGAGTCCAGGAACATCATCCGCATAAGTACCTATCGCCGGAAATCCTGGAATACGTGGCGGCCAAGACCGATGTCCCGCTCTCGCAACTGTATTCCGTGGTGACCTTTTTCGCCCTATTCAACCTGGAGCCGCAGGGCGACCACACCATCTGCATCTGCCGCGGGACCGCCTGCCACACGCGCGGATCGCGCAATCTGCTGCAACGGCTGCGCCTGGAACTGGGGCTTCCCGAGGAGAGCGAGGACGGCGCCGATAAGCTCTGCATGACCACGGCCGACCGCAAATACTCGTTGCGCACAGTGGCCTGTTTCGGCCAGTGCGCTCTGGCTCCGGTGGTGGAAGTGGACCACGCCATTTTCGGACACATGAACGAGCAGACGCTGCACCGTGAAGTGGAACACCTGACAAAGGAGACGAAAAAGTGACTCGTATTCAGGATTTCGGCTCCTTCAATTCGGTGCGCGAAGCCGGGATGGCGAAACTGCTCCCGGCGCGGCCGCGCATCGGCGTGGGCATGGGCACGTGCGGCACGGGCAACGGCGCCGAGGGCGTCTATCATGCCTTCGCCGAAGCCATCAACCAGCATGGCCGCGACGTCAAGCTGGCCTCGGTGGGATGTTTCGGCTTCTGCGCGCAGGAACCGCTGGTCAACGTGCGCCTTCCGGGGCGCCCGCTGGTGATTCTGCGCCGCGTGCAGGCGAGCGACGTCCGCCACATTCTCGACGATCTGGCGGTGGGCCAGGTCACCGAAGGTCTGGCGCTGTGCAAGATCGAGGAATGGGACCACCTGACCGCGCACATCCTGTACGGCCAGGGCTATCCCAAAATCCCCTCCTGGCAGACCATTCCCTTCTTCAAACCGCAGAAGAAGATCGTGCTGCGCAATTGCGGTTTGATTTCGCCCGACGATATCGAGGAGTACATCGCCATCGGGGGCTACCAGGCGCTCTACAAAGTGCTGATCGACGCCAACCCCGAGATGGTGATCGAGCAGATCAAAGCGGCCAAACTGCGCGGGCGCGGCGGCGCGGGCTTCCTGACGGGCCTGAAGTGGGAATTCCTGCGGAAGGCCGTGTCCGACACCAAGTACGTGATCTGCAATGCCGACGAAGGCGACCCCGGCGCGTACATGAACCGCAACGAGATCGAAAGCGATCCGCACGCGCTATTGGAAGGCATGATCATCGGCGGCTACGTGATGGGCGCCAGCGAGGGCATCATCTATATCCGCGCCGAGTATCCGCTGGCGGTGCACCGCCTGACGCGCGCCATCGAACAGGCGCGGCAATCCGGCATCCTGGGCGACAACTGCCTGGGGCGCGGATTCCGCTTCGATATACGGCTGGTGGAAGGCGCGGGTGCGTTCGTCTGCGGGGAAGAGACGGCGTTGATTGCGTCGCTGGAAGGCTACGCGGGCCGGCCCCGCCCGCGCCCGCCGTTCCCGGCGCAGAAGGGGCTCTACGACAAGCCCACCAACATCAACAACGTGGAGACCTGGTACAACATCGCGCCGATCGTGTCGAAAGGACCGGCCTGGTTCAGCGAAATCGGCAGCACCAAGAGCGCCGGCACGAAGGTATTCTCGCTGGTCGGCAAGATCAACAACACGGGCCTGGTGGAGATGCCGCTGGGCACGCCGCTGAAGACGTTCATCTACGACGTGGGCGAAGGCGGCAGCGACGGCAAGCACATCAAGGCCGTGCAGACCGGCGGCCCGTCCGGCGGATGCATCCCGCAGGACATGTTCGATACTCCGGTGGACTACGAGACGCTGGCTCAACTGGGCTCCATCATGGGCTCGGGCGGCATGGTGGTGATGGATGAAGACAACTGCATGGTGGATGTCTCGCGCTACTTCATCGAATTCACCCACTCGGAAAGCTGCGGCAAGTGCATTCCGTGCCGCGTGGGGCTGGACAAATCGCTGCGCATCCTGAACGCGTTCACGCGCGGGCGCGCCGCCGAGAGCGATCTCGACCGGCTGGACGAGATGGGGCGCATGATCCGCGACACCTCGCTGTGCGGCCTGGGACAGACGGCGCCGAACCCGCTGTTGACCACGATGCGCCATTTCCGCCACGAGTTTCTGGACCACATCCGCGCCAAGCGTTGCCGCGCGGGCGTGTGCGACGAGTTGGCGCTGTCGCCGTGCGAAAACAGTTGCCCGCTGCACATGAATATCCCGCGCTTCCTGCAACTCTATAAGGAAGGCCGCATCGAGGAAGCGTTCGAGGCGGTGGTGATGGACAACCCGCTGCCGGCATCGACCGGCCGGGTCTGCCAGCACCCCTGCGACAACCGCTGCCGGCGGCGCACGCTGGATTCGGCCGTCAACATGCGCGAGGTGCACCGCACCATCGCCGATTCCATCTACCAATCGGACCGTTTCGACGCGCTGGCGGCGCGCATTGTGGCGCGCAAGCTGCCGCCGACGGACCGCAAGGTGGCGGTAGTGGGCGCCGGCCCCACCGGCCTGGCTGCGGCGTTCTACCTGGCGCTCCTGGGCCACGAGGTCACGGTCTACGAATCCAACCCGGAGCCGGGGGGCATGCTGCGCTACGCGCTGCCGGAATACCGCCTGCCGCGCGCCGTGATCCGCAGCGAGGTGGAGTTGATCCGCCGCCTCGGAGTGGAATTCAAGTGCGGTATCGCGGTGGGCACGGACATCACGCTCAACGACCTGGACAACCAGTACAACGCGGTGTTTCTGGCCATCGGCACCTGGAAGGAAGCCTGGGTGTATTTGCCGGGCACGGAGTTGAAGGGGGTGATCCCCGCACTCCTCTTCCTGGAAGCGGTGGCCAAGGAGGAGGCGGTGCGCCTGGGCCGGAAGGTGGCCGTGATCGGCGGAGGTAACGCGGCCATCGATTCGGCGCGCACGGCGCTTCGTATGGGCGCGGAGGTGACCGTCATCTATCGCCGCGAGCGCAAGGACATGCCGGCCATCCGCGAGGAGACCGATGCGGCGGAGGAAGAGGGCGCAAAGTTCCTGTTCCTGGCCACGCCGCACCGTATCGTGGGCGACGAGGACGGCAACGTCAAGGGCATCGAAGTGGTCAAGACGAAACTGGGCGAGTTCGACGCCTCGGGCCGGCGCAGGCCGGTGCCGACGGAAGAGATCCTTCGCCTGGAATGCGACACTGTGATCCTGGCAGTGGGCGAGGCCGTAGACCAGGATTTCCTGCGCGCCAGCGGCCTGCGCATCAAGGAGAACGGCACGCTCGAAGTGGACCGCTACACGATGGAAACCAGCCGCAGCAAGTTCTATGCGGGTGGGGACCTGATCAGCGGCGCGAGCAACGTGAGCAACGCCATGGGCTACGGTAAGAAGGCCGCGCGCAAGATGGACCAGCGTCTGATGGGCACGTATCGCTGGGACAAGATCGACCCCGGGTTCGTGTACAGCAACGCGCCTCCGGGGGAACCCAGCCCCAGCCAGCGCCACAGCCTGGAAGAGTTGCCGGCGCGGGAGCGCGTGGAGAGTTTCGTGGAGTCCATGATCTCTCTCAGCGCCGAAGAAACTCTGGATGAAGCCTCGCGATGTCTGCGGTGCGATATCAAGGACCATCACTAAGAGGAACTCCATGCCTGAAAACATTTCCATTCGAATCGACGGGGAGTACGTCCCCGCACAGGAAGGGCAGACCATCCTCGAAGTCGCCCGCGCGGGAGGCAAGTACATTCCGACGCTCTGCTGGCTGGCCGGCACTTCCTCGGTGGGCGCCTGCCGTTTGTGCATCGTGGAGGTCTCCGGTGTGGGCCGCCTCTTGCCCGCCTGCACCACTCCGGTGCAGGACGGTATGAGCGTCACCACCAATTCCGAGAAGCTGAAGCAGTACCGCAAGATCGCCATCGAGTTCCTGTACAGCGAGCGCAATCACCAGTGCGCGGTCTGCGTTTCCAACAACCATTGCGAGCTGCAGACGATGGCGCAGCGCCTGGGTGTCACCAGCGTGCGCTACCCGTACGCGTACCCGAAGCTGGCGGTGGACGTGTCTCATCCGCGCTTCGTGCTGGATCACAACCGCTGCATCCTGTGCACGAGGTGCGTCCGCGTGTGCGAGGAGGTGGAAGGCGCGCATGTCTGGGACGTGAGCTCGCGCGGCATCCGCAGCATGATTGTGTGCGACATGAACCGCCCCTGGGCGCAATCGTCGAGCTGCACCAATTGCGGCAAATGCGTGCAGGTCTGCCCCACGGGCGCGCTGGCGGAGAAGGGATTCGCGGTGGACGAGATGGTGAAACAGGATCGCAAGTTGTCGCGCCTGGCCGGCAGGCGGGGAGGTCGTTCATGATGAAGAAGGTCCGGCTTGCCACGGTGTGGCTGGACGGCTGTTCCGGCTGCCACATGTCGCTGCTCGACATCGACGAAGCCATCCTCGCCATCGCCAAGCGGGTGGACGTGGTCTACGGCCCGCTGGTAGACGCGCAGGAATTCCCCAAAGCGGTGGACGTAACGCTGATCGAAGGCGCGGTCAGCTCGCAGGACGATCTGGAGAAGGTGCACACCATCCGGCGATGGAGCAAGCTGGTGGTGGCGCTGGGCGATTGCGCCGTGACGGGCAACGTGCCGGCGATGCGCAACTCGCACCCGGCGCGCAAAATGCTGGAACGCATCTATGTGGAAGGCGCACAGACGAGCCGCGGAGTTCCCGTCGATGGAGTCCCGGCGCTGTTGCGCCAGGCGGTGCCGGTCCAGGAAGTGATCAAGGTGGACCTGCATATCCCCGGCTGTCCCCCGTCGCCCAGTTCGATCGCTTACGCGCTGGGGGAGTTGATAGAGGGCCGCATGCCGGATCTGGCATCGAAAGTGAAATTCGGGTAGGAGGCACGCCATGAGAAAACTGGTCATCGACCCCGTCACGCGCATCGAAGGGCACGCCAAGATCGATATCTACCTGGACGATGCGGGCCATGTCACCGACACGCATTTTCATGTGACCCAGGTGCGGGGTTTCGAAAAATTCACCGAAGGCCGGCCCTATTATGAGATGCCGGCGATCACGGCGCGCATCTGCGGCATCTGCCCGGTGAGCCATCTGTTGGCGTCGGCCAAAGCCTGCGACGCGATCATGGCCGTGTCTCCGCCGCCCGCCGCGGTGAAACTGCGCGAGCTGATCCACTGCGCGCAGTTCGTGCAGAGCCACGCGTTGAGCTTTTTCCACCTCTCCGCGCCCGACCTGCTGTTGGGCTTCGACAGCGACCCGGCGCACCGCAACATCTTCGGCCTGATCGAAGAGAATCCGGACATGGCGCGCGCCGGAGTGGCGCTGCGCAAGTTCGGGCAGGAGATCATACAAGGGTTGGCGCAAGAGCGCGTGCACCCCTCGTGGATCGTCCCCGGCGGCGTGAACGCGCCGCTCCCTGGCGAGGTGCGCGACCGCATCCTCGCCGGCCTGCCGGCGGCGCGCGCGCTGGGCGAGCGCACCATCGCCTTTTTCAAGACGGTACTGGATCAGTTCGCCGAAGAGATCGCCAATTTCGGTACCGAGCCCTCGATGTACGCGGGGCTGGTGGACGGCGACGGCGGCCTGCAATGGTATGACGGCCTGCTGAAATTCCGCGACGCCGAGGGCGCCACGGTGGCTACCGACATTCCGGCGCGCGACTACGCCCAGTTCATCGGCGAGGCGGCGATGCGCGATTCGTATTTGAAAGCGCCCTATTACAAGCCCATCGGCTACCCGGCAGGCGTCTACCGCGTGGGCCCGCTGGCGCGGCTGAACGTGGCGGACAAGTGCGGCACGCCGGTGGCCGACCGCGAACTGGCCGAGTTCCGCCAGCGTGGCGGCCCGATGGTACACAGCGCGTTCCACTACCATTACGCGCGCCTCATCGAACTGCTGCACGGGCTGGAGAAGATCGAACTGTTGCTCAACGATCCCGAGATTCTGAGCAAGCATGTGCGGTCGCACGCCAGCGTGAACTCGCTGGAAGGCGTGGGGATGATCGAAGCGCCGCGCGGGGTGCTGTTGCATCACTATAAGGTGAATGAAGAGGGCGCCATCAAGTGGGTGAACCTGATTGTGGCGACGGGTCACAATAACCTGGCCATCAACCGCAGCGTCAAGCAGGTGGCGCAGCACTTCATCGACGGCGAGCATTTCAAGGAAGGGATGCTGAATCGGGTGTCGGCGGTAGTGCGGGCGTACGACCCGTGCCTGAGCTGCTCGACTCACGCCAACGGCATGCCGGCGCTCGAGGTGGTGCTGCGCGGGCCGGACGGCCGGGTGCTTTCGGTTAGCCGCTGACCTCGGGAGCGCCTGGGAAGTACCGAAGATTCTTCTTGACGCGGAGGCGCGGAGACGTGGAGGAAGACGCAGAGAAGAACATTTTTGGAGATGAATGGAGCGCCTTCGCCTAGGGTTAGGAGCGGAGGAAGTGGAGAAAGCCCATGATCGTGGCGCATGCCTCGCTGCGGGGCGGGTGCTTTCGGTTAGCCGGTGAGCGAGGGAGTGATGGAAGTACCGAAGATTCTTCTTGACGCGGAGGCGCGGAGACGCGGAGGAAGACGCAGAGAAGAACATTTTTGGAGATGAATGGAGCGCCTTCGCCTAAGGTTAGGAGCGGAGGAAGCGGAGAAAGCCCATGATCGTGGCGCATGCCTCGCTGCGAAGCCCCAGAATCTCCGCTGACTCCGCGCTCTCGGGTTTTGCCTTTCTCAACGGTGTTCTCCGCGTCTTCCTCTGCGCCTCCGCGCCTCCGCGTCAAGAAGAATATTTCAAGGTAAAAGGGCACCACGATTAGAATAGAGAGTTGATTCCCCTTATCGAACTGGAAAACGTGACGGTGCGGCGCGAGGAGCGCATCGCCTTGGACAGCGTCAGTCTCTCCATCGCGCAGGGCGAGCACGTCGCCATCCTGGGGCCGAACGGGTGCGGCAAATCGACCCTGATCAAACTGATTTCGCGCGACCTGTACCCCATCCAGAAAGCCGAACCCTGGGCGCTGCGCATCATGGGGCGCGACAAGTGGCGGCTCTTCGACCTGCGCCATCACCTCGGCATCGTGTCCAACGACTGGATGCAGATGTGCACGCGCGACTACTCGGGCTACGAAATCGCGCTCTCCGGGTTCTTCGGCAGCGTGGGCATATGGCCCTACCACGCGGTGACGGCGGAGATGGAGCGCAAGACGCGCGAGGTGATGGAACTGCTCGAAATTTCGCACCTGGCGGCGCGCAACACGAGCGAAATGTCGAGCGGCGAGGCGCGCCGCATCCTGATCGCGCGGGCGCTGGTGCACGGTCCGCGGGCGCTGGTGCTGGACGAACCCACCACCAGCCTGGATCTGCGCGCCACTTACGAACTGCGCGAAGTGCTGCGCAAGCTGGCGGGCAACGGCATCAGCATCCTGATGGTGACGCACCACCTGCCGGACATTATTCCGGAGATGCGCCGCGTGGTGCTGATCCGCGAGGGCCGCGTGGTGCTGGATGGGCCGAAGGAACGGGTGCTGGAAGCGGGGGCGCTGAGCGGGCTGTTCGGCGTTCCGGTGGAAGTGCTGGAGCGCGGCGGAACCTACCACGTGCTGTAGTTTTCGCAATAATATCGTTAACTATTCGCCTCGGGAGGCCCGCATCCTGTTAAAATCGTTGCCACACACCATGAGCGAACCAACCAAGAAGCGCCTCTTCGTAACCGATGACGGGCAGAACCTGATGTTCATTTTCATCCTGGTGAGCTCGCTGTTTCTCCTCTGGGGATTCTGCAACGGGATGATCGACGTGATGGACAAGCATTTCCAGGAGGAACTGGGCCTCAACAAATCCCAGTCCGCCTGGGTGCAGTTCGCGCACTACCTGGGCTATTTTCTGATGTCGATGCCGGCGGGGTGGCTGGCCAGCAAGCTCGGATATAAGGGCGGGATCATCACGGGGCTGCTGATCGTGGCCGCCGGCGGATTCTGGTTCATTCCCGCCACGCATATCAACGCCATGGTGCATGAAGGAACGGTATCCCCCACCACGGCATTCGTGGCCTTTCTGGCGGGCGTCTGCATCATCGCCACAGGGCTTACGTTTCTGGAGACCATCGCCAATCCGTACACGACGGTGTTGGGCGCCAAGACGTATGCGGCGACGCGCATCAATCTGGCGCAGTCCTGCAACGGAGTGGGCTGGATATTCGGCCCGATTGTGGGCAGCATGTTTTTTTATGGGAAGAACGCGGCGGGAAGGAGCACGGGCAGCGAGACGCTCTACATACCGTACGTGGGCGTGGCCCTGGTGGTGATCGTGATCGCCGCGATTTTTTACGTCGCGAAGGTGCCGGACATCAAGTCGAAGGACGATTACCACCTGGAGGACTCCACGCCGGGGATTTCGCATTCCATCTGGAGCCACCCGCATTTTGTGATGGCGGTGGCCGCGCAGTTCTTCTACGTGGCCGCGCAGGCGGGCATTTTCAGCTTCTTCATCAACTATATGACGTCGGAAGTTCCGGCCATTCCGGTGTCCTGGAATGCGCACATGAACAACCTGGCCGCCAGTTCGGGCTGGCTGCACAATTGGCTGCTCGGTTGGTTCGAGACCGGTAAAACCGGCGTGCTCGCGATGAGCAACAAAGGCGCTTCGAACCTGGCGTCGGTGGGCTCCATCTGTTTCCTGGTGGGGCGGTTTACGGGCGCCGGCATCGTGAAGAGGTTCCCGGCGCACAAAGTCCTGGGCGTGTACGCGGTGGGCAACGTGATCACCACCCTGCTGATTTTCTCCAAGCTCGGCTGGGTCAGCGTGTCTTGCGTGTTCCTGAGCTACTTCTTCATGTCCATTATGTTCCCGACGATCTTCGCGCTGGGGATTTTCGGCCTGGGAGCGCGGGCGAAAAAGGCATCGGCCTTCATCGTCATGGCAATCATGGGCGGCGCCGTGCTGCCGAAACTGATGGGCGCGGTGGCCGACAAATGGGACATGTCGCGCGGTTTCATCGTGCCCATGTTCTGCTTCGCGTTCGTGGCCTTTTACGGCTTCAACTGGTCGAAATTCAGCAACGCGGAATCGCTGGACCACGTGACGGTCACGGGCGGACATTAATTAATTAGAGTCTGTCCCATTTCCTGCTTTTTCGTCCGGGTATCCCTGGGTGAGGCCGTTTCTCGGGAGGGCCACGGGGGAGAGGGACTGATGCGTGCCCGTTCCCGTTCCTCATTCGGAGGTTCACGGTGGCGGCGCGCCCCAAAACATAAATCCAGCCAAATTCCGGGCAGATTCCTCCCTTTGTCTTTTTCGGCTCAGAGCGAGAATCCGCGAAAGTGCCCAATTGACGCGGGTTTCAGAATTTCGAGCGGCCCACCGGGGCCGGCGGTTTGGGGACCCCGATTCTAAGGGCGGCGAACCACCCAGCGGCCTTTCGAAGCAACCGACCTCTGCGGGAATTCAAACCTCCAGGTCGTGAAGCGATAGGTGCGTGGCGCTGGAACTTCTTCACTCCATGAAGGTTGAAACGCTTTTCGCGGCTGCGGTACTGCCTTCGAGAGAGAGGGCCTCGTGACTCCTGTAGGAATCTGCAGCGGCGACCGGAACGCACCGCGACCCGAGCGAGGGCGGCAATCCGACCTGGTTAAAGACGCTGGCGCTCATTGCACATCCGGCCCTCCAAAAAGCCCTGAAGTCCTTGTCAAGCGGCCGTCAGCATTGGTTTTCGGAGCGCCCCGGTCGCGTTCCATTGGCCGACGAACAGGGACCCACCTTTCACCGAAAACCAACAAAACCAGGGGGTCCTTCAGATTCTCGCTCAGAGCCGATTTAATTCTGGAGCCACCCAGCGGGCTTGAACCGGAGACCTGCTGATTACGAAACAGCCCGAGGAGCGTAAACAGACAGAAAACTCGGTCTCTAGCGCACAACCTGCGACGCGTTTAACGCGCATCGCAGCGGACGTTGATCAGGTATCTGAACAGGACGGCCGTTGGTCTGCGGTAGCTCCAGTCACGGCACAACGACACCAGTGCCGACAATCCCAAGGCATCCGCACGGACTGCCAAGTGGACGCGGCTCACCCGCGCACCATATGATACGGGTATTGGGGTCCATGCAATGCGATCCTGTGGATGCGGGCTCTCGAGGCGTCGGCCCGCTTGCTCCTCGCACCCTCACTCTCACCGTTGCCGTTACTCTGTCACCCCCTGGCCCAACTGCAGTCAGCGTATAAGTCTGATCCTCTGTAGGATATACCCGGGCGGATCCCCTACTCGAATTAACCTCGCCGACGTCATCGTCGCTACTGTCTGTAGTAATTTTTGCCGACTCAGCATTTTCAATGCCCCAACGCAACGTCGTTGAGTTTCCCTTCGTCACAGTGCTGAGAGAGGCGGTAAAGCTCCCGATGTCGGGCTTAGGCTTCGTTGGCGGGGGTATCGGGTTCGGACCGGGCTGCGGGCGGAAAGAAGTCACCGCTTCGTACCCTGCAACCA
>JBEKDV010000216.1:0-12907 GCA_050014175.1 Candidatus Solibacter sp. | reverse complement strand
ATTTTGTCCGGGACCTATTCCGCGGAGAAATAGGGTCGTCAGGCTTGCCGATGATCCCTACAGCCTGGCTGGGTCAGTTTTGGGGAGCAAAGGCGGTCTACTTTTCGCAAGCGCCGAAGGGCAAGCGCGTGCGCGAGAGTCTGGACACCCGCGATTGGGCGCGGGCCGGACGAAAGGCGGCGGCGCTGGAGTCGGAAGTAGCCGACGGCCGCAAGCGCAAGTCTGTACCTGCTGCTACTGCGGCATTCTTGGAGCAATGCTCCGTAGAATCCTCCACGTTCAAGAAATACGCCAGGCTCATGGGCTTCCTTGCCGATTTCGCCAGGGCCAAGGGATTGGAGTACGTGGACGAGTGCCGGTTGGAGTTCCTGGACGCCTACCGTAGCGGGCGCAACGTATGCGCTCTGACGTGGCAGAAAGAGCTTCAGATCTTGCGGAGCTTCTTCGGGTTCTGTATGGACCGGCAGTGGATCGCAGACAACCCGGCAAAGAAGATGAAAATGCCGAGTGACCCGAAGCCAAAGGAGCGGGTCCCGTACACGTCCGAGGATGTCACGAGGATTATCGCTGCTTGCGACAGCTTTGGCCGCCACGCCTACGAACGGCTGAGGGCGCGGGCAATGATCCTCCTGCTACGATTCTACGGTCTACGGGTCTCAGACGTGGCAACACTGGCGCGTGATCGAGTGAAGGGCAATCAGATTTACCTGCACGCGCTCAAGAACGGCGCCGCGATCTGGCTACCGTTGTACCCCGAGGTCGCGATGGCATTGGAATGCGTGCCGATCCCAAGGGGGGCAGGGGCCGACTGCAAATACTTCTTTTGGACTGGCGCTGGATCGAGGGATGGCCACATCAAGACCGTGGATGAGACCCTCAAGGCCGTCTTTGCGAAGAGTGGCGTTGAGCATGCGCATGCGCACAGATTCCGCCACACGCTCACAACCGAAATCCTGGTGAAGGGCGGGACCATCGAGGATGCAGCCAACATCCTGGGTGACAGCCCCGCCGTTATACGCCGGTACTATGCAAAGTGGAGCGTAGCATATCAAAGCCGCACGGTGGAGATTATGCAGCGCGTCCATGGCACGTCTGTGGCACACACGGAAAACACCTTCAGAAGCTCTGCATTTTCAATAGTTGGGTTGGTGCCGGAGGTGGGACTTGAACCCACACGCCCAGTGAAGTGCGCCGGATTTTGAGTCCCTTGAATGTGCTTGCATGTAGCTGATAAAACGTTACTTAAATTTCAGAAATGTGAAACTGTGTAAGCGACTGTGTAAGTTTTGCGGTTTTTAGCTGTTCTCCCCTGCCCGCCCCTTCGGGGCCCGGCGTCATGCGGCATCCGGGAAATCTTCGCGGCACAGTGTTTCGCCAGGATCGAGCGCGGCCTGCGCACCATGGGGCGTAAGCCAGAACAGGTCATCGCCGCCGAACGGCAGTGTCCTGGCTTCACGCCGGCCCGCTTCGCCTGCAGCCATCATTGCCAGCCAGTCGTCATAGTCCGGATGGCCGGGCCCGGCGACAAAGCGGTTGCGGTAGGATTTCCTCTGACCGTTTCCCAGCCCGAGCGCGTGCCTCGCCAGTTCTTTCTGCATCGGTGTCATCGCTGCCCTTCCTTCCCTGCACGCATGGCCATTTCTGACTGCTTCCGTTCGTAGGCAACGGCCTGAATGATGGCGTGGAGTTCGGCGAGTTCTTCGGTCCTAAGATGATCGCTTTCGGGACCATCAGTACGGTTCGGATCTCCGTGGGAGGCTTGGCATAGGAACGTGAAATCCGATAATGGCAGCATCGCAAAATTCCATCCCTTCGGCCTGATCTCCTTGAGCGCATCACGGGAGCGGGTGAATTGGCGGCCATGCCATTGACCATCGACGTAATCCACAACCGCCAGATCGATCTTATCCATCTCCTCCGTGTCGGAAGGATCAACGGTTTCGATCATCTTCAGTATGGTGGCTGCGTCGGCCATTCCTGCCCTTCCTCCCTGTTCACGGGCGCGGCGTCCGTTCACACGGTCATTGCGTCCTGTCATGACGCCCTCTCGGTATTCAGCCATTGATCCAGAAGGGCCTGCACCAGCTCGGAGAAATCGCGCCCGTTGTATTTGCGCTTGAGGATGTCGCGGGCTTCGTCGAAGCTGCGGTTCTTCAGCAGGACGCTGCGCTGCTTCCAGTCCGGGTCGCTGCGCTTGCCGGTCAGCTTGCGCTCCTTGGGCGTTATCAGTGCGCCCTCGGGGGCGTCTTTCGGGACGCGAGGCCCCTGCCCTTTCGGGTTCTTGAGTTCCTTCAGTCCCGCGAATTTAGATTCAGCCATTGCAAATTTCCTTTCCTGCTGCTTCGTAAGCCGCCCATGCTCTGGGGGCGTTGTCGTCGTCCCTGATCTCGGATACCGGCACGCCCCTGGCGGAAGCCTTGTCGAAGGCGATCAGGTTGGGAATCTCGCTCTCGAACACGGCGGTGATGCCGCTGTCGGCCAGATCGGCGCGCAGCTTGTCGGCGTCGCGGTTCGGCCGGGGGCGGACCTTGGTGATCAGAATCCGGTAGCGGTCGCTGCCGATCTCGCGCAGGTTCTTGAGCGTATAGATCAGCCCGTCGGTGGCCGTGGTTTCCGGCACGGCGGGGATGACCAGAAGGTCGCAGCCTTCGGCCACTTCCCTGAAATCGACGCGCGACGGGTTGGCTTCGGTGTCGATGACGACGTGTCCGTTGATATATTCGCGGGCGGCCTTGATGCCCTGCGTTTCATCGACGACTTTGAAGGGGAAGCCCCTGCCCCGCTGCGCCCATTGCGTGGCGGCGCGGATCACGTCGCCGTCGATCAGCAGCGTGGGGGCGAGTTTCTGTAGCCAGGCGGCGATGTGGATGGCGGTGGTCGTCTTGGCCACGCCGCCCTTGTACGATGCGACGGTTATGATCATGGGGATGTCCTGTCGGGTTGGAGGGGCAGGGCGGAGTGTCAGTACGTTGCGTCAGTATGCCATGGCGGTGTGCGGTGTCAAGAGGGGACGGGATCAGCGTGAAATTGGGGCGCATCGGAGCGGTATAGAAAATCCCTGAGCATGAGTTGACGGCAGGTCGCGGCCAGCTTCTGGTCGTATGTAAGCTCGGCGTCCATCCTATCGACGAGGGCTCTGTGAGCGCCCTTGTCCGAAAGAGAGTGCGTCCGGCATTCCTCTTTCAGTTCGGAAACCCACATCATCGTCAGAAGCATTTTCGGGTCTGGCTTGAAGGGCAGAGGCTCTTTGATCGTTTCCATTTTCAGTTGACCGAGGTCTTCCCGCCAGCGCTCTTTGGTCAGGCCCCTAATCACGGCAACGCCAATTGTTGGGAGCAGATAATGCATGAGCAGGGCGTCCTCCTCGAAGGGTTCGGCAACCATCAGCCAAAGCTCGGGAACCGAGAGACGGAAGAATCCTAACTGGTGGATCATCCTCTTGGTGTCGTCGTTCGGACCCTTGATTTCGAGGGCGGCGATTGTGTTCGGGGAAATGACGGACATGTCGGCTCTGGCCATACCTTGGGCCACGACAAGCTCATGGACGACGCGCCCTGTAGGCCAGCGTTTTCGGCTCCATCCATTGAGGACTTCGCGGATCGTAATTTCTGCGGAGCTGCGGTAGTTGAAGCGCCCGACCGCATCGGTGTGAATCCGGTCAGTAGGGGAATTGGGGCGGATGATTGCCATGGCTGTTCTCATGGTTTGGGGTGTCATGGTAGGGTGACATTGCGCCCCGTCATGACGGCGTGTCAAGACAAAAGGGGCTATTCCTGGGGCTTTCCACCTTCGCCTTGCGGCTCCGGCGTGACGTGCCGGTTGCGCTCATACCCAAGGGCCTGCATCAGCGCCGTGCGCCATTCCAGCAGCTCGGCCAGGGCGGAATCGATGCCGCCTTCCATGACATCGCCGGGGCGCCCGGCATTGAGGTGGTACGCGATCTGGTTGATGTTCGAGCCGATCTTGCCCAGCTCGGCCAGCACCTTCGCCAGCAGGACGGTATCCACCGAGGGGCGGCGGCGCGGGGGCAGGGGGACATCGAGCAGCACGGCGAGACACATGGCCGAGGGGGACAGGCCGGTGGCGTCGATCTTTGCCATGATCTCGGCCTTCTGGGCGGGGGTGCAGTTGACCGCGATCCGCGCCGTGACCTTTCGCTTCTGGCTGCCGCTGGTGGTGCTCATGTCCGGCTCCTGTATTCGGGGCGTCCGCCTTCGCCGGGGCTTCGGCGTGACAGGCATCCAACCGGCCTACGGTTGGTCAGGGGTGCAGGGGCGGAACGCAGCCTGCGCGGGTCCACGGGGCAAGGCCCATGGGCGATGGGGGTTCGGGGGAGAGCGAAGTCTCCCACGATCAGGAGGGACGGGGAGGGCACGAAGGCCCTGCCGGCGGGGTACACGGGGCAGCGCCCCTGGACCGGGGGGATCGTCAACGGGGGGTGGGGTAACCCCCCTGACCAAGATGAGGCGAAGCCGGTGGCGCGTGGAACACGCGCACATCTTGCGAGCGGTAACGCGACGGGCTTTTCTGCTCTTTTTGGCTTAGCTTGTTCACTGCGCCAGGCGCGGAACAAAACCCGAATGAGTTGACGTAACCGCATCATAGTATCATCCCCCTTCCCCTGCAACCGGATTCTTGCGCCCGATCCCTTAACGAAACCTGAATCGGCGATATGATTGATTATCCCCGAGCGTCCTGAACAATGACCATGCGCATCGCCACGGCCGAATGGGCGAACCCCGACGAGGTCGAGGAACGCTACCTGTACCGCGACGGCATGATCTGGCTCGGGCGCTCCAGTGAACACCAGGTTCCCCTCGGCTATATGGACGACCGCCATGTCTGCCTCGTGGGCGGATCGCGGGGCGGCAAGGGCACAACCGGGATAATTCCAGCGCTGATCACATGGCCAGGCTCGGTCTGCGTTCTGGACGGAAAGGGCGAAAACGCCACCGTCACCGCCGCCAGACGGGGCGCTGGTTCCCAGCATTGCACGGGCATGGGGCAGAGCGTCAAGGTTCTCGACCCGTTCCAGTGCGCCCACGTGGACGACGCCCTGCGGGGGCGCTTCAATCCGCTCGATTCCCTCGATCCACAAAACGAGGAAACCATCGACGAGGCGGGGCGCATAGCCGACGCCCTTGTCGTCATCCACGAGGGCGGGACGGCCGATCCGTTCTGGGACGAATCGGCGCGGGCCATGGTCAAGGGGCTGCTCCTCCACGTCCTGACAGCGCCCCGCTACGAAGGCCGAAGGAACCTGAACACCCTGCGCAAACTGGTCACGCGGGGCGACTGGGAATCGATCGACGAGCTGCGGCAGGCGGGCGAGACGAACCTTCCCCCCGCGCACGGCCTGCTGTGGACGGGGCTGGCGAACAACCCGGCCTTCGACGGGCTGGTCGCCGGGATTGGCGATTCCTTCACCAACATGCTGCTCAATTCTCCCAAGCAGTATGAGAGCGTCCTGCAGGTCGCCAACCGGAACACCGAGTTCATTGACAGCCCGGCGATGCAGCGCCTGCTGGAGGCTTCGGACTTCCAGCTTTCGGAACTGAAAACCCGCCCCGAGGGCTTAAGTCTTTACCTGTGCCTGCCGCAGCGGTACATGAGCACGCACTACCGGTGGCTGCGCATGATGATCGGCCTGACCGTCACGGAAATGGAGAAAGTGGGGGGCCGTCCGGCACTCGGGCATCCCGTCCTGCTGGTGCTCGATGAATTCGCGGGGCTGAAACGGATGGAGGTGATCGAGCACGCCGTCGCGCAAATAGCCGGATATGGCGTCAAGATGTTCTTCGTCCTGCAAAGCCTTGAGCAGCTGAAGGGGGCGTACAAGGAGAACTGGGAAACCTTCCTCGCCAACTCCGGCCTCAAGGTGTTTTTCAACCTTGAGGACAATTTCTCGCGCGACTACGTCAGCAAACTGATCGGGGAAACCGAGGTCATCCGCGAGGTGAAGTCGGCGAGCGAGGGCGCGTCGGAATCGGAGAGCACATCGCGCAGCACGTCGCGTTCGCAATCGGAAAGCCGGGGGCGGTCGGCCTCCACGGGAACCTCGGAAACCGAGGGGACAAACAGTTCTGTCAGCACCGGGAAATCATGGGGCGTCAACAGCTCCGAAAGCCGTTCGCAGAATTACACCTATGCGCAGGGCATAATTTTCCGCCATTACGACAACCAGAGGATCGGGGACAGCAGGAGCCAGTCGCAGGGTGAATCCAGAGGCTGGACGGAGGGCGAGTCGCACGGGGTGTCTCACGGCACGTCGCGCTCGGCGACGGACGGGACTTCGGAGACTTCGGGGACCAGCATAAGCGAGACGGAAGGGACCACGCGCGGCAGCTCGGAGTCGCGCACCTCGGGGGCGAGCGAAACCATCCAGAAGCGCGCCCTTGTTACCCCCGATGAGATAGGGCAGGTTTTTTCCCGCATCGATGACCGGGCGCATCCCGCCTATCCCGGCCTCGCGCTGGCGGTGATCTCCGGTGCGCGCCCGGTGGCGCTGCGGCGGGTGAATTACTACGAGGATTTCCAGTTCGCGCGGCTGTTCGATCCTCACCCGGATCATGCGCTGAACGAAATACAAACGCTACTCGTCAGTGGGGAGGACTGCGGGGAACTGGCGCGGCTGTTCGATCCGGACAGCGCGGGGCTGAAGTTCGCTGGCTGGAAGATCGGACCCGGCACGATTGTCAGCGCCGGCCAGCCGGTTGGTGTTTTCGCCGCCGGGGAGAAGTGGGTCGCGCAGCTGCTGGCTGGCAGGGCCGGGCGGTTCAAGGGCCTGACGGGGGAGTTTACGAGGGGGCCTTTGTACCAGGTGGAATATTACGAAGACGGCGTAGCCCCAGTGGACCCCTTTGCGGAACTGCGGGAATACCAGCAGGAATTCGCGCGCGCCGTGGCGGCGAAGCAGGAAACTGTAACCGGCGAGCTGATGGAGTCGCGGGGGATGGCCCGGCTGGCGGCGGTGATGTTCTGGATTCTTACCGCCGCGACACTATGGTGGGTGACACAAAGCCCGTCGGGCGGGGCGGTCTTACTTCTGCTCGCGTTCGCCGCAGTGGCCGTCGGAATGAGCGTGAAGTCGGCCCGGCAGACGGATTTGATCGGGAAGCGCCGCGGCAAACCGCTATAGATCGCGGTCGTGTTCGTGATCGTGGGATTTGCCCTGCAGGGACCTGAACTGCTGCGCCATTTTCGCCGCATCGTTCTTCTTTTCGGCGTCGCCGCGTTCCTTCCCCAGCCGCGTTGAAGCGGCCTGCCGGTCGGTCATCTGGCGCATCGGGCCGCTCGGCGTGGGGCGCAGGACCGGGGCATCCTGACTGACCATCTGCGAGCCTGCAGGCGGTTTTTCCGCCTCGGTTTCCTTCTGTTTCTGGTTGTCGTTCTGCGCGCGGGCGAACTGGTCCCGCAGGGCGCGGGCGCGGTCCAGGGCCGATTCCTCGTGCTGCAGGCCCTCGACGCTTTTCGCAAACGAGGTCGCGCGTTCCGGCTCCGCCATACGTGCCTGGATTATAGCGCAATCGTGGCAGGGAAGACGTCAAAAGGAAAAAGGCGGCAACCCTTGCGGGCTGCCGCCTGCGGGTTACGCCGGGTTGGTGAAGATCCCGGCGTCGTCGATGTAGGGGCCGTCGTCGTTGACCGTCGCATCGGGCGCGGCTTCCTGCTTTGCCTTCGGCGGCATCAGGATCAGCTTGCCGTCAACCGGCAGCGCGTCGAGGTACAGCGTGACACCGCCGCCGTTCTTCGTCGGCCAGGCGGCGCCGACCCTCGTGAAGTAGGATTTCCCCTTGCTGCCGTCGCGGACCGTGAAAGCTTCAAAAGCGGGTTTTTTGTTCGTCGTCATGTTCGGTTTCCTTCTGTTTGTTCGGCCTGCACCATTGCCAGCCTTGTGATTTCGCCTGCGCCGGGGACGGGACCGGACGCCGGCAGAAAAACCGAGGGACCCTTCAGGGAGACGGGATTTTGTGCTTGCGGCCATGAGGGACGGTTTCTGGCAGAAATTCACAGTCAAGGCTGGTGATGAAGTGACAGGCCGCGCGAACGGGAAACGGCATGACGACAAAAACCTGTGATGCGGCGCACGGTTCAGAAGGGGCGGAGGACAGGCGGGATCGGACGCCGGTCGTATTCGTCGGCGGCGCAGTGATAAGGGCTCTCGATAACAACGATGTAGTCGGAAAGGGCCTGCCCGTCGCGGAATGAGGTCAGCGGATAGCCATTCGGATCAAGCAGCGAAAGATAAAAATCGCTGGGGCCGGCAATGTCTATGCCCTGCTCGTGCTGAAGCCAGAATTTGACCTGCATGATCATGCTGGCTTTTTGCTTGAGGGTGTGGCGCCCCGCAAGCGTGACCTTCAGCCTGTCGCTTTTGACGTTTCCGACCGGCGGTTTCCTTATAAGCTGGAGCGGCATGAAAAACCCCGTATTGCAGATTGTCGACTTTTCCACTGTACAGCCTTTGCGTTAATAATCAGTAAAATCGTTTTTCTTCCGTGTCTTGCCCCGTGGGCCTTTCAACCCTTCACGCTGCCCGGCGGCCTGCCGGCCTGTCAACGAACAGACCGCTCCGAGTGATCCGTGCAATCCGTTGACAGTCCGTCTGCGCGCCGTGCTTGCGGGGTTCATGAAAGGCACCGCAGCGGGGCCGCGAAACAGGGAGAAAAACATGGAACTCATGATTAAAGACGATTTCAACACGGTGAGCTGCCCCGCACTGGCGGGCATGAAAAACGAAATCCGGCAGGATATCGCCTATTGCGAAGATCGCCGCCGCAAGGACTACGCGGCTCTGGCGGATATCTCCCGGAACGATATCAGCAGGGCCAGGGTGCGCCGGCGGCAACTGCGGATGATGGGCCGGTGAACGGTTTTCTACCGCTCGCGGTCCCGGTCGGGACCCGGACGCGGCTGACGGCGGTTGAGTTCGTCGCGCAACTGGCGGGCCTGTTCCAGCTTTTCGGGGTCGGCAGGGGCGCGGCCTTTGGTGTCCGCATCGCCCGGAGATCCAGCTTTGCCGGCCGTGGCGCGTTCGAACGCGGCCTGAAGGTCACCTTTGCTGAATCCCATGCCGGCGGCGAGGCGGTTGAATAATCCGGCGGCTTTCCCCGGTTCTTTTCTTCCCCCGTCAGCTGCGCCTCCTATCGCCTCTTGCCGCGCCATGGCTTTATCGAATTCCGGCCTGAGCGCGAAGGTGCGGACGCGCAGCTTTCGGTAGCCCTCGCGCAGAGCGGCGGTGGAAGCCGAGCGGTTTTCCCGCACCTCCAGCCTGTGAAGTGCCAGGTAGTGGCGGTCCATTTCCTTCAGCTCGCGGTCGTGATGGCGCAGCAGGGTTTGCGTCTGCTGCTTGTGCGCGGCTTCGCGCCTCTCGTCCGCCTTGTTCTGCACCCACGAAACGAGGCTGCCGATGCCGGTGATCCGCGTCAGGAACGCGGCCAGTCCCTTGGGTTGCCGTTCCGTCCGGGATGCCTGGACGCCTTCCTTCCCGGCCGCCTGCATCTCGCGCAGCGCGCCGCGCTCGCGAAACTGGCGGCCGTATAGGTCGGCGCGGTGCGCGTCAAGTTCGGCGCGGCGGGAGGCCTGGCGTTCGTGAAGGGCTGTGCTTCTTTTTTCGATCCCTGCCGCAGCTTCGCTGCGTGACGGCTCTTGCGCCTCTTGGCCTTTTTGCAGCGCCTTTTCCCGCTCCTGTAATTTCCGGCTGGCGGCGGCGCGTGCTGATTCGACATCGCGCTGCAGGTCCGGCGGATAAGCGGAGAGGCGATCCATGAGTTCCTTCTTCTTCGCAACGCCGCCGAGTTGGCGCGACAGGCTATGGATTTCGCCGTAAAGATCGATCACCACATAAGCGCGCTGATCGCCGCGCGCGAGGTAATATCCCTTGTCCTCCATGGCGCGGACGAATTCCGGGCCGGTCTTCGTGGTGGTCCAGCAGGCGGCGATCTCGGCCATGCGCCCGGCCTTGGTGATGCCGGTGCGCTCCTGCTGCTGCTTTTCGCCGAGGTTTTCCTGTTTCGCACGGTCGTTAAAGCGGTCGCGCTTGCCGTCTTTCTTCATGCCATCCGGTAGTACCAGCCCGTAATCGCGGGCGAATTCCTTTGCTACGGTGCGCAGTTTCAGGTGGTCGTGCGCGATCTGGATGGCCTTGTTTTTTTCACTGTCGATACGCGACCAGACGACGTGCGCGTGCTGGCGCAAGGTTCCGTCCTTGTCGCGTTTTTCGTGGAAAACCACGGCGCGCGGCTGGCCGACCAGCTTCAGGCTGCGTTCGGTGCGGGCGATCAGATCGAGGTATTGCTCGCGGGTGAGGCGGCCCTGCGCCTGGTCGGGGCTCAGGGAAAGGCTGTAGATGTATTTTTCGCAGTTTGTGGCGCGGGCCTCGGCGGCCCATTCGGCAAAAGCGCCGGAAAGATCCTGCGCGACCGTGCCGCGAACATCCGCGACTTCAACGACCTCGTTGTCGAACGAGTTCATCAGGTGAATAGCCAGTTGCGATCCACCGCCGCGCTGGTTGCCCTTGAGGATCATGGAATATTCTAATGCGCGCCCCGTTAAAACCGAGTTTACGCCGTATGCCGGTATCGATGCGCGGCGGCTGCCATTGGGCCGTCGCCGAGCAAACTTTGGAAAACACGGGCTCAGGCGGTGATTGGGAAGGGCGGAAGGGGCGATATCGTTTTCATAAGGGAACGGAACACGCCGTCCATGCAGCGCAGCGCCCAGCTTTCACGGCCAATCCGCACGGTCTTGTATCTGGAACTATTGTTCTGTGACTTCCGTGGCGCATCCGGTTTTATTAGCTTTTGCGGCCATTTGTGCCGGTGGTGCCGTGGAAACAACGGGGCCAGCAATTGAACGGCGAGGCCGGCGCACATGCGGGTTGCCGCGCGGATCACATCGACGGCGATATAACCGGCCCCCTCTAACTGCCGAAGGTAGCGTTGCACGGTGCGGCGCGACTTGCTGAGGGCGCGCATTAAGTATGTGACGGTGATTTCAGCGCTGCGCCGGTCGCGGCTCCTGCGGTAGACGTATTCCGCCAGCTTGCGGGCGCAGCGGCGCGCGCCGTCGGTCAGATTGCGGTCGTCGTCGATCCGGGCGGCCAGCTCCGGCACATAGGCGCCGCTATCTCGTGGCGGCGCGTGGAGTCGCCGTTCTTCGGCGGGCAGGTGGCAGCAACGCAGGGAACGCTGCTGGCGGACGGGGTCTTTGATGTGCATGGTCTTCTCCTTGGTTATGAGAAAGCCAGCCGGGGAAAGGGCAAAAGACTCCCGTATGCAAAAAGATGTTGCATCCGGTTCTGAAGTCTGCGAAGGTGTGATTGTCAGGTCATTGCCTTCGCAGTTTTAGTCTTCTTTTAGAGCCCGCCCTTCCGGCGGGCTTTCTATTTCGGGGTCATTGTTTCCTCTAGAGATTACTGTTTGAAGGCCGTGAATCGCGGGCCATCGCGTCAGTCTGCCTGAATAACCCTGATGTGGCAAGGGGATGAAGGAAACGCGGTTTTACCGAACCCGTGCGGCCGGAGACTGTTGGGGTTCCGGAGCCCGTCTGAAACTGGTTCTTGTGGTGCGCGGGGCTGCCTGAAAATCAGGATCGTCGCTGGATACGCCGGGCGCGTGGTGGTTGAAGCTGGTTGAAAGGGCTACGGGCTTGCCGTAGCGATCCTCGGGATCGGCCTTCAGGCGCCAGTAGGCTGTGCCGTGGTGGGCTTCGTCCAGTTCGATGCCGATGTAATGGCAGCCCAGATCGCGCGCGGCGACCAGGGTCGAGCCGGAACCGCAGAAGGGATCGAGAACCGTATCGCCAGGCTTCGTGAAAGCCTCGATGATAGGGTTGAAAATGGCGACAGGCTTCTGGGTGGGGTGCAGGCGGTTGCCGGTATAGCTCCACGGGATTACGTCGGGCGGCGGGTGGCGCGGAGGCGCGGCGTTGCCCTTGGTCAGCAGATAGGCCTGTTCATGCCGGTATTCCGTGAAACGGGCGCCTGATGCGTATTTTTTCGGAAAGACAACATGCCCGACGACGCGGAACCCCGCTTTTTTCCACGCCGCCATGAAGAGGTCGATCCTGTTCCACGCATAAAAGCAAAGGCATGATCCCCCGTCCTTCAGCACGCGGTGCATCTGGGCGAAGGCCGGTTCCAGCCAGGCGTCATTATTGTCGTTCAGCACCTGACGTCCGGTCCGGTCGTGGTAATTGACCAGGTAGGGAGGGTCGGTGAGGATGAGATCGACCGATCCGGCGCGCATGTCTTTCATGACCTCGACGCAGTCGCCACGGGTCACATTGTCGAGCATCGGTGAGGGATGAGCGGTCATGGTCCTCTGGAATTGCGGTCAGGGTTGTCCATCGGAATATTGTGGGCTTATTGTTTTAAGAAAGCGTGAACGGCAATCGCGCGCTGCCGTTTACATGCCGGGTTTTATTTTCGCGGGCGGAGAGCAGCCAGTCTTGCGCATCAACTCTCGACAAGGCCTTCCAGCCCGCATGTCAGCCCTTGGAGAGACCGCCTATGCGGCGGCCTCTATGCGCTCCGGCTGGAGCCTGTGCAGGTAATCGACGGCGCGCTGCGCGTGGGCGGCGGCGGCGAAGATCGCGCGGCTGTCGTTCTTCAGCACGTCAGCCCACGAGGCGATGTAGGAGGCGTGATCGTCGCGGACCTCCGGGGTGAGTTCGAGATCGGCGCACAGGAACGCTGATCCCAGCTCGGCGACGAGTTCCTCGCGGGCATAGCCTTCGTCGCCCCAGTTCTTGCGCACGAAATCGCGCTCAAGCCGGGACGTGTGCTTCGTCCAGTGCCAAGTTTCATGTGCGAGCGTGGCGTAAAAGCTTTCGGCGTCGCGGAAGCTCTCGATCGGAGGCATCTGGATGTAGTCGGGTTCCTGGGCGTAGTAGGCCTGGCCGCCCC
>JBEKDV010000215.1:0-17526 GCA_050014175.1 Candidatus Solibacter sp. | reverse complement strand
ACGCCGCGTCCCAGGTCCGCCGTGAATCCGCAGCTCGCTCCGCGCGCATATTCCCCATAAACTCATCCTGTTATCGTGGTCCTTGGTGGTGTTCCATGTTCCTAGCGAGAGTAGCCTTCCTGATATGCGCCCTGGCCCCCCTGGCCCGCGGCGCCGATTACACGGCGCTGGACCGCTATGTCGCGGCGCCCGATTCCTCGTTCCGCTACACTCTGGCGGGCACCGTGAATATACCGGGCCTCGTCGCCTATCAACTCGATATGGTGTCCCAGACTTGGCTCACCACGGCCGAAGTGGACAAGCCGGAATGGCGCCACTGGGTGACCATCTACAAGCCGGATCAGTTGACCACTTCCACCGTGATGTTGTTCATCGACGGCGGCAGCAATTCCAGTTCGCCCCCGCCCCCGGACCTGACGATGATGCTGCTGGCGGCCGCCGCCGGAGCCGTGGTGGTGGACCTGGGGCAGGTGCCCAATGAGCCCCTCACCTTCGCCGGCGAAAGCCAGAGCCGCACCGAAGACGCCATCATCGCCTACACCTGGGACAAGTACCTGCGCACCGGCGACGAGCGCTGGCCCGCCCGCCTGCCCATGACCAAAGCCGCCGTGCGAGCCATGGATGCCGTCACCGACTTCCTGGCGAAGTTGCCCGGTGCCGCCATGACGGTCAAGAATTTCGTCGTGAGCGGCGCATCTAAGCGCGGCTGGACCACCTGGTCGGTGGCCCAGGTGGACCCGCGCGTCGTCGCCATCGCCCCCATCGTCATCGATACCTTGAATGTGCCGGCGGTGTTCGAGAGCCAGTGGCAGGCCTACGGCTATTGGGCCCCGGCGGTCCAGGATTACGTCGCCATGGGAATCATGAACTGGTTCGGCACGCCCCAGATGGACGCCCTCATGCAGATCGAAGACCCCTATCAGTACCGCCCGCGCCTGGCGCTGCCCTCCTACCAGATGAACTCCACCGGAGACCAGTTTTTCCTGCCCGACTCGCCCCGATTCTATTTTTCCGACCTGCCCGGCGAAAAATACCTGCGCTTCGTGCCCAATACGGATCACGGGATGGATTCGCCGGATACCGTCGCCAACCTGGTCGCGTGGTTCCAGGCGGTGACGCAGAATTTCCCGCGCCCGCGCTTCTACTGGCGGGCCGATCGCGCGGCGGGAACGCTCACCGTTCGCGTCGTGGACACCCCGTCGCAAGTGCTGCTGTGGCAGGCATCCAACCCCACCACGCGGGATTTCCGGCTGGATACCATCGGTCCCGCCTGGACCAGCACCCCGCTCTCCGGGACCAATGGCATCTACACGGCGGCCGTCGCGGCCCCCCAGGGGTGGTCGGCGTTCTTCGTCGAATTGACGTTCCCGGGGCCTGGTCCCGCGCCCAATGACACCCCGCTGGTGTTCACCACGGAAGTCGTGGTGACGCCCGACGTCTACCCATTCGGTGCACCGCCGGGCTGGGCCAGCCCGAGTCAGGCCGTCCGCCGTTAGCCGGACCGAACCGCCGCCGTTCATCTGCTGGATGAACCTCACCACTGGCTCGAAGCCCATATCGGCGACTGGGACGCCAAACTGGGCGTTTATCTCGATGCGCAAGGCGTCACCTGGACTTCGCCCCGCCCCTTCTCCGCTTCCTCCGCACCCTCGGGTCTTGACCTTCTCTCGAGATCTTCTCCGCGTTTTCCTCCGTGTCTCCGCGTCTTCGCGTCAAATCTCATGTCCCAACCTCCACCCGGCCCGGCGGCCGCGACATTTATTTTCACTCCACACTTTTTTGTTGCGGCCCCCGACCCGATGCGCCATATTAAATCTAGCGTCAGAAAAGCCGTGTAGAGCGCATCCGTACCGCTATCGAACATCCGTCCCAGCCGGGGCGCTCGCATCTGTCTGGCGCAGGGGCGTTTTTCGATGGCGGACACGCTGCTCTATTTCACGGAACTGCTGTCCATGCCGGTCTTGGACCTCAAAGGCCGCCGCATCGGCCGGGTCAAGGACGCCGCCATCGTCCCCCTCGTCCACGCCTCCCGCATCGACCGCCTCCTGGTCGGCGGCGCCGATGCCTGGCTCGTCGTCCGCTTCGATCAGGTCCGCGCCATTTCCCTCGCTAAAGGCATCGAGCTGAGCGACGAGGTCCTCGTCCCGTACCACGACGATGAGTACCTCCTGCGCATCGCCCGCGACCTTCTCGACCAGCAGATCATCGACGTCACCGGCCGCAAGGTCGTCCGCGTCAACGACATCACCATGGCCATCCAGCACGATGGCGTGCGCGATACCCTCAACGTCCTGGAAGTCGATATCGGCGTCCGCAGCATCCTGCGCCGCGTCTTCCAGGGCTTTCTGCCGCCCGCCTGGATCCGCCGCCTCCAGCGCCCCATTCCGCCCAACTCCATCTCCTGGGAGTTCGCCAACGTCGTCGAACCCGACCCGCTGCGCCGCTTGCGCCTCAACATTTCCTACTCCAAGCTGGAGCAAATGCACCCCGCCGACCTCGCCGATATCGTCGAGGAGCTCGGCCCCGCCGAGCGCGAAGCCATCTTCGAAACCATCGACAGCGAAGCCGCCGCCGATGCCCTCTCCGAAGTCGAAAATCCCAAAATGCAGGCCAACATCCTGGAGTCGCTCGAGCCCGAGAAGGCCGCCGATATCGTCGAGGAAATGGCGCCCGACGAGGCCGCCGATATCCTCTCCGAACTCGAGGAGGAAACCAGCGAAGAAATCCTCGACGAAATGGATTCCGCCCCCAAAACCGAGGTCCGCGAACTCCTCGAATTCCGCGAGGACACCGCCGGCGGCATGATGAACACCGAGTATGTCTCCCTCCACGACGCCGCCACCGTGACCGACGCCATGAGCGCCTTCAAGGGCAACGAAGACCTCCTGGAGAACCTCAACACCCTCTTCCTGGTCGATGCCGAGGAACGTCTCTCCGCCGCCATTCCCCTCGCCCGCCTCTTCATCGCCACGGGCAACGCGCGCCTCAAGGAACTGGCCTCCGGCACATTGATCCAGGTGACCGTGGACGAAAAACAGGACCGCGTGACCGAACTCTTCGATAAATACAACCTGCTGACTTTACCCGTCGTGGACGAAGACGGCAAGCTCGCCGGCGTGATCACGGCCGACGATATCATCTCCGTGTTAAGGCAAAAGTGACGGATGCGGGAACTCATCAGACGCTTCCGCTACCACATAGCGGTCTTCTTCGCCGTCGTCGGGCCCGGTTTCATCACCGCTGTCGTCGATAACGATTCCGGCGGCATCTATACCTATTCCGCCGCCGGCGCGCGCTGGGGCTACCTGCCCCTCTGGACCCTGCTCCCCATCACCGTAGTGCTCATCATCACCCAGGAGATGTGTTCCCGCATGGGCGCCGTCACCGGCAAAGGGCTCTCGGACCTCATCCGCGAAGAGTTCGGCCTGCGCATCACCTTCCTGCTCATGACCGTATTGGTGCTGGCCAATCTGACCAACGTGATGGCCGAATTCGCCGGTGTGGCCAGCTCCCTGGAGTTGTTCCACATCAGCCGTTACGTCTCCGTCCCCCTGGCCGCCTTCGCGGTCTGGTTGCTCGTGGTCAAGGGCAATTACCAAAGCGTCGAAAAAATCTTCCTCTTTGCCTGCGTCTTCTACGTCACCTACGTGATCTCCGGATTCCTCGTCAAGCCCGATTGGAAGGAAGCCGCCCTTTACAGCGTCAAGCCCGTTCTGCTGCTCGAACCCGGCTATATCTACATGCTCATCGGCATGGTCGGCGCCACCATCGCCCCCTGGATGCAGTTCTACCTCCAGGCGGCCGTGGTGGAAAAGGGCGTCACCGCCAAGGAGTACAAGAAGTCGCGCATCGAGGTCATCGTCGGCTGTATGATGACTTCCGTAATCGCCTTCTTTATCATCGTGGCCTGTGCCGGCGCCATCTACTCCGTTCGCCCGCGCGACATCCAGGACGCCTCCGAAGCCGCCCTCGGACTCAAGCCCTTCGGCGAATATGCGTTCCTCCTGTTCAGCGCCGGGCTCTTCAACGCCTCCATCTTCGCCGCCTGCATCCTCCCGCTCTCCACCGCCTACTCCGTCTGCGAAGGCCTCGGCTTCGAAGCCGGCGTCAATAAGCGGATGAAGGATGCGCCCATCTTTTACTCGCTGTACACTTTGTTGATCGCCGTCGGCGCCGGCGTGATCCTGATCCCCAGCTTTCCGCTGGTGCAGATGATCCTGCTCTCCCAGGTGCTTAACGGCGTCGTGCTGCCCTTCGTCCTCATCTTCATGGTGCTGTTGATCAACCGCGTGGCCCTCATGGGCGAATGGGTCAATTCGCGTATGTTCAACATCGTCTCCTGGGCCACCGTGGTGATCATGATCGGCCTCACCCTGGCCCTCGTCGGCATCACCGTCCGCGGCATGCATTAACATTAACCGACCTTCCGGACTGTGGGCATTCTTTGGTGGGGCAGGCTTCAGCCTGTCAATCCGAGCGAAGCTCGGACTCTCCTCTTCGTCGATGCACCGTAGAGTAGCCCTCCAGGGCTGCCATGCCCCCATTCGTGGGGGCATTCTTCTCGGGTTTCCCAGCCCATTCCACCACGACGCCGTCGTGGCATGAGCTCTGCGCTTCCCTCTGCGTTCTCTGCGTCTCCGCGGTGAACCGCCCCCTTCCTTCTCCGACACCCTCTCCTCCACGAACGCCCGCTCACCCCGTCCCCTTCGGCGGCCGCAGCAGCCGCCTGGGCAGCTTCGCCAGATACGTCAACCGCTCCACCACCGGCAGCATCCGCCGCACCGTCTTCCCATGCAGCAACAAGCTGCCCGTCACCAGGACCGGATGCGGGATCGTCGTGCAGCAGCGCGAGCAGATGTCCACCTCGCCGCCGCGCCCCGCCGCGTGCAGCCGCCGCATCTCCTGTATCGCCGCGGAATTCCAAATCTGCGTGAGCGGCTGTTGCCCCACCGTGCCCAGCGGCTTGCCGTCCAGCATGTAGCTCTGGCAGCAGGGGTAGACGTCGCCGTTCTGTTTGATGTACACCGCCCCGCGCCACAGGTAATGGCAAGGGTATTTCCAGTCGCCGGCGGCATGACCCGCATCGGGCCGCATCAGGTTGGTCTCGTCTTCCTTGATGCGCAACTCGTCCACGCCCGGAATGCCCTTCCAGAACCCCAGAAAGTCATCCACCTCGCCCGCATTTCCTTCCATGCGCACCATCTGCACCACCACCTGCAGCTTGGAACCGCGCTCGTGCTTCAGGCGCGCGAACCGCACGAAGTTGTCGCGCACTTTTTCGAACTTCGCCCCCTTGCGGTAGAACTCGAAGGTCTCCTTCTTAAAGCCGTCGAAGCTCAGCGTGATCTGTTCCAGCGGCGAATCCAGCACCCTGGCGGCACAGCGCTCGTCCAGAAACGTTCCGTTCGTGGAGAGCAGCGTCGAGACGCTGTGCCGGTGGCAGTATTCGATCCGTTCGAAGATCTTCGGGTCCATGAACGGTTCGCCCAGCCCGATCAGCATCATGTGCTCGGCCGTGCTTCCGGACTCGGCCAGCAGCGTGCGGAACACCTCGTCCGTCATGTCCGCCTTGGGCTGCGGGTGAGTCTCCCGCGGGCACATCGGGCAATAAAGGTTACACTTGGCGGTGGTCTCGACGATATACTCCACCGGCAGCGCGTCGAGCCGGGCCCGGCGCGTCAGATAGCCCCACAGCAGTTTTGCGCGATTCCAGGCCCTCATCCCTGAATTCATTGTACCTGCCGCGTACCGGCCGGAATCCAATCGGCATGGACGCTCGCGTTCGAGCACTCAATCGCCAGCCCATCCGGCCGGACGGCCGCTACGTTCTCTGCTGGTGCCGCTGGAATCGCCGCCTCCACGGCCGCCCTTGGCCCGAGCGCCCAATTTATGGGACCATTCACTCAATGGTCCGGTCGGGCATGGAACGAAAGACCAACGTGGATGCGTATATCCGGGAGATCGAATATCTCCAACGCACAGGCAAGGAGTTGACCCCGTGAACATCACCATTACCGGAGCCAGCGGGCTGGTTGGACGGCGTCTTCTGAAAAACCTCGGCGCCATTGGCCATACGCTGACCGCGGTCAGCCGGCACGCCGGCACCAATGTCCCACCCGGAATCGCCGTTGCCGCCTGGGATCCCATGAAAGGGCTTGCGCCCGAGGATGCCGTGCGCAATGCCGCCGCGGTGATCCACCTGGCCGGCGAACCCGTCGCGCAGCGCTGGAACGCGGACGCCAAACGCCGCATCCGCGAGAGCCGCGTCGTGGGCACCCGCAACCTGGTGCAGGCGCTCGCCAAACTGCGCAATCCGCCGCGAACCCTCATCTGCGCCTCGGCGGTGGGCTACTACGGCTCGCGCGGCGATGAGGTGTTGCGTGAGGACTCGGCGCCCGGCAACGGCTACCTGGCCGAAGTCTGCACCGCCTGGGAAAAGGAAGCGCTAGCCGCCGAAGCCTTCGGCACGCGCGTGGTGTGCGTGCGCATCGGCGTGGTGTTGGACACCCGTGGCGGCGCGCTCCAGCGTATGCTCACGCCCTTCCGCATGGGCGTGGGTGGGAAACTGGGCGACGGCAGGCAGTGGATGTCGTGGATTCACCTGGCGGATCTGGCCGCCATCTTCCAGTTCGCCCTGGAGAACGAGGTGCGCGGCCCCTTCAACGGCGTGGCGCCCATCCCGGTCACCAACGCCAATTTCACGCAAACCCTGGCCAGGGCGCTCCACCGGCCCGCCATCTTCCCGGTCCCGGCATTCGCTCTGAAGCTGCTGGCCGGCGAAATGTCGGAGATCCTGCTGGCCAGTCAGAGAGTGCTGCCCGCCGCGCCCGAAGCCGCCGGGTTCCAATTCCGCTTTCCCGAACTAGCCACCGCCTTGCAGAATCTGCTTGTAGCGTAGGGGCATGCTTTGGTGGGGCAGGCTTCAGCCTGCCAATCCGCTTCGAAACTCGGACCCTTCTTCCCTACTTCGTTCCGCCCGCCACGCCGCGCGGCTTCCGCGTCAGAATCTCGCGGACGGCATAGATGCGCCGGTCCTGGCTTTCGAAGTACGTGCGCATCATCATCTCGCCGATCAGGCCGGTAGTGAACATCATCAGGCCGCTCAACAGCAGCAGGCAACCCGCGATCATCAGCGGCCCGTGCTCGATCACAATCTCGTAGCCCAGTATCTTGAGCACCGCCAGGTAAATCATGATCCCGCCGCCGGAAACTGTGCCCGCCAGGCCCAGCGAGCCGAAGAAATGCATCGGCCGCGTGAAGTATTTGAGCAGGAACTTGATGGTCAGAATGTCGAACAGCACCCGGAAGGTGCGCCCGATGCCATAGTGCGAATCGCCCGCCGCCCGCGGTACGTTGCGGATCGGCACTTCGATCATGCGCGCGCCGTAAAAGCTGGCCAGCGCGGGGATGAAGCGGTGCAGTTCGCCGTAGAGGTTGACGTCCTTCAGGACTTCGGCGCGATACGCCTTGAAGGTGGTGCCGAAATCGCGCAGGGCCACGCCGCTGGCCTTGGCCATCAGCCAGTTGGCGATGCGCGAAGGGATCTTGCGCATGATGGCGTTATCCACGCGGTGTTGGCGCCAGCCGCTCGCAATATCGTATCCCTGGTCGATCTTTTCCAGCAGCGCGGGAATGTCTTCCGGACAGTGTTGCAGGTCGCCATCCATGGCGATGATCACGTCGCCCTTGGCTTCGTGGAAGCCCGCCGAAAGGGCCGCGGTCTGTCCGAAGTTGCGGCGCAGGCGGATCACCTTCAGGTGGCCGTCGGTTTCCACCAGGTTGGCCAGCAGTTCGAAGCTGCGGTCGTTGGAAGCGTCGTCCACGAAGAGAATTTCGTAGGGCCGCTGCAACGGTTCCAGCACCGCCGTCAGGCGGTCGTACAACGGAAGGATCGAAGGCTCCTCGTTGTGGATTGGAATCACGATCGACAGCATTGCCATGCGAACTCTCAGTGTAACATCGCGCCTGCTCCGCTCTATGCTATACTTCGTCGCTCCATGGATCGCCTTCCTTTTCAGGCCACGGCGGGCGGAGCGCTCTACGCAGGCATCCGCACGCTGCCTCTGGCGGTGCTGCTGGACAACGTGCGCAGCATGTACAACGTAGGCGCCTTCTTCCGCACCGCCGACGCCGCCAGCGTGGAGAAACTGTATCTCTGCGGCATCACCGCGCGCCCGCCCAAGAAAGCCATTGCCAAAACGGCCCTCGGAGCCCAGGACACGGTGCCGTGGGAGCACTCCTGGGACGCCCTGCCCCTTGTCGAAAGCATTCGCGCCCGGGGCTATGAGATCGCCGCCGTGGAGACCAGCATCCACGCCGTCGACCTCTTCGACTGGCAGCCGCGGTTTCCCGTCTGCGTCGTCTTCGGCCACGAGGTCGACGGAATCCGCCCGGAGATCTCCGCGCGCTGCGATACCTGCGTGCGCATCCCCATGCTGGGCGCCAAACATTCGCTCAACGTCGCCACCGCCGGCGGTGTGGTGATCTACGAGCTGTTGCGCAAATACCGCGCCCTCGGCGTACCATAAGTCGTGCCCGACCTTTTGCCGCGCCTTCGCATGAACCTGGATTTCATGCCGTCCCCCTCGCCCGAACACCCGGGGCTGTTCATCCGCGATCCCTACCGCTTCAGCGACGCCATGCTGGTCATCCCACCGCCCCTGGTGGAGTGTCTCGAATGTTTCGATGGCTTGCAGACCGGCCTCGATCTGCGTGCCGCGCTGGTCACCATCACCGGCGAGCTCCAGGTCGGGGAATTGGCCCAGCACCTCGTCGATACGCTGAGCGCCGCCGGGTTTCTGGATGACGCCAACTTCGCCGGGATGCGGCAGGCGCGCCAGCGCGAGTTCGCCCAGGCGGCCGTGCGCCAACCCTCGCACGCGGGGTCGGCCTACCCGGTCGGCGCGGACGAAATGCGCGAAACCATGGGCCAGTGGATGCAGGGCGCCCAGACCCTGGCCCATTCCAACGGCGATCTGTTCGCCATCGCCGCGCCCCACGTCAGCCCGTCGGGCGGCTGGCAATCCTACCGCGCCGCGTATGGCCTGCTGCACCCGGAACACAAAAATCGCACCTTCGTCATCCTGGCCACCTCCCACTACGGCGAGCCGGAGACCTTCGGCCTGACGCGCAAGACGTTTCGCACGCCGCTCGGCGACGCGCCCACCGATACCGCGCTCGTGGACTGGCTGGCCTCGCGCGGCGGCAACGGCGTCGAAATGGAGGACTACTGCCACAGCTTCGAGCATACGGTGGAGTTTCAAGTGATCTTCCTGCAGCACGTGCTGGGGCCCGCGGTGAAGATCCTGCCCATCCTCGTGGGCCCCTTCGCCCACAGCATCTACCAGGGCGGCCTTCCCGAGGACGACGACAAAGTGAAGGCCTTCTTCGAAGCGCTGGGCGAACTGCGCGAGCGTGAAGGCGACCGCCTCTTCTGGGTGATGGGTGTGGACATGGCCCACATGGGAGCGCGCTATAACGATCCCTTCGCGGCGGTGGCGGGCGAAGGCGCCATGCAGCAAGTCGGCGCCCGCGACGAGCGGCGCATCGAACGCATCAACGCCCTCGATGCCGGCGGCTTCTGGGACCTCGTGCGCCAGCGGCAGGACGACCTCAAATGGTGCGGGTCGTCGCCCTTCTACACGTTCCTCAAGACCGCCCCGAAAGCCCGCGGCGAACTGCTCAAGTACGAGCAGTGGAACATCGACGAAACCAGCGTCGTGACCTTCGCCGGCATGGGCTTCCGCAAGGCGTGAGCGCTTCACACAACCCTGCGCCGAGGTATCATTGCCCTTGTGATACGTCGCCTCTACGTTCATAACTTTCGTTGCCTCGAAAACTTCGAATTGCCGGTCTCGGGCCAGCCGTCCGTTCTGTTGATTGGAAACAACGGGTCGGGCAAGACAACGGTCGGGCTTGCGCTGGAAATTCTGCAGAAGATCGCGCGCGGCACGAACCGGGTTGGTGATCTGGTAAAGCCGAAGGACCTCTCTCGCGGACGCACGGATGTGCCCATGCGATTTGAGATCGAGGTCGAACTGGACGGCAAAATCTACGAATACGTAATCGCTCTCGAGTTCCCGGAGGGGTTCAAGGAACTGCGCGTACTCGAAGAGAAGCTCGCGGTGAATCGCAAGGCTATCTACACCCGAGATGAGAACCGCGCGCATCTGGAAAAGGCCGAGTGGCGCGAGTTCGAAATGGGATTCCTGCTGGGCTGGGACATCGTGGCCCTGGCGATTATGGAGGGACAGTCGACGGCGGATCCCGTGTTCATCTTCAAACACTGGCTCTCCCGGATGCTCATCCTTCGGCCAATACCCGGTTTGATTGGTGGGGCTTCCAATCGGGAGACGCTGGAACCAAGTCTTCAGGTGACCGATTTTGGGGCGTGGTTTTCGGGCCTGCTTGCTTACGCGCCGGCCGCGTATTCCAAGATCGACGAGTATCTCAAGCAGGTGATGCCGGACCTGAAAGACATCAGAAACCCTATTATTGGCCCAGACTCGCGAAGTCTCGTGGTCCAATTCTCCAACGCGCAGGGGAGCGTCACGGTTCCTTTCGCGGACCTGTCTGACGGCGAGAAGTGCTTCATGATATGCGCCGT
The DNA here is from genome assembly GCA_050014175.1 of Candidatus Solibacter sp. Taxonomy (GTDB): domain Bacteria; phylum Acidobacteriota; class Terriglobia; order Bryobacterales; family Bryobacteraceae; genus Solibacter. Next base: position 6,920 of record JBEKDV010000215.1, on the reverse strand, counting down.
GGTGCTTGCCGCGAACGTTCACTATGGCCCCCTGCTTTGTTTTTGGGATGAACCCGACAATTATCTTGCTCTGCCCGAAGTTGGGCACTTTGTAGTCGCTCTTCGCAAGGCGTTTCAATCTGGCGGCCAGTTCATTGCGACCTCGCACAATCCCGAGGCCATTCGCCGCTTCTCCGACGAGAATACGTTGGTTCTCTACCGCAAGAGTCATCTTGAACCCACCATCGTTCGTCCCCTCAGCGAGTTGCAGGTCAGCGGAGATCTGGTCGGCGCCCTGATTCGCGGCGACGTTGAGCCATGAGCATCAACCGGCACAAGCCACACGTCCTCGTGCTTCCCGAGGATGATGCCAATCGCCAATTGGCCAACGGCTTTCTCCTGCATCCCTCTCTCTCGACTCAGATTCAAGTACTCGAGGTAGCCGGCGGTTGGACCAAGGTCCTGGACTTGTTCAGGTCAGACCATGTCCACACCATGGCTGCCTATCCAAACCGATCCATGGTCCTATTGATCGATCTCGATGGTCGGCAAGGAAGACTGGACCAGGCCAAGGAATCCATCCCCGACACTTTGAAAGACAGAGTCTTTGTCCTCGGTGTCTGGACCGAACCGGAAGCTCTCAAGGCCAATCTCGGCTCTTACGAGAAAATCGGGCTGGCGATGGCGGAGGATTGCCGCGAGGATACAACCGCAACTTGGGGGCATGAACTGCTTCGACACAATTCCGGCGAGATGGAACGCCTGCGTCAGAAGGTTCGGCCGATCCTGTTCCAATAGCTTGCAGAGCATATCTGCATAAATGGCGTTCTCAAGCCCGCGCTGCCCCGCCGATTTACCCGCCGCATCCACTATCCTGCCATACACTGGAATCTGCCCTATGCGCTTCCCTCGCTCCAGCGGTATCCTGCTCCATCCCACTTCTCTGCCCGGACCCAGTGGCATCGGCGACCTCGGCGAATCCGCCCGCCGCTTCGCCGATTTCCTCGCCGATGCCGGTCAGACCCTGTGGCAGGTGCTCCCGCTCGGACCCACCGGCTTCGGCGATTCTCCCTACCAGTGCTTTTCCGCCCTCGCCGGCAATCCGCTGTTGATCGCCCTCGATCCGTTGGACGTCCCCCCACCGCCCTTCCCCGAAGACCACGTCGATTTCGCCCGCGTGATCCCCTGGAAGATGGGCGTGCTGGAAGCCGCCGCCCGCCGCTTCTTCGCCGGTCCCACCGGCTCCGCGTTCACCGCCTTCTGCCAGGCCAACGCCTCATGGCTGGAGGATTTCGCGCTTTTCATGGCGCTCAAGCAGCACCACGGCGAAGTCGTCTGGAGCCGCTGGGAGCCGGGCGCCCGGTCGCGCGACCCCCAGTCCCTCGCTGCCTGGCGCGAACGGCTCGCGCCCGCCATCGCCGCCCACCGCTACTTCCAGTTCCTCTTCTTCCAGCAGTGGCACGACCTGCGCGCCTACTGCCGTGCCCGCCACATCCGCATTATGGGCGACCTGCCCATCTACGTGGCGCACGATAGCGCCGATGTCTGGGCCCGCCCCGAGGCCTTCCACCTCGACGCCCACGGCGACCCCACCGTGATCGCCGGCGTCCCGCCCGATTACTTCAGCGCCACCGGCCAACGCTGGGGCAATCCCATCTATCGCTGGGACAGGATGGCCGCCGAAGGCTACCGCTGGTGGCTGGACCGCTTCCGCGCCGTGCTGGCGCAGTTCGACCTCGTCCGGCTGGATCATTTCCGCGGCTTCGAGGCCTACTGGGAGGTGCCCGCGAGCCAGCCCACCGCCGAGTATGGACGCTGGGTCAAGGGTCCCGGCGCCGCCCTCTTCGAAGTCGCCCGCCAGACGCTCGGCGACCTGCCCTTCGTCGCCGAAAACCTCGGCGTCATCACCCCCGAGGTGGAAGCCATCCGCGCCCAGTTCGATCTTCCCGGCATGAGCATCCTGCAGTTCGCCTTCGGCGACGACCCGCAAGGGCCGAGTTTCCGGCCCCACAATTATCCGCGCAACCTCGTCGCCTACACCGGCACCCACGATTGCGATACCACCGCCGGCTGGTGGAGCAGCCAGGGCCGCGGCGAAAGCACCAGATCGCCCGAAACCATCCTCCGCGAGCGCACCTTCACGCGCGCCTACCTCAACACCGGCGGACGCGAAATCCACTGGGATTTCATCCGCGCGCTCCAAGCCTCCGTGGCCGATACCGTGCTCATCCCCCTGCAGGACGTCCTCGGTCTGGGCAGCCAGGCCCGCATGAACCAGCCCGCGACTCTCGGCGGCAACTGGCGCTGGCGCTACCGCGATGGCCTGCTCGCCCCGCCGGTCGCCCGCCGCCTGCTCGCTCTCACCCGGATGTACGATCGCTGAATCGCACCCAGCCGCCCATTTGGCGGGCGGTCTGGCGTATCATTTACCTCATGACCCATTTTCGAGGTTGCCTGCAAAGTTGCCCCATGGCCCTGCTCATACTGGCGGCGGCCCCCCTATTCGGACAGGGACGGCAGGCACAGACACCGGCACAGACACAACCACAGACGCCCACGACTCCGTCGACCACCACGCCGGGCGGGCGCGGCGGACGCGGCGGCATCGCCGGGCCGGCGCCGGCCGTGGGCGGAGACGTGGACGAAACACCCGTGGTGACGCACCACTCCATCCAGGTCAACGGCAAGACGCTCGCTTACACGGCCACCGCCGCGCAGATGCCCCTGAAGGATAGTTCGGGCGAAACCGAAGCCCACATCTTCTTCGTGGCCTACACCCTCGACGGCGTGACCGACACGGGCAAGCGTCCACTCGCCTTCTGCTTCAACGGCGGTCCGGGGTCGGCCTCCATGTGGGTGCACATGGGCGCCATGGGGCCGCGCAGTCCCAAACTGCAACCCAACGGCGGCATGCCGCCTCCGCCCTACCAGTTGAGGGACAACCCCAACACCTGGCTCGATCAGGCCGACCTGGTATTCATCGATCCCGTGGGCACGGGCTACAGCCGCGCCAAAACGGTGGAGGTGGCGCGCCGCATGAACGGCGTGCAGGGCGATCTGCAATCGGTCGGCGAATTCATCCGCATGTACCTGACGCGCAACAATCGCACACTTTCGCCGCTCTACATCGCGGGCGAGAGTTATGGCACCTTCCGCGCCGCCGGCCTCGCCGGCTACCTGATCGATCGCGGCATCGCCTTCAACGGCGTCGTGCTGATTTCCGCCACCCTTAATCTGGAGACCATCTGGTCGCGCTCCGACGACCTGGTGTACGCCCTGGAATTGCCCACCTACGCCGCCGACGCCTGGTACCACAAGAAGGTGCCCGCCGACCTGCAAAAGAAGGACCTGAAGTCGTTCCTCAAAGAAGTGGAGGCCTTCGCCATGGGCGAGTACTCCACCGCGCTCAACAAGGGCGACGCCCTGCCCGCCGCGGAGCGCAAAGCCGTGCTCGACAAACTGGTCCGCTACGTGGGCCTCGAGCCGCGCTATGTCGACGAGAGCAATCTGCGCTTCGACGTTTCCCATTTCACCCGCGAACTGCTGCGCGACAGGCACCAGACCATCGGACGGCTGGACGGGCGGCTGACCGCTCCGTCCTCGCTCAACACCGGGGAGACCAGCGAGTTCGACCCCTCCAATACCTTGATCGCGCCGCCGTTTACGGCCGCATTCACCAACTATTTGCGCACCGAGCTGGGGTACAAGACAGACCTCTACTACTACGTCACCGGCGGCATTCAGCCTTGGGACTACGGCGTGCAGAACGGCTTCGGCGATACCACCTCGCTCCTGCGCGCGGCCTTCGCCAAGAATCCCTACATGAAGGTGATGGTGGCGGCGTCGTACTTCGATCTGGCCACGCCCTACTTCGCCATCCAGCACACCTTCAATCACATGGGCCTCAACCCGGACATGCACAAGAATGTCGTCTGGAACTATTACCAGGCCGGCCACATGCTGTACATCGATAACGATTCCAGCGCCAAGTTGAAGCACGATATCGCCGAGTTCATCGCCGGCTCCCTGCCGAAGGAGACGCTGCAGTAGGCGTGCGGCGGCTGGGGCGGTTTGACTTAAGTGGTCCCGGCGCGCTATTTTGCAGGTATACCTCCATTGATCGGCGCGGTAGCCAAGTGGTAAGGCAAAGGTCTGCAAAACCTTTATTCGTCGGTTCGATCCCGACCCGCGCCTCCAAATTATCCTCTTTAGAATCAAATACTTCTGATCCTGCGGATTGCCCTGTACACGATTTTGAACATAGAATCGGTTAGAGGTTCTTGTGATCACCGCCTACCGCCGCCACCGCAAGAAATGCAAGTTCGCCGACGACCGCGCATCGAAAAAATGCCGGTGCACCATCTGGGCCACCGGCACCCTTGAAGGACGGCCCTACCGCAAGTCCCTGAAGACCCGCTCATTCGAGCGGGCGCAGCAGCTCGTCCGCGGCATCGAGGACGGCAAGACCGACGAGAAGCCGCCCGTCACCCTCAAAGAGGCGACCGCCACGTTCCTGACCGACCTTCAAGCGCAGAACCGCGCCGGTGACACCGTCAGGAAATACAAGCTCCTGTTCCGCCAGCTCACGGAGTATGCCGCGCGCCACGACTTCCCGGATATCCGCGATTTCACCTTCGACGTGCTCGTCAAATTTCGCGGGGATTGGACGGAGAAAGGGACGGCGACCCGGAACAAGAAACTGGACCGGCTCAAGGCGTTCTTCGGCTTCTGCCACGATGCGGGATGGGCGCAGACCAACCCGACGAAGGCGATCAAGCCGGCCGCTTCGCACAACGGCATCGTGCGGCCGTTCACCCCAGCGGAACAGTCTATTCTTCTCTCGAAGCCGCAGACGCGCGCGCTCAAATGCTTCACGCGGATCCTGTACCATTCGGCGCTCAGGATTTCGGACGCGTCGATGCTCCGGCCGGAGGATTTCGACGGCAACAAGATCCGGCGCGTGAACCGCAAGAACCAGGAGACCGTGTTCATCCCGGTCCCCCCCGATCTGAAATCCGAACTCGACAGGCTCCCCCTCAACGGGGGCTATTACTTCCTTCAAGGCCAGTCAGAACACGTCCCCACGCAGACCGATGCGTGGAGGACCATCCTGAACGACGCCTTCAAGAAGGACATACCAGGATTCCATGCGCACCGGTTCCGCCACACGGCGGCGGTGAATTGGCTCGCGTCAGGGCTCACAATCGAGGAAGTGGCGGGACTGCTCGGGAATTCCGTTCGAGTCGTCGAGAAGCACTACGCAAGCTTCTGCGGAGCCCGGCAGGAAACGGTGGAGAAGAAGCTGCAGGCGATCTGGGAGAAGCCGGCGAAGCTCGTCAGGGTGAAATAAAAGGGGCGGCTACCGCCGCCCCCCGTTCCGCTCCAGGAACCGCTTCAGTTCCGATTCCGGGATCTGGCGTTTCACGTTCATGCCACGCCCGCCCATCCTCGGAAACTCGACCGCCCGCAGGTGGCCGCCGCGAACCAGTCGGACGACCGAATCGCGCGAGCACCCCAACGGACCCGCGGCTTCCTTCAGCGAATACATCTTCTCGAAGGTCTCCATCTTCAAACCTCAAAGTGAAGTACCTCCACCCTTTCGGGCGACGAGAAGCCGGAAAGATTGAATCGCAAGCGTTCAATGCGACCGGTAACCCCTTCCCTTGCGGGAAGAGGTCTGCTATATTGTGGCACACAATACGAACGGGCGACCATACAATGGCGTGTACCGCGGAAAAAGAATATGCCCCGAAGACAGGTTGTGGCGAAGTGGCACGAAAGCAACGAGTTAACGGGTTACGCGGGTGCCATACCGCCCCCCTTTCTAGCGAAGGGCATCTATCGCTTTTCGTCCCCATCCTACCGTCTTCGTCCTCAAACCGTATCCGGCGCCTAGTGTCGGCGACAGATGTCCGTAGCTTCGCTTGCTCTAGCGAGTGCCTAACGGCAGGGACGGTGCGGGGCTAGCGCTATGCACCAGTGGGCTGACCTTCATCCCGCCCTTTTCACTATCGCTTCCATTATCGTCGCCTTTATCATCTCAATCGCTCTCGCATCATTACTGGCACGCGCCCGCGCTTTAGACTTCCTCACCGACCCCAACAATAAGAACTTCATTTTCCGTTTCCTCGGCGTGCTTTGCGTTATCACGTCCATCTGCGCCTACAAATATACGCCATACGACTTTTACGATGAATGGCTACTTGTTCTGCGCCAGTCCCTGCTCGTGGTTATGTTCGTTTTCGGCATTTGGATGGCTTTCGGCGGCGTCGAACGCCTTACTAAGGAAGAAAGGGACAAAAAGCAGGCGGTGAAGTCGGCCCGCGACGCGGCCCTGAAAGCGAAAACCAAACCCGTCATCTTCCCCGTGGACAAGATGGTGATCACCTACCAGAAGACGCCAGACTCCGAATCGACCGACTCGGAGATCCAATCGAAACTCACCGCCGTCCTGCGGGTTGACCCCGACGCCGACCTCGACCACTACGAACACCTTTTGGGTTTCAGAACCCTCAAGATCACCAGGCCCAAAGGCTTCGGCGGAATCGTGATCGGCGAATGAGTTTTGTCATTCCAGACTCCGCCCGTTCGCGGCACGTCTACATCGCCGGAAAGCCGGGCCAAGGGAAAAGCACCCTCATGTACTGGATGGCGATTCAGGACATAAAACGCGGGGCTTCCGTTTGCATCCTCGACCCGAACGGCGACCTCGTGGAAGACGTTCTGAACCGCATACCGGCCGAGCGGGAAGACGACGTCATCTACCTTGACGGGCTGGCTCCCATCCCCCTCGATTTCATGGCGTGGAAACATCCCGACTGCACCGATGCGCAGAATGATCTGAGCCGTTCCATCCTCTCCGACGACCTTATCAGCATGTTCAGACGGCTTGCGGAAGGCGAGTGGGGGCCACGCATGGACTCCATCATGAATTTCGCCGT
>JBEKDV010000214.1:0-13070 GCA_050014175.1 Candidatus Solibacter sp. | reverse complement strand
GGAATGTCGCGCGTGATTTCCTCCGGGCCGAGCTTGGTGTCGCGCGCGGCCACTTCAAATTCATCAATGTGAATGCTCGTGAAAATGTCGTCCTTCACGATTCTTTCGCTGATGAGAATCGCATCCTCGAAGTTGTAGCCGTTCCACGGCATGAATGCGACGAGCACGTTGCGGCCGAGGGCCAGTTCGCTGTTCTGCGTGCAGGGACCATCGGCAATGACCTGTCCCTTCCGAACGTGGTCGCCCTTGTGCACGAGCGTTTTTTGATTGATGCACGTGGCGGCATTGGACCGCATGAATTTGCGGACGGGATAAACCCACACGCCCTTTTCCGGATCGTGCTTAATCTTCTTTTTCGTCTCCGGCAGCTTGCCGCTGTCGGTGATGATGATTTGATCGCCGCTGACGGAAGCGACCTTGCCGGCCTCCTCCGCGACCACCACGGCGCGCGAGTCGCGGGCAACGCGGTCTTCCAGGCCGGTCGCCACCAGCGGCGCCTCGGTCACAAGCAGCGGCACCGCCTGGCGTTGCATGTTGGAACCCATCAACGCGCGGTTGGCGTCGTCGTTTTCCAGGAACGGAATCAGGCTGGCGGCCACGCTGACGAGCTGCTTGGGGCTGACGTCGATGTACTCGATTTCGTCCCTCCCCTTGAGCACGAAGTTGCCCGCCTGCCGGGCGTTCGACAGATCGGGAACGATGCGGCCCTTCTCGTCCAGTTCCACGTTCGCCTGGGCGATGGTCCACTTGTCCTCTTCCCACGCCGAGAGGTACTCGCAGTGGGCTTCGAATTCCACCGGCTGTTTTTTGGCGCCCAGCTTGCGGTTGGCGTCGTCCACTTCGGAGCGGCGCAGGATGTCGCCCACTTTGAAATCCGAATCGCCCGGATTCAACACCTGGACTTCGTCCACCACCGCGCCCTTGATCACCTTGCGGTAGGGGCTCTCGATGAACCCGTACTCGTTGATGCGCGCAAAGCACGACAACGACGAAATCAGCCCGATGTTCGGACCTTCCGGCGTTTCGATGGGGCAGATGCGGCCGTAGTGCGTGGGATGCACGTCGCGGACTTCGAATCCGGCGCGTTCCCGGCTCAATCCGCCGGGTCCCAGGGCCGAAAGACGGCGCTTGTGCGTGATCTCGCTCAACGGGTTGGTCTGATCCATGAACTGCGAAAGCTGGCTGGAGCCAAAGAATTCGCGGATGGCCGCCATCACCGGCTTGGCGTTCACCAGGTCGTGCGGCATGGCCGTCGACATCTCCTGGTACACGCTCATCTTTTCCTTGATGGCGCGCTCCATGCGCACCAGGCCGATGCGGAACTGGTTTTCCAACAACTCGCCCACCGCGCGCACGCGGCGGTTGCCCAGGTGATCGATGTCGTCCACCGCGCCGATGCCCTTGCGCAGCTTGAGCAGGTACTTGATGGTGCTCTTGAAGTCTTCCGAATCGAGGGTGCGCTTGTCGAGCGCGGTGGAATCGGAGCGATCGTAGAGCTTGATGTTGAACTTCATGCGGCCCACGCGCGAGAAATCGTACTTGCGCGGGTCGAAGAACATGCCCTGGAACAACTGGGTCGCGGTATCCACCGTGGGCGGGTCGCCGGGACGCAGCTTGCGGTAGATTTCGATCAGCGCGTCGCGCTGGTCCTTGACGGCGTCCTTCTTGATGGTGGCGGCGATCACCGAACCCACGTCGTCGCGCTCCGGGAAGAAGACTTCGAACTCGGCGATGCCGGCTTCGATCAGCTTGCTGAGCACCACCGGCGTCAGTTCGCTGTTGGCGTCGATCATCACTTCGCCGGTGGTCATATCCACCACGTCGGCGACGACGTACGCGCCTTCCAGATCGTTGGGCGCCACTTCCACCTTCTCGATCTTCGCCTTGAGGATTTCCTTGTACAGCGAGCCGGTGATCTTCTTGCCCTGCCCCACCACCGTATCGCCGCCCTTGGTGGCGATGGCGTGGGAGAGCTTGAGGCCGGTGAGATTTTCGTCCACGCTCCAGAACAGCTTTTTGTCGCGGATTTCCATCTTGCTGACGCGGTAGAACGCCCGCAAAATCTGCTCGTCCGTCTTCAAACCCAGGGCGCGCAGGAAAACCGAGCCGTAGAATTTGCGCTTGCGGTCGATACGTACGTACAGGATGTTCTTGTTGTCGTATTCGAATTCCACCCAGCTTCCGCGATACGGGATGATCTTGCCGAGAAAATATCCCTGCGCCTGCACGCGTTCGAAAAACACGCCCGGTGAGCGGTGCAACTGGCTGACGATCACGCGCTCCGTGCCGTTGATGATGAACGTGCCGTTGTCCGTCATCAGCGGAATCTCACCGAAGAACACTTCCTGCTCTTTGATATCCCGTACGCTTTTCTTCTGCGTCTCGGGATCCTTCGAGTACACAGTCAACCGGATCGTGACCTTGAGAGGCGCCGCATAGGTCATGCCGCGCTCCTGGCACTCCTGCATGTCGTACTTGAGCTGCAAACCCACCGGGTCGCCGCATTTGTTGCAGAACGTCACCACGTTCTTGTTGAAGGTGCCGCAATGATGGCAGAGAATGTCGCCCGCGTGGAACGGGTCTGTGCGGATGGTCGCCCCGCAACTGCGGCAGGTCGACCGCAGGTGGTGCAACCCCTTCAGGTTGCCGCACTTGCATTCCCAGTTGCCGATCGAGTAATCGACGAACTCCAGATCGCTCACGCCGCGAAAATCGGAGATCGGAAACACGCTGTTGAACACGGTCTGCAGGCCGATGTCCTCGCGCTCATTAGGCAGCAAGTCCATCTGCAAAAACCGCTCGTACGATTTCTTCTGAACCTCAATCAGGTTCGGGATGGGAATCGAGGTCTTGATCTTAGAAAAATCCACTCGCTCGGGAGCAGCGCCGGTATGTTGAATATCCATTCGTAAACTCCTGACGGCCGAACAGCCAATGGCGCGAAAACTGCGCTTATCAGTACAAAGCCAATAGCGCCCCTGGAGGTGATGCCTCCCGGAGCGCCGGATGATCAAACAGGGGCAGGGGTGGGACTGAGGTAGCGCCGGCGGCCTGGCCGCCGGTGAGAATTAGATCTGTGGGAGTAGGGACGCACCAATCCTGTCTTAGAGTTACGGGCGATGTGACGCACAGAGATGCCCTCTCCGCAGTCTTGCCCGGACTGCAATTGAAGTGCCAGGATTCCGGATGCACAGTCACCAATTGGGAATCAAGTCGCTAAACCGAACGCCCAACTACTCAGTCTAACAGGACTTACGTCCCCCGTCAAACCACAAAGACACTACGGCCTCCCACGCCGGGAGGCCGGTCGGCCGGACAATGTAGTCCGGCACGCGAGATTTATTTCACTTCCACGGTCGCGCCCGCATCGGTGAATTTCTTGGCGATGGTGGCCGCTTCGTCCTTGCTGATGCCTTCCTTGATCGGCTTGGGCGCGCCGTCCACCAGATCCTTGGCTTCCTTCAAGCCCAGGCTGGTGACTTCGCGAACCGCCTTAATGACGTTGATCTTGTTGGCGCCGGCGCCAGTCAGAACCACCGTGAATTCCGTCTTCTCCTCGACTGCCGGAGCCGCTGCCGCCGCGCCGCCGCCAGCCACCATCATCGGTGCCGCCGCCGCCGCCGAGACGCCCAGCTTCTCTTCGAGCAACTTGACGAGCTGAGAGGCCTCGAGCAGCGTCAAGCCCTGAATCTGTTCCGCAATTGCGTTAATGTCCGCCATTTCAAACTCCTATGTATTCGAAAAATTGAGTGGGGTTCTTTCGCCGCCGGCCGCTTCCGCCGCCGGCCGCCAAATCATTCCGAGAACTTGTTTTCCTTCACGCCCTGATCTACTACCACCGCCAGGTTGCGGCCGACGGCGTTGATCGCCGTCACCAGTTGCTGCGCCGGCGCGTTGATCACGTAGAGCAGTTTGGCAAATATGACTTCCTTCGAAGGCATCGCCGCCAGCTCGTTGATAGCCTTGACGTCGATCACCCGGCCTTCCACCAGACCGGCCTTGAAGGTGAATGAGGGGTTGGTCTTCGCGTACGCCGTCAACGCCTTGGCCAGCGCCACCGGATCGTCCGTCGTATAGGCCAGCGACGTCATCCCGCGCAGATCCTTCAGCACCTGTTGGCTCGGCGTGCCTTCGCCCGCCAGTTCCGCCAGGTTGTTCTTGATCACACGGTACTTGCCGCCCGCCTTCCGAACCGCCTTGCGGAGTTCGAAATCCTGGCTGACCTTGATCTTCTCGTAGCCGGTGACGAACAGGTTCTTGAGGTTGGCGAGGTCCTTTTGCAGGGACGCGAGATCTTTGTTCTTGTCTTCCTTCTTTTTCATGGGAACACCTGTTTCGGCTTTAGACGGCCGCCTTCACACTGAACGGCGCGGTATCGAGGGAAACGCCCGGGCCCATGGTGGAGCACACCGTCGCGCTTTTCACGTACTTGCCTTTGGCCACCGCCGGTTTCGCCTTGATCACCGCCGTAATCAGGCTCGCCGCGTTTTCCACCAGCTTTTCCGCCGAAAAGCTGATCTTGCCAACCGGCGCGTGGATGATGCCCGTCTTGTCGACGCGGAATTCCACCTTACCGGCTTTGATTTCGTTGATGGCCTTGACCACGTCCACGGTCACTGTGCCCGTCTTCGGGTTCGGCATCAGGCCGCGTGGACCCAGCACTTTACCCAGCTTACCGACGGAGCGCATCATGTCCGGAGTGGCGATCACGGCGTCGAAATCCGTCCAGCCTTCGGACTGAATCTTGTTCACCATGTCTTCGCCGCCCACGTAATCCGCGCCGGCTTCCTGCGCTTCGCGCAATTTATCGCCGCTGGCGATCACCAGCACCTTTTTCGACTTGCCGAGGCCATTCGGCATCAGGACGGTGCCGCGCACCATCTGGTCGGCGTGCTTGGGATCCACACCGAGACGCATGTGTACTTCCACCGTCTCGTCGAATTTGGCGAATTTGATTTTCTTGATGAGCGGAATAGCCTGTTCCAGGAGGTAATCCTTGGCTTCGACCTGCTTCCGCGCGGCTTGATACTGTTTACCTGATTTGCGTGGCATTTATCCTCATTGGTGCAAGCGGTCCGTTCCAAACGGGCATACGAACCTCCCACTGAGCGTTTTCAAAAGGGACAGCACGTAGTGTACCAGAATCTGCGAGCCCCTGTCTACCTGTCGCTTGATTTGAGCAGGCGGGCCAATCGTGCGGAGAAGCCGCCGTCCCAAGCGGATCGCCTATAGCTCCAAAAGGCCAGTGACCCGGCCCGGCGCCGATCGCGTCTAGTGTCCAGCAGCGCAGGTGAACCACGTTGTTTCACATTATTCAAACCGCTCACGGCGCCCACGCCTCGGAACGAATCGTCATCGGATTCCCGCTATCGGAGGATGACGTCGCCCACCGGGTGAGCCTCGGTGTCGTTTTCCGCATAGGAAGGAGATTCGCTTCGATGCCTGAGCCGCCCGCTATCCGTGAAACTGGTACGATCACGATTCTGTCCCTGAGTCCGGCCGAAAGCGATCACGCGGTTCTGGAAAAAACCTTCCGCGATTCCAGCCTGTCCCTGTACCCCAGTTGCAGATTGACACTCCATCCAAGCCCGACACTCGCGTCCGCGCTCGCCACCCTGCGCGCACACCGGATTCCCATCGTGCTTTGCGATCGCGACGGCCAACCGGAGGTCTGGCGGGAAATCCTGCGCGCGGGCAAGGACTTGCCCGCGCCACCCTGCGTGATCGTCACCTCCCGGCTTGCCGACGATCGCCTCTGGGCGGAACTCCTCCAAGACGGCGCATTCGATCTGCTCGCCAAGCCCTTCGACAAATCCGACGTCATGCGGATCGTCCATGCGGCCTGGGTGCATTGGCAGAATCGGTACGGAGTGACCAACGGCGGCTAGCTTCCGGGCACCCGGCGAATGCTGGGCGGACCGATGTGGATGTGCGCCCCGGTCGCCTTGCCCGGCACCGCGCTGCTGAACGCCAGGAAAGTAGCGTGCTTCTCGGTAAGGTAGCGCCGCGCCCACACGCCTTCCGGCTGCAGTGGGCTGACGGCCACGTCGAACCGTCCCGTATGGTCGAACCCCATGGCGCGGTGGACGGCGCTTTCACCCCGCGTGCTCACCGGCAACGGCTTGCCGAAATGCTTCACGAAGGCCTGCTCCATCTCCGCCAAATCCGCGCCGGTGAAGGCGCTGGAGCCGTCGTAGCGCTCGGCGAGGCCCACCATGGCGGACGGAATGTACGCCAGCCGCCTCTCCAGTTCCCAATCGGCCTGCGCCATCGCGGTCATTTCCTGGTCGCGCCGCCCGAGCGATTCGGCCACGTCGCACACCTTGCGGGCAGCCTCCAGTTCGCGGCGTAAGGGCTCCAGTCCGCCGGCCACGGCCCCCCCGGCATCCACTGCCTGCCTGGCTGCGGCGTACGCCAGTTTCCGCCGCACGTAGCGGCGGCCCGCAGCGCCTAACAGAGCGTTGGCTTGCCCCTCGTTGAGGTCCGGAGTTTGCAGAAGTTTGCGAACCAACTCCAAATCGTACTCGTCGTCCACCGAATTCACGGCGGGCGCCGCCGCCGGTTGGTCGAATCGCGAGTTGTCCGCCCACCGTACCGTATTCTCTTTGGCCTTGGCGAAAAAGTAGACGGCGCCGGCCAGAAGCAGAATGGCGGGAACCACTACGGCGGGAGAACGCATTTCCACTATTCTATTACGATTCGCGCCCTCCCGTTACCAGTACACGTACCGGTACCCGCTAGTGGCTGAAGCCGAGCCCCACTTCAAATTGGTTGCGCGGCGAGCGCGTGGAATCCTGGTTAAAGGTCGCCCCATTCCAACGCGTAAAGCGGACCTCCGGAGTCACCCGGATGTTGAATTCATCGATGAACCGGAAGCCCACTCCCACGGTCGCGCCGATCAGCATTCGCTTGCTTATGTTGGCGGGAATCGTATTGTTGGCCGTCGTGGCGTCCGCGTAGGTGATGTTGGTCGTGGTATGCACCGTCGAGACCAGGCGCGCGGTGGGCCCGCCGGAGAGGTAAAGATGCGAAAGCAATCCCGACGAACGAACATTGCGATGCAATAGCACCGGCATATCGAATAGCCGCGCCGCGGTATTCTCCGTCGTGGTCTGGTGCGAACGCTCGTCGGCGGCCGTGGTAGGGTCGTCGACGCCCCAATACACGTTGGTGACTTTGTCGTACTTCAGGCGGTTGAACAGCAGGTCGACGGTGAGCAACGTGCGCGACGAGAGCGGGGCCTCGATAGACAGCCCGCCTCCCAGCATGAACGAGTGGGAGATGGTATCGAAATTTGTGTCGTAGTTTACCCCGGAGGTCTTGACGGTCGTCAGGACCAGCCCGTTGTCCATTACGCTGAACGATCGAAACGGCAGGGTCCGGACGCGGAAGCCGATGGCCAGCTTTCGCGGCGCTTCACTCGTTTTGTCATCGGCGGTAGACGGCGCCGCCGGATTCTTCTCGCTCGTGCCGGGAGTCTGCCCGGAAAGGACAGGCACGGTCAATGCGAGCATTCCGTAAAATAGCGCAACTGCCCGTCGTCCGCGATTCGGTACTGTCATGCGTTTACCTCGGTTCGTGTGATCACTACAGGAACTGACTGCGCCGTCCGTTACACCCGTGCCGAAGATGCACACCGGTGACGCACGAAGTTCACAGAGTGAGTGCCCGCAGTGCCAATCCGGGCGCGCCGCTGAAAGAAAGCAGACGCGCACTTGTCTTCCAGGGTTTCACCTCTGTACTCTTAGAATACGGTAACGCGGTTTGCACGCGTTGCGTCGCACTATTTCGACCCGACGCTTCCGGCCGGAGGTTGGGGCTCAGGGGCGGCAATTTGCCGCACCGCAGTCCACGTAATTTCAGGTAGTCTGTCATTTCAGATAACATTCAGTTCCGCGCGGTAACCGCAAGAGACGCCGCGGCGGGGAGTAGTCACCCTCGCCGCGCGACGCTCTTGCGTCCGCCGCGGAACCAACAGTGAGGCAAGCATGGTTCGCCGGTTCAATCGATTTTTGCTCTTTTTCGTTTCGTCTGCTTTGCTGTTCGCGCAATCGGAGACGGCTACCCTCCGCGGGACCATCACCGATACTGCCGGGAAGCCGGTCGCCGGCATCCAACTGGTTATCTTCGAGTCCGGCAAGGAACTGAGCGTCCGCGAGATCACCACCGGCAAGGGCGGCATCTACGACGCGCCCTTCCTCCGGCCGGGGACTTACATCATCAAGATCGACGCCAACCACTACCAAACCTTCGAGGCCGACGGCATTCTGCTGCAGGCCGGGCAGGAGCGCAACTTCGATGCCCAACTCAAACCGGAAGCGCGCGACGAAACGGTGCAACTCGACGAAGCGTCCACTCCAGTCCTATCGCAAAACGGCACCAATTCCGGCATCGTCGATTTTAAGCGCGCCTGGCAGGACGCTCCTTTTGCCGACCTCCACCCCTCGGCGCTCCCCCTGGCGACCCAAGCCCCGGCCGTGCAGGGGACGCAGGGCGGCCTGGTGGTTTCCGGCGTCTCCGCGCGCAACCAGCAGACCTGGGCGCTCAATGGCGTGGCGCAGGACACCACCACCCAAACCGGCAACCCGGCGTTCCAGGATAACCTGGAGGTGGCCATCGCCAACCCCGGCGTGGAGGCCGCCAAGCCGGTCCACGTGGACATGATTCCGCGGCACGGCAGCGACGGCCTGCACGGAGAGGTGTACTACAAGCGCGGCTCTTCGTTGTTTGACGCCCACTCTTACTTCGCGACCACAAAAGCCAACTTTAAGCTCACCGAGTTCCAAGGCGAATTGGGCGGCGCCATAGTCCCCCACTGGACCTACTTCTATGCCGGCGGCATGTACCAGAAGACCCCGAACAGCGAGATCCTCTTCGCCGACGTCCCCACCGCCCAGATGCGCAATTACGATCTCAGCCAGTACCTTTCCGCGGCGACCGCCCCCAACGGCAAGATCGTGGTGGTCCGCGATCCGCGTAATGGAGTTCCGTTCGCCGGCAATTTAATCCCTAACAACCGCGTTGCCGTGGTCTCCAGGAACTACGTGACGAACTATTACCTGGCGCCCACGGTGGGCGACGCCAACACCTTTACCGGGAACTATTCCTGGGTCCACCCCTACGGCTCCGATTCCTACATCGGCAACTGGCCGTTCGGCCGGATCGACCAGCGCCTCACGGCCAACAGCCAGATCTATTTTCACTGGATGCAAAATCAGAGCGCATCGGTCGCCACGGGAAGCGTGGGCGAACAACTGGACTCCACGCAGACGGTCCGCTACCGCGGATACGTAATCTCGGGCATCTGGGCAGTCTCCTCCAGCGTCACCAATCTGATGAGCGTAGGCCATACCGCGGTCTTGCTCAAACAAGGCGAGTCCGAAAGCAAGATCAGTCCGCTGCACGGCGATTCGGTGGTCTCCGGCCTGGGCATCGTCGGCGTCAACCCCAACGCCTACGCGGTCATGGGGTTTCCTACGGCTACCATCAGCGGTCTCACCGGGCTTTCCATGGTCTACGGCGGCGGCTACAACAACAACGTCGCCGGCAACGACAGCATCAATACCTTCCAGGATTCCGTCACCTGGTCTCACGGACACCATTCGCTGAAACTGGGCGGCCAATATCAGGATTACCACTGGCTCGATGGAGTCGTCCCCCAAAACGTGTTCGGCGCGTTCACCTTCACCGGCGCATTTACCGGCCTGGGGTATGCGGACTTCCTGCTGGGCCTGCCCTCCACCAGCACCCGTCAGGCAGGCCGGGTGAACCGCACCCTCCAACAGTCCCAATCCGGCCTCTTTGCCAGCGACTCCTACCGCGTCACCTCCCGGCTGACCCTGGACTTCGGAGTGCGTTGGGACTACTACACCACCCCCGTCTATGACGATGGCTACATGTCCAACTGGAATCCGGCCACCAACCAGGTGATCGTCGCTCCCGGAACCATCACCGCCGTCAGTTCCTTCTTTCCCAAGGCCGCCGTCGTCGTCCTCGGTAATCCCGTTCCCAAGGCGAAGGTCACCAACTTCCGCCCGCGCTTCGGCGGCGCCTACCGTTTGGCCGGCAACCTGGCGCTGCGCGGCGGATACGGCGAGTTCACCGAAAACGAGGGCTACGGCGAGAGTGGCCGGCTCAGCTCCAATAACCCCTATTCGTTGACCGAAACCTATACCAACTCCATCACTAACGGCGTGGCCGCGCTCACCTTCCCCAAGCCCTTCCCGACTACCCCTTCCGCCGACCTCCTGCCGGGACAGAGCATCACCGCGCTCCCCGCCAAAACCGACGAAGGCGTGATCCGCCAGTTCAACGCCACGCTCGACGGTGTGCTGCACGGCTTCGGACTGCGCGCCGCCTACATCGGGTCGCGCGGCATCCACATGAACTACACCCTGGACGTCAATAAACCCCAGGCCAGTACCATTGCGTTCACCACGGCCCGGAAGCCCTTCCCGCTGTGGGCCAGCGCCTACGAGACCCGCACCGACGGCGAGTGGCGCTACGATTCCGCCGTGGTTTCGGCGCAGCGCTCCATGGGTCCGGTCACCTTTAATTCCAGCTTCACCTACGGCAACAACAAGAGCGATTACGCCAACACCACCGACCCCTATCACGTCACCAACATCTGGACCAGGGATGCCGGCGACCGCCAGCGCTACTTCACCGCCGGCGCCACCTTGCCGCTACCGGTGGGCAAGGGCCGCCGCTTCTTATCCGAGACCGGACCCTGGGTGAATCGCGCCATCAGCGATTGGAAACTGCTGGCCATCACCACCTTCGCCAGCGGGCAATACTACTCGCCCCTCTTCACCGGAGCCGACCCCGCCAACGCCACCCAGGGCTTCGTCACCCAGTTGCCCGATTGCACCGGCGACCCCAACGCCGGCGCGCGGACCCTTGCCAAGTGGTTCAACCCGTCGGCCTTCACCATCCCCTCCGCCACCGCCGGCCGCTACGGCACCTGCGCCATGAACTCCCTGGAAGGCTTCCCCATCCACATCGTGCACGCCAGCCTGGTCAAGCAGTTCTCGGTCACCGATCAGGTCAAACTGGTCTTTACGGCGCAGGTTTCCAACGTCACCAACACGCCCCACTTCACCATTCCCAACAACAATATCTCGACTCCCAACCCGGGCATGTTCTCGGCCGCTTCGCTGCCGGCGAATTCCATCCCCGAAGGGTTGGGCAACCGGCAGATCGATCTGAAGCTGCGCCTGGTGTGGTGAGACCTCCCGGACCCGGTGGCGCCGCCGCGGCGCCACCGCCGGGTCCACTCTTCCCGCCCGCCGCCGCCCCCAGTCCCCGTTTCCTTCGCCACATCAAAACTCGGGCCTCAGAATCTCCGCGCCCGTGCCGATAAGATTCTTGGGTGCGGCTGCTTGTGGGAGAGTCGGAGGCTCCCGCGGTGGCCGTACTGAGGAGGGTGAGGTGGGGCCGTCGCGCTCCACCTCACTCGGGGAAGCTCGCCGGACCGCGTGATACCCTGGAGATTCCTCATGTGGTCACCCGATTCCTGGCGGCAGAAATCCGCCTTGCAACAACCCGACTACGACGACCCCGCCGAGTTGGAAAGCGTCCTCGCCGACCTGCGCACTCTTCCCCCCCTGGTCACTAGTTGGGAAATCCTCCGCCTCCACGAACAACTCGCCGAAGCCGCCGCCGGCCGCCAGTTCGTCCTCCAGGCCGGCGATTGCGCCGAGCGCTTCGTCGATTGCACCTCCCCACGCATCACCAACACCGTCAAAGTCCTCCTCCAGATGTCGCTCGTCCTCGTCGTCGGCGCCCGCCGCCCCGTCATCCGCATCGGACGCTTCGCCGGCCAGTACGCCAAACCCCGCTCCTCCAACCTGGAAACCCGCGGCGGCGTCAGCCTCCCTGCCTACCGCGGCGATACCATCAACCGCCCCGAGTTCACCGCCCAAGCCCGCCGGGCCGATCCCCAACTCCTCCTCCGCGGCTACGAGCGCGCCTCCATGACGCTCAACTTCGTCCGCGCCCTCGTCAAAGGCGGCTTCGCCGACCTCCACCACCCCGAGTATTTCGACCTCGATTGGGCCAAGGATTCCCCCCTCGCCCACGAATACCACCGCATGGTGCAGACCATCAAGGACTCCCTCCAGTTCGTCGAAAACGTCCTCGGTGTCCGCGCCGGCGATACCGATAAGATCGATTTCTTTACCTCCCACGAAGCCCTCCACCTGGGCTACGAATCGGCGCAAACCCGCCGCGTCCCGCGACGCCCCGGCCATTTCAATCTGCTCACCCATTTCCCCTGGGTCGGCCTGCGCACCAACCATCCCGAAAGCGCCCACCTGGAGTACCTGCGCGGCATCGAGAACCCCGTGGGCATTAAGGTCGGCCCCGGCTGCACCCGTGAACACGTCGCCCGCTGGCTCGAAATCCTCGACCCCGACCGCCGCCCCGGCCGCCTCACCCTCATCCATCGCTTCGGCGCCGGCACCATCGCCGATTCCCTTCCCCCCCTGATCGAACACGTCCGCGCCGAAGGCGGCAAACCCGTGTGGATCTGCGACCCCATGCACGGCAACACCCACACCCTGGCCAACGGCATCAAGACCCGCCGGTTCGAGGATATCTACTCCGAAGTCGAACAATCCTTCGATATCCACGCCCAACTGCATCAGCAGCTCGGCGGCGTGCACATCGAGCTCACCGGAGAAAATGTGACCGAGTGCATCGGCGGCTCCAGCGGCCCCGCCGAGGCCGACCTCGTCCGCGCCTACGAAAGCCACGTCGACCCCCGCCTGAACTACGAACAGTCGATGGAACTGGCCTTCCTGATCGCCCGCAAAATGAAAAACGGCGCGCATTAGTATGGTGTCCAAGAAATAGCTGGACAATTTGATTCCAGCAGATTTCCGTTCATCGGCGTTCATCGGCGGCTAAGGAATCTTTCTGGAGAGTTTGGCGCAAAGCCGGCACACGATGATTAGCCGGTAGAGTAGGACAGTGAGCGACGGTCCTCGCGACCCACTGTCCCCTCGTCGAACCGGACGTGCAGATTTCCCGCATCCGGCTCTCCTGAAAACCCTCGTCAGCGGCTTTCG
>JBEKDV010000213.1:0-13082 GCA_050014175.1 Candidatus Solibacter sp. | reverse complement strand
TGCCGGGTCGTGCGCGTTCACGTGCCACCGAACTGCCTTTGCCAAAGACCGTAACCCAGCACGGCCACGGTGGCTCCGCCGGGCTTGTCCTGTTCCGGTCCGAATGCCCGGCCGAGCAGCGGACTCACGCCGAGAAGCGGGAAGAAGCTCGCCGTGACACGCGCCCCGCGAAGCCGCTCCGGCTCCTGGACGCCGCTGAGCGTGACCTGGTCGGCGGTGGCGTCCCAGGCGGCCATGTCCTCGAAAACGGAATTCCGCGCCTTCCAGTCCAGGTAGTTCGGAGGCGAGGTGTATCCCTTGGCGCCGGGAGCCTCGGTGCGGTCATACTGGCTGACGGAAACCAGCCGCTCCGCATCCCGAAACGGCAGCGGCCGCAGCAGAAAGTCGTTCAGGATCGAAAAGATGGTGGTGGTTGCGCCGATCCCCAGAGCCAGCGTCGCCACCGTGACCGACGACCAGCCGGGATTCTTCCGGAAGAGGCGCAGCGCATAGTGAAGGTCCTGAAGAATTCGCTCCACCGCCGGCCACGCCCAGGTTTCCCGGCTGTCGGCGTCAGACATGACTGTTCCTTTATGCCTAGACTGCCCCAGCTCTATCGGAGTGTCAAGAGAGCTTCAGGTCTGATTTCACTGCATCGCCGCCGTACGGCACCGTCCAATGGCCACTCGGATGCAACGATCCGTGCGGGGGATGCCATGAGAAAGTGCTGTGGTGTCATCGTAGTTTCCATTACGCTGGCGTTGGCCGGCTGCAACCGCGACGATTCGGGCCGGCGCGGTACGTCCGCATCGCGCGAAGCCGGCCGGGCGGCGTACGAACTGTCTCAGGAGACCAAGCGCGCCGCCGAGAAGGCGCGGGAGGATCTACGCAAGGCCGGCAGGGACGCACGCGAGGGCTGGAACGAAGCCAGGCACGACGCCAAGACCAAGCCCAAAGCGCCGGAACCGGTGCACCGCCAGGATTGAGGCGGAGGCAAGGGACAAGAAGAATGCCCCCTGGAAAGGCGGGCATGGCAGCCTGAAAGGCTACGCTACAGAGTGATGGTCAGTTTGGTCACGGAGGCGGGTGGGAACTGGTGAATCGCCGATGCACCCTTCAAGGTCACGGCGACCGCCTTCGGTTCCACCGCGCGCGGGTCCGCGAAGGTGTTGTGGGCGCGCGGATCGCTGGCGGCGAGAGTAACACCCGCCACGGCGCGGGCCGTCCCGCCATGAATCGCGATCTCGGCTTCGCGCGGTTGATCCATGGATGGGTTAGTCACCGTCAGGGTCAACTGGTTGCCGCTCACCGATGCCGAGCCGTTCAGCCCGCGCATGGCCGTGCTCGTGCCATTGCGGCTGTACCGGTTTTCCGGCGAGGCCACCACCGTGCGCACCGAGCGGGCGCCCTGATGCGCCGCGTACATGTCGAACACATGATACGTCGGCGTCACGCAGAACTTGTCTTCGTGGGCCAGGAACAACGATTGCAGGCAGTTCACCAACTGGGCCACGGCGGCCATGGCGACCTTGTCGGCATGGCGGTTGAAAGTATCCAGCGTGAGACCCGCCAGCACGGCGTCGCGCATGGTGTTCTGCTGACCGATGAGCGCTTCGGGGAACGGCTCCGTCCCGGAAGCGTGCCAGGCGCCCCATTCGTCTACCACCAGCTTCGTGCGGTGGCGCGGGTCGCTTTCCGCCATCACCGCCCAGTGCGCGGCGATCAGCGATTCCATTTCGTCGGCTTCGCGGAGGATGTCGTAATACTGTTCGGCGTCGAACTTGACGGCGTCGCGCTTGCCGGTGAACCAGTCGGTGGTGCGCCCTCCGCTGGCATTCCAGGCGTAGTGGTGCATGGCCCAGCCCCACAGGCGTCCCAGCGTGTCGGCCTTGCGGAGCTTGCCGAAGAACCGCCGTGTCCAGTCGACATTGCCATCGTTGGGACCCGACCCGACCAGCGCCGTCCGCACTCCGTACGACGGAACCCACGCCGTGTAGCGATTGAACTCGGTGGCGTAATCTTCGGGGTCGAAATTGCCGCCGCAGCCCCACGATTCGTTGCCAACGCCCCAATAGCGCACGCCCAGTGGTTCGGCCGCGCCATCGGCCGCGCGCACGGCCGCCAACGTGGTGGAATTCGCCGGCGAATTGCAGTACTCCACCCAGCGCCAGAACTCCTGCGCCGGAAGACTGCGCAGGTTGGCGGCAAAATACGGCTGCGCGCCCACCTGTTTGCAGAATCGCGCGAACTCCACCGTTCCGAATAAGTTCGGATCGTAGCGCTGGGGCCCGTCGCGCCGCGCGTCTTTGGGCCACTCCTGAGCGTCCACCCAGAAATTGGTGCGCTTGGGCCGCTGGTCGCGCGGCCCGGTGCCGTCGCGCCAATCGTACTGGTCGGCGAAGCAGCCGCCCGGCCAGCGGATCATGCCCGGCTGGACGCGCTTGAGCGCATCCACCAACTGCTTGCGGAGCCCGTTCACGTTGGGGATGCGCGAACCTTCGCCCACCCATATGCCGTCGTACACCACGCCGCCCAGATGTTCGACGAAGTGTCCGTAGATTTCGGGCGCGATGGTGCCGACGGGTTCATCCAGCAGTATGTCGACGCGCGATTCCGGCGATTGCGCCGCCATGCGCGTCACTAGCGGGCCGGACGAGAGAAGCCACGCGGCGCCCGCGGCGGACGCGCGCAGGAATCGCCGCCGGCTGGCGGACTGGTTCGGATTTTCCATAATCTACTTGGCTTTCATCTGCAATATGGTGAGCGAATAGGGCGAAAACGTGCGCGTGAAGCTGGTTCCGAGGCCCTCCACGGCGGAAGTCACCGGCACGATTTTGGTGGGCTCGGTGATGGAGTTGGTATCGGTCGGACTGGCCGCGCTCAGCGTCACGGCCTGTCCCTTGGCGTCCACGCTGGCCAGCCCGCTGAACTCCACCCGCACCGGTTGCGGCGTGCCGGCGCGATTCACGATCTTCAGGAAAACCGTCCCCGTCTTGGTGTCGCGCGTGGCGCTCCAGAACACGGTGGGCACTTCCTGGGGAGGCGGCGGCACGGGCGGCGTCACCGGAGGCGGTGGAGTGGTTTGCGCTCCCGCGGGCGCTCCGGCGGGAGGCTGCCCGCCGCGGCGCCCCGCTGCCGGCGGCTGCCACGTGCGCGTGGGGATGCCCTGTGCCGTGACCGGCAGGACCACGTCGCCGCGATAGATATTGAACATCTTCTGGGCGTAATACGCCGGCGAACCGTAGCTGTTCAGCGCGTCGTAACCGATCAGGTCGGTGGGCCACTGCATGCCGCCCGGATTGACGTTGACGAACAGCGGAGCGTAGGCCGACATGATCACCAGGTCCGAGTTGCGCTCCATGTTGGTCATCCAGGCGGAATCGCCCAAAGCGGCGCTCATGTTGGGAGTCGGGGCGCCCACGCGCGTGGCCCACTCGCCCACGAAGACCTTGGGACCGGTGCGCGGACGGGCGTCGTAATCGTGCGAGTGAGAGGCCATTTCGTCTTCGGAGCGGCGGTAGTAGTGCTCGTCCAGAACATCCGGGACGCGGGAGGATGCGCGCGTGGAACTGATGATTTTGAGCGCGGGATACTTCGCCCTGATGGCGTCGAAGAACTGTCCAAAGCGGCCTTCGTAGCTGCCCGCCTCGCGGTCGAACTGGTCCTCGTTGCCGATTTCAACATATTCGAGCGGGAACGGCGCCGGGTGGCCGTCCTTGGCGCGGCGGGCGCCCCACACGGTATTCGGGCCGCCGGTCACGTACTCGATTTCGTCCAGCGCATCCTTGACGTAGGGCTCGAGGTCGGCGCCGGGCTTGACGCGCTGCTGGCGTAGCGAGTAACCGGCGTAGACGGCCAGCACGGGCTGCATGTGCAGGTCCTCGCACCACTCCAGGAACTCGAGCAGGCCCATGCCGTCGCTGCTCCAATAGCGCCAGGCGTCGTCCATGTGGCCGGGCCGACCGGCGACATCGCCGATGGTCTTCTTCCAATCGAAGCGGGTCTCGATGGTGTTGCCTTCCAGGTAGTTGCCGCCGGGGAAGCGCAGGAAGGCGGGCTTGAAGTCCGCCAGAAGCTGCATGACGTCCTGGCGGTTGCCGTTGGGACGGTTGTTGAAGGTGGGTGGAAACAGCGAGACCATGCTGAACCAGACGGTGCCTTTGGAGGCGGCGGAAAGCACTAGCTTGTTCGTGGCGGATGGGGCGGTTTTGGCGGTAGTGGTGAGCACCGCCTGGTACTTCTTCCAGGCTCCTGTGAGCGCCGGAATGCGCGCCGTGGCGTGCACCGCGGCGCCTTCGCCGCTCACCAGTTCGACGGTGACCGGCCCCTTGAACTCGGGGCTTGCCTTGGCGTAGAACGAGACCCGGTAGCGCGTGCCGGGACGCACCGGGATTCCCCAGAACCCCTCGTTGGCGATTCCGGCGCGTTGTTTTGCGCCGGCCTCGGTGATGGTGAGCTTGAGGCTGGTGCCGAGCTGGGCGTTCATCGATTCGGCGGGATCGAGGGCCATGGCGGCCGCGGCGCCGCCTTCCTGTACCAGCGACCAGTGCACCGGGTCTTTGGCATCTTCCTTGAAGCTGCGGTTGCGGACGAGTTCGCCATAAAGTCCGCCATCGTAGGAGAAGTTGATCTCTTCGGTCATCAAGCCGTAGCGCAGGCCGACCGCCGGTCCGGGCTTGCCGGCATCGATCTTGAGCAGCGGCGTCTCGGGCGCGGATTGCGCCAGCAAAGAGCCGGCAACACCGGCGCCGAGCGCACAGGTGGTGAGCAATCCGGTCAGGATGGAGGTGATTGTACGCGTTTTCATTTTCATGGGGTTTGTAAGGAGTGTATCTCGGAGTCCCGCGCATTACAAGGGCCAAGGGCTAACATAGATTCATGGACCTGACCGGAAAGAAGATCGCGATTCTCGTGGACCAGATGTACCAGGAAATGGAAGTCTGGTACCCGTTGTTCCGCTTCCAGGAAGCCGGAGCCACCGTAGTTACCGTCGGCGCCACCGCCGGCGCGACGTACCCGAGCAAGCTGGGCTATCCCGTGAAGTGCCAGCTTTCTTATGACGATGCCAGGGCTGCCGATTTCGATGGCGTGGTGGTGCCGGGCGGCTATGCGCCGGACCACATCCGCCGCCATCCGAAAGCCAACCAGTTCGTCCACCAGATGGATGCGGCGGGCAAACTGGTGGCATCCATCTGCCACGGGCCGTGGGTTCTGTGTTCCGCCGGCGGCATGCTGAAAGGCCGCAAGGCAACCAGCTTCTTCGCCATCAAGGACGACGTCGTCAATGCAGGCGCCGACTGGGTGGACGCGGAAGTGGTGGTGGACCGGAATCTGGTGACCAGCCGCAAACCGGAGGATCTGCCCGCTTTTTGCCGGGCGGCGATCGGGGTAGTGGCCGGTACGACGGTGTAGAAGGGGGACGTTCCTAGTCCACGCGCCGCCCGGTGTGACCGTTGCCACCGCCGCGCAGGCTGTCAATCAGGGCACGCAGGCTCTCGTCGGTACGTTTCTGCGCGGCTGCCAGTTCCCGCAGGTCCTTGCGGGTTTCCAGGGCCAAACGCCGGGTCTCCAGGGCCAAACGCCGGGTCTCCACGACCATCCGCATGCCTTCTCTCACCAGGTCGCGGATGACCGCGATCTGCTTGTCGTGCCTGTCCAGACGTTCCGTAACCGTCATACCCACACATTACCATGCCCGAAACCGAGAGCACTGGCTGGGCGGCGATCGGGTGATTGGCCGGCACGCCTCGCGGGCCTCGGCATGCGGACAGGGAGCGGAAGCCAGTAGAGCGGGAACAGCGCGCGAGGCAAAGACAGCCAGCGCGCCGGCGCCCTTTACTGCCCGATCAGGAACTGCACGCGATTGCTCTCCACGCCGTCCGCCGTGATGTACAATTCGGCCGGGCCGGAATTATTGATGGCCGGCAGTTGCACTTCGATGGCGTAGAAGCCGATGAAGCCGCCGGCCAGCGTGGCGCGCGTCACCGGCACCGGAGCCCCGTTCACGAAAGCGCGGATCGTCGCGGTCGCCACGGGTGGATTGTCCACAGGCGCCGCCATCCCCGTGGGCCAATCCGGAGTCACCTTGCCGAGCCCCGTGGCGGATACCAGCAAGCGGGCGCCGGAGTGCGCCGCTTTGCGCGCGTCCAGCAGCAAACCGGTATCGGCGTCTTGCAGGATCGGGGTGCCGTCGTGCCCCACGAAAATCGCCGGCGAGACGGGCTGTACCTGCATCCCCAGGCGCACATCCCCATTCCCGGTGGCCAAGGCCAGCGTGACGTTGGGGCCGACCGCGTCGAACGGAACTTGAATCTGCGAGGCATCGTCCGCCGCGGCCAGCACCGGGTAGTCCAGGTTGCCGCCGCGCACCGCCGTCACCCGCCCGCCGACCACCGAGAGCAGCGATCCCGGGGCCGCCGCGCGCGTGCTGAAATCCGCCGCGTTCACCAGCCGCAGACTGCGCTGGCGGTGCGGCGCCGCCGTGGCATAGACGCCGTAGCCTTCCACCGCCGCGTAGAGTTGAATGCCCGACGGGTCCAACCGCACGTCGGTGGCGCCCGCCCCGGGCGGCAAGCGGTCGGACAGGCTGATCCAATTGACGTTGGGAGCGCCCGCGTTGTCCAGGTCCACCTGCGCCCAGAACACGCCCCGATCGGTGGCCAGGTAAACCGCGCCCGCGGCGCGTTCCCCGGTCACGGCATGGGCCGCCGCGTTGGGCAGGTTGGAATCCAGCGCATCCCAGAATGTGCCCGCGTTGGTGGTGCGCAGCACGTGCGGAACATTGGCTCCGCCCACCGCCGCCAGCGCCACATCCGGCCGCACCGGGTCCACGAAGATGCGTTCCACCGGTCCAGTGGCGCCACCCGTATCCGTGGCCGCGAAACTCGCACCCTCGTCCCGCGAAATCAGAATCCGGCCATCGGCGGTTCCCGCGTAGACCGTCGTCCCGCTCCTGCCGTACGCGCTCACCGCCATGCCGGTTCGCCCGGAGTAGGCTTTCAGCAGTGCGGCGTCGCTGGCCGAGGTGGCGTCCTCCACCGGTTGCCACACGGTTCCGCCCGGCGGCAGTTCCACGGCGCCCATCCGGTCAATCTCCACGCGCGTGCCCGCCGTGCCGCCCGGCGTCGCCAGGATTCGTTGCACGCGAAGATTGGGCAGCAGCTCGTTCAGCCCCGCCCAGGAGAGCCCGCCATCCATGGAGCGCCACACGCCGAAATCGTTGGCCACCACGATCTGATCCGGGTTGTCCGGCGATACCGCCACGCCACGCTGCCCTAAACCAATCACCGATTCCGTCTTGAACGCGGTCAGGTTGGCCCAACTGCGCCCGCCGTCTTCCGAGCGGTACAGTTGCCGCCCCGCCGCGTAAACCCGGCCGAAGCCAGCGGCTACCAGGAGCGCTCCGTTTTCCGGGGTGCGCGCCACCATAGGCGCCGGCTGTGCCGCCGGTTCCAGGGTGTTCTGGCTGGGCAGCCAGACTTCGTAATCCGACGTTTCGAAGACTCTGCCGCCGCTCGCGCGCGCGTAGAGAGTGCCGCCGCTAGAGGAAAACCAGACCTTTTCCACCGGACCCGTGGCCGGCGACGCCAGCAGCAGATCCACCGCGGAATTGCCCACTTTCCGCCAGTTGGTAGTCTGCGCCGGGGCGAGAGCCGCCATCGCCAGCAGCAGAACCGCTCCGCCCACCGTCCGCCGAACTGTTCCCTTATGACACACTGTCGAGTTCCATTCTACCCTACTATCGGCAGGTTGCTGGAATTAGAATACTGAATCCAATTGGTTTATTATCAAAAGTTCATATCGGTCCCCTATTTGCAATGCAAGTTTGGTGCTAGACTACTTCTAGCGTACGACTATGCTGAGGCGACCTACGTTCACGCGGGCTACGCGCACCCTGCCGATTGCGGCCGCGCTTGTGGTCTCGTTGAATTCGCTGTACGCGCAATGCCCACCGGCGCCCCAGCCCACCGACGCGTGGGTGGTGGTGCAATCCGGCGATGTTTCCGCCATGAAGGATACCTCCGGATACCTTAAGGCCCTGGTGCCGTGCAGCTTTGTATCGCAGCAGCAGGTGATCAAGACCGGCCCCGATGGGTACGCCAAGTTCCAGGTGTCCGACGGCAGCACGTTTGAAGTTTTCCCCAACTCGGAAGTCACCTTTCGCAAGACCTACGGTATCGGCGACCTGCTGAACGTCTGGATGGGCAAAGTCAAAGTCTACATCCAGCATCTGCCCGGCATCCCGAATCCCAATAATGTCACGACCCCCACCGCGCTGATTTCGGTGCGCGGCACCATCTTCGATGTCGACGTACAGGATCTGGACGGCACCACCTTCGTCACCCTCGACGAAGGCTTGGTGGATGTCCAGCACCTCCGCGTAGCTTCGAAGGTTGTCCGGCTGAATCCCGGCGAATCCATTCAGGTGCTGCCCAACACGCCGCTGGCGGCCTTGCCGCGAGACCGCGGCTTCATCGCCCGTAAAATCCTGGTGGCCTTTGAAGATGCCGTTCGCCAGGCGGTCTATCAGCGGCCCGGCACCACCGCCGGCTCTACGACGGGAACGGCCAGCTCCACCGGCGGTTTGTCGGGCGACAAAGGCCCCAAGAATGGCGGCTCCACCACCGGAACCGGCACACCCACGGGCGCCCCCACCGGCGCGCCTCCGCCTCCGGGCGGCGGCGGCGAATAGTTTCGTACCCCGCAGCACGCAAATCGCGGGCGGCCCCGTTTTACGGGGCCGCCCGTTCGTCTCGCGTGATAAATTGAAACAGTGCGGCTTATTGTCTTTCTCCTCGCCGCCGCGGCATACGCCCAGGCGCCCTCCTCGAAACCGCCCGCGGCCGGCCTCGAACCGGCGTGGGATGTGGCCGTAGTGGTGCAAGAAATCGGCGCCAACGCCGGGCAACTTCTGCCCGTCCTCGATCGGCTGGACGCCCCCGCCTGGGTGGCTAAGGGCGCCAGCGATACCTACGTCGAGCAACTGGAGTCCAGCAAACAGCAGATGCGCGCCCTGGCCGGCGACGCGCAGGCCCTGGCACGCAATCCCGAAAAACTCTCCGCTGCGCTGCAATTGTTTTTCCGCATACAAGGCCTGGAAACCATGCTCACTTCGCTCGAGGAAGGCGCCCGCAAGTATCAGTCGCCCGAGGTAGCCCAGTCCCTCGCCGCTCTTTTTGGCGAAGGCGGCGCCAACCGCGAGCGCTTCCGCGGCTACATCGTCAACCTGGCCTCCGAGCGCGAACACCAGTTCGAAGTCATGGACCGCGAAGCCCAACGCTGCCGCGCCACCCTGATGGCGCCCCAGCCACCCCCCAAGAGCGCAGGAAGGAAACAGTAAGCCCCCATGCCTTTCACTTGCAGCATTTGTGGAGAGGAATCCACCCGAATTTGCGTCCGGTGCACCAAGGACGCCTGCGACAACCATCTCTGCGAAAAGTGCCTGCGATGCAGCGATTGCTGCGAGTGTGAAGTGCGCTTGTCCGAACCGGTGCGCGTGGCGATCCCCGCCGCCTTGCCCGACCCCGCCGCGGCCGCGATTCCCAACCCCGAACCCGAACCCGAGCCTCCCCTGCCCACGCCGGACCCGGACCCCAATCCCACGCCGGCGCCGGAAGACCCCGCCCCCATCGCCCCGTAGGCGCGCCAGAGCGCGCCTGTTCGCCGCTCGAACGGCCCGACTGTTCGCCGCGGGCCTCAAGGCCAGTCTTGCGCGCCGCTGGAAGCGGAGGCAGGGGCCTCCGCGCGGGCGAGGGCGCCCGCCCCACCAAGCGCGGCCAACTATTGCCAACTGTGCCAGCCCGGGTCACGTCAATAGCCCGCCCGTCCGCACTTAATTAATGGAACTCCGTGGCCCGCACGGAACAACCATTACAGGAGACTCTACAACTTAAATGTCATTTCGCAGGATTCTCGGACTCGGTTTGCTCGGCGTCATGCTGGCGACGCCGCTGATGTTATCCGCACAGCAGGGCGGGGGGCAGAAGGGCGGAAGGCACAAAAGCGGCGGCAAGAAGGGCGGAAAGAAGGGGCCTGCGCGCAAAGGCGGCGGCGGGGGCGATTAGCCGGGCCCTACCCCGCGCCGTATGCCGCGGCGATCTGTTTGCGCACGAAATCCAGATCGTGGCGGAAGGCGTTCAACTCGTCCTTCGCCTGGTAGCGGACTTCGATGGTGATCGGGCCCACGAAGCGCGCCCGCGCCAGCGCGGCGAAAAACTGGCGCCAGTCCACCATGCCTTCGCCTAGCGGGCACGGCGCCGCCTGCCACGCGCCCGCCGCGTCCTTGTTCCAAGTGAAATCGCGCACTGTCACGGCTTTTAGCTTCGCCATGGTCAGGCGCATCAGGACTCCCGCTCCGTTCACGCCGGCATTCTGGGTGGCGAAGCCGGGGTCGAAATCGTAGCCCACCCAGCGCGGGTCGACCGTGCGCAGCATCCCGCTCACGTCCCAAAGGCCGGCGCCCACCGCATCCCCCGACGTATTATGCAGCGCCATGGCGACGTTGTAGGCGCGGCCCACCGAGGCCAGGCCGAGGATCTCGCGCTGCAATTCCCCCAGGCGAACTTCCAGGTCGGGCGCGTTGCCGTACTTCCAATAGCCGGGGCGGAATAGCGGCACTCCCATGAAGCCCGCCACGCCCAGGATTTGCCGTCCGTTGGGATCGTTGCCCGAAGTGACCGAGGTCGAAACGATGGGCACCTCCAACCCCACGCCGCTGATGGCTTCGATGCCGCGCATCAGGTCCGAACCGGCCTGCTCGGGAGGTATATGGCTGCCCGGCACTACCGCCAGGTCGCAGCCGTCGAAGCCCAGATCGCGCAGGATCATGCCCACCGCTTCGTACTCCACCTTGATGAGATGCTGCGAGTAGAGGCAGACGGCGGGGGTGGTGCGCGGTTTGGGCGGCGTGCGCGGGCGCGGCACGCGCGTCCCGTCCGGCGGAGGGGTGGGAGGCTGCTGCGGTTGCGGCGGCGGCGCGGTTTGCGGCTGCTGCTGTGCCGCGGCCGCGGCGGCCGCCGTCATGCCTGCCAGAATTTGCCGTCTCGTGATTGCCATTTGCTCAGAGCCGCGACCGGGGTACGCCCTGGGTCGGGAGCGGTCGCCTCGAAATACGAAACCGCATGGGTGAAACCCTGTACTCTGCCATTGTAGGCTACTTCCCGCGGCGCCCTTTGGCCGCCGGCGCCGTGGCTTTTTCGATTGCCGTCTCACGGTCGCCCTGCTGCCACTGGTCCCGCAATTCCTGTTCCAGCACACCCGCCGTGCGGCCTACCAGCAGAAAGGCCGGCAGCGCGTAGCGCAGCGTCTTCCAGCGCGCCATATCCACCAGCGAGGGCAAGGCGCGCTGGCGGATCAGGTCCAGCGTGGCGGCGTTGCGCTGTTCGGTCAGGGTGACCAGCGCCAGCGCCGCCTGCTGCCGGTCGCCCAGCACGATCGAATTCAGCATCTCCACCATCCAGGTGGGCTCGATGCGCAGTTCCAATTCCGGGCGGGTCTGCGCCAGCACGGCGATCGCCATCATGGCGCGCACGGCGTTGGCGCGCACCGCCGGTTCGGCATCCTGCATGGCGAATTGCAGGTCCTTGATCACCTGGTCCTTTTTCGGCGCGTAGCCGATCACGGCCGCGGCCACCGCCCGCTCCTCTGGTTCGCCGCCGTTGCGCAGTACCTCGCGCAGCAGATCGATGCGGTCCGCGGCCAGTCCGGCGAGCCGGTCCTCGAAGAGGCGCGCCGGAATGTCGCCAATGTGGGATTCGCCCGCCGTGAGATCCTCCGCCGCCGTGCCGAGCTGCGCGGCCCGCTCCACCGCCCCCATATACTCGCGATAGGCCGCCATGATCTCTTCGGGCAGCGTGGCGCTGCCCGCCGGAGGCGGCCGCGTGTCGAAATGCGCCGAGCCCCGCTCCTCGATGCCGATGAACAAGATGGCGTTGGAGCCGTCGCAGCAGACCGCCTCCACGTGCGCCGCGGCCACTCCGGGCAACAGCTCCAGACGGTCTTCCAGATCGCCCTTGGAGCCCGGCAGCGGGCCGCCGCTCTTGATGTCCAGCGCGCTCAGAATCCTGTCCGGCGTCAGTTTGCGGAGCCCGTAAAAGTTGATGTCGCCGACTTTCGGGATCTGTGAGGCGGCCGGACACACGGCCACCCCCAGGATTACGAGCCATCGGATCACACTACTGAGACGCGCCGGACGGCAATTCGCGTTTCAGTTGCCTGCCTGTTGCTGCGCGATCGGCCCGATCACCGGCAGCACGATCTTCTTCCCCTGGTAGGCCATCACCAGCAGGTAGATCCACAGCACGAAGAAGGCCAGGGAGATCAGCGGCGTGAATGCCCAGAGGTGCATCATCAAGAAAACCATATTCAGGACGATACTGGCCGCGATGCAGGCCACGTTCATGAAAATCGATTGGAACGCGTGAAACCGCACTACCGGATTCTTGTTGTAGGGTGCCAGCACCAGAAAGATGATGCCGGTGATCAGGCCCAGCAGATAGCACAATGCCGAGGCTACATTGTCGGCCATGGCCCCCGATGCCTGCACCGTGGGATCGGACGCGGCGGACGGCGCCGCCCCTACCTTACCCCCGCACTTCGCGCAAAACTGTCCTTCTACTGGTGAACCGCACGTCGCACAAAACGCCATTGGTGTTCCTCCTACTAGACTCTAATGTGCGCCGCGCTCCACGGCAAGTGTAAAAAGCAGTACCAGACGTCAATGTCCCGGAGGACCGAGCACAAATTGCGGAATCAGCGCCCCGGCAACCGCCCCAACCACCAGCGCCGGGGTGCCCGCTCCCATGGAATCGATCAGCAGGCCGGCGAGCACGCCAATCCCGGCGCCCACGACGGCAATCATGAGCCTCTTGGCCATCGCTCCCATTGTAGTGCGCGGCAATGGGCCGTCACATCATGGCGACGCCCCCGTGGACAGCGCTGTCGCAGGAATCGACACCCGAGGCGTACGTCGCGGACAGGGACAGGTCGTTGCCGCTCATCCCGCCCAACCGCCCGTTGGCATCGTACGTCAGCGTGTACTGCGGACCGTAGTTGATGCTGGTCATCCGCCCTTCCTGATCCCAAGTGTACGCCGCGTCGAAGTT
>JBEKDV010000212.1:0-13171 GCA_050014175.1 Candidatus Solibacter sp. | reverse complement strand
AGGTGCTGGCGGCCTTTCAGGTGACGCCCGATTACGATCTGGACGTGATGCAGCCGGGACAGACGCTGGCGCAATCCACCGCGCGCATCCTCTCGCAACTGGAGCCTGTCCTGGCGGCCGAGCGGCCCGGCATGGTCCTGGTGCAAGGCGACACCACGACGACGCTATCGGGCGCGCTGGCGGCGTTTTACCAGCACATTGCGGTGGGACACGTCGAGGCCGGATTGCGCACGGGCGACCTGGAACAGCCCTTTCCGGAGGAGATGAACCGGGTGGTCACCACGCGCCTCGCCGCGCTGCATTTCGCTCCGACGGCGCTGGCCGCGGGCCGGTTGGCCGCCGAGGGAGTCGCGAGCGAACGCATCTTCGTCACCGGCAATTCGGGCATCGATGCCGTGCTGCTGGTGCGCGACGCGCTGGCTTCGGGAGCCGTGGCGGCGGCGCCATGGAAGCAACTCGATGCCACGAAGAAGCTGATTGTGGTGACCGCGCACCGGCGCGAGAGTTTCGGCGATGGCTTCGAGCACATCTGCGCGGCGCTCGCCCGGCTGGCCCGGCGGGACGACGTGCAGATCGCCTACCCGGTGCACCGCAATCCCAACGTGCTGGGACCGGTGCACCGCCTGCTGGGCGGCCAGCCCAATATCCTGCTGCTGGAGCCACTCGATTACGTGCCGTTCGTCGATTTGATGCGGCGCGCCACGCTGATTCTCACGGATTCGGGCGGCATCCAGGAAGAAGGTCCGTCGCTGGGCAAACCGATTCTGGTGTTGCGCGAGAAGACCGAACGGCCGGAGGCGGTGGAGGCGGGAACCGTTAAGCTAGTAGGCACCGATGAGGAGAAGATCGTGAGCGAGGCTGTCCTGCTGCTGGATCACGAAGAGGAGCGGCAACGCATGTCGCGGGTGCACAATCCCTACGGCGACGGCCAGGCGAGCCGCCGTATTGCCGATGCCATCGCGGGCTTCCGGCGCGGGGAGGCGCGATGACCCGCCGCGACCTGCTGCGCTCTACCGCCATGGCGCCCGCGGCGTGGATGCCGCAGACCACCCGCCCGCGCGCCTCGCGGCCCAACATTCTGCTGCTCATGGCCGACCAGTTCCGCGCCGATTGCCTGGGCGCCGGCGGCAACCGCGCCATCCATACGCCCAACCTCGATCAGTTCGCCGCCGGTGGCATGCGCTTCACCAACGCTTATTCCGCCACGCCCACCTGCACGCCGGCGCGCGCCGCGCTGCTCACCGGACTGGCGCCGTGGAATCATGGCATGCTGCGCTACGCCAACGTCGCCACGCGGTATCCCGTGGAAATGCCGCGCGCCCTGCGCGACGCCGGCTACTACACCGCCGCCATCGGCAAGCTGCACTACCATCCGCAGCGCAACCTGCACGGCTACCATCAGGCGCTCGTGGACGAATCGGGCCG
Organism: Candidatus Solibacter sp.; assembly: GCA_050014175.1. Classification (GTDB taxonomy): domain Bacteria; phylum Acidobacteriota; class Terriglobia; order Bryobacterales; family Bryobacteraceae; genus Solibacter. The sequence goes on along the minus strand of JBEKDV010000212.1, from coordinate 11,746 downwards.
CATCGAATCGGTGGACTTCCGCAGCGACTACCGGAGTTGGTTCTGGTCGCAGGCGCCGAACCTGGATCCCGACGCGACGGGCCTGGGCTGGAACGATTTCGACGCCAAACCCTATGCGCTGCCCGAGCGCCTGCATCCCACGGCATGGACCGGCCAGACCGCCGCGGCGTGGATCGATAGCTATCAGCGCTGGTGCGGCGCAAGCTGATGGAAGAGACGCTGATCGTTTTCTTTTCCGACCACGGCGATATGCTGGGCGATCATCATCTGTGGCGCAAGTCGTACGCCTATGCCGCTTCCGCGCGGGTGCCCATGCTGGTGCGCTGGCCGGAAGGCATGCTGAGCGCGCGCCGCGGCGTTTCCATGGATCAAGTGGTGGAATTACGCGACGTGCTGCCGACGTTTCTGGATGCCGCCGCGGCGCCTGCCGGGCGGCCGCTGGACGGGCGCAGCCTGCTGCCGCTTATCGGCGGGAAGGACCCGGCGTGGCGCAGCTTTCTGGATCTCGAACACGGCGTGTGCTACGGGCCGCAGAATCACTGGAACGCGCTCGCCGATGCGCGGTATAAGTACATCTTCCACGCGCTCGATGCCAGCGAGCAGTTGTTCGACCTCGCGCGCGACCCTGGCGAGATGCACGATCTGGCAGCCGATCCCGCGGCCGAAGGGGTGCTGCGCGAATGGCGGCAGCGGATGACGGCCCACCTGGCGCCGCGCGGCGATCACTGGGTCAAGGGCGGCCGCCTGGTGGCCCGGGCGGACGATCCGGCATACTCGCCGAACTATCCGGGGTAAGTTGGCAGGCGGACCCAGAGGGTACCCCGCCTGCCCCACCTGGACCGCGCCTGCCGTTAACGCTGCATGCGGCCTCGATCACCGCTCAGTATCGATCCAGATTCGCCGGCTCCAGATTGGGCACCATGGCGTGCAGCACAACCAACGAAAGCACGTAGGCGACACCGCAGACCATGAAGATCGGGATGTAGCTGTGGGTCAGTTGCACGATCCGTCCGGTGCCGAGTTGGAACAGGACGCCGGCCGCCGAGCCCACCATGCCGCCAATCCCCGTTACGCTGCCCACCGCCGGCTTGGGAAACATGTCGGAAGCCAGGGTGAAGAGGTTGCACGACCAGCCCTGATGGGCCGCCATGGCCAGACCGACCAGGCTAACCACTACCCACAGACTGGTGGAAAATGGGGCGTACAGGACCGGTAACACCGCCAGCGCGCAAATCAGCATCGTCATCTTGCGGGCTTTGTTCAGACTCATGCCACGTTCGAGCATCGCCCCGGACAGCAACCCGCCGCCCACGCTGCCCACGCTCGAAATGGCATAGGCCACCACCACGGGCAGGCGGTTCTCGTGGATGTCGAGGTTGAAGGTGGTTTGCAGGTAGCCGGGCAGCCAGAACAGGTAGAACCACCAGATGGGGTCGGTCAGAAGCTTGGCCACCGCAAAGGCCCAGGTCTGCCGATGGGGAAACACGGCCGCCCATGGCACCGGCTTGATTCTCTCGGGAGGATCGCTCAAAATCAGTTCCAACTCCGACTTGGAGACCCAGGGATGTTCTTCGGGCTTGCGGTACAGGATCAGCCAGAAGATCAGCCAGATGAAACCGCTGCTTCCCAGCGCCACGAACGTGAGGCGCCAGCCAAGCGGCCCGATCAGCATGGTCACCACCACCGGAACCAGCAGGGCGCCGACGTTGGCGCCGGTGTTGAAGACACCGGTGGCCGTGGCGCGATCGCGCTTGGGGAACCACTCGGCCACGGTCTTGATGCACGCCGGGAAGTTGGCGGCTTCGCAAACGCCCAGCAGGAACATGGCGATGCAGAATGTCACCACCGTGCTGGCGGCGCCCGGACACATGGCAGCGAGGCTCCACAGCACGATGGCGATGGAAAACGCCTTGCGCGTGCCGAGGCGGTCGGTGATGCCGCCGGCGAAGAGCATGCCGATGGCGTACGCCGCCTGGAAGGCCGAGGTCATGTAGGAGTAGTTGATGTCACTCCACCAGGGGAACTCGTGGGAGAGAGTGGTTTTCAGGTAGCCCAGGGCTTGGCGATCGATGTAGGCGATCACCGTGGCGAAGAAGAGCAGGGCACAGATCGCCCATCGCATGCGCGACTGACCGGGTCGGGCGGCGTCCATGTTCATAAGAGAAACCTGATTATATCCACATTGAGCTGTCAAAAGCCCATGAAAGCAGCCGATTACCTTATTTGCGCCGGCAGAAGAACGCCGCCAGCGCGAATCCCAGCATGGTCAGCCCGAAGCCCCAGTAGACCGACGCCGGGCGGTAACGAAACTCGATCGTGTGCCGCCCGGCGCCGGCGCGCACGGCGCGCACCGCGTCCAATTCCTGCACCGGACGGCGCTCGCCGTCCACCCGCGCGCGCCATCCGGGGTAGTAGGAGTCGCCGGCCACCACCAGGGCCGGACACGCCAGTTCCGCTTCGATGACGAACGCCTCGGGCTGACGCGACAGCACGCGCAAGCGGTCGGGCGCGGGGCAAGGGGTGTCGCGCCACGTCCAGAGCGGCTCGGCGATGCGGGGATCGCGGTACACCTTCAGGCCGCTGCGCGAACGGAACACTTCCACCTGCGCCAGGAGCGACGGCTGGCGCGCCACCCGATAACGGATGCCGAAGAGGCGGGGCGTTTCGGCGTGGCCGAGGAGGCGGTGGGTCCGCACCGGCATGGACGAGGCCGCGCCGCCAAACTGTTCGATGCCGTAGAGATCGCCGAAGTTGTAGGGCACGTCGCTATCGTCGAAGTCCACGCGGAACCATCCGGGCTGCGCCTTGAGGAAGTCCGCGATATCGGCCTGCCCCTGGATCATGGCGGTATACGACCCGGGCCGGTCGAATCGCGCCAGGTGGGGTGCATCGTAGACCGCCTCGCCGAGGAAGAGCGTGAGCGCCAGGGCGCCGGCCCATCCGCGCCCGAGCGATGCGCCCAGGGCCGCGAGCACGGCGATGCCTACCTGGCAGAGCACGATCGCCATGGCCGGTTCGCGCGCCTTCTCCACCATGGGGACAAAACGGTAGATGAGCCAGTAGGGCGGGAAGTCCGCGCCGAGCGCGAAGAGCAGGCCGCCAAGCGCCACGGAGGCAAACCAGCGCACGCGGGCGTCGCGCCGCCGGTACCAGAGGGCCGCCAGCGCCAGGGCGACGGCGACGAAGCCCACGTGCGGATTGGCATGCAGCGAGATTCCCGGCAGCACGATGCCGGCGACCGAGGGCCAGCCGAGCGAGTACTGTGCGTGCACGGCGTAAGGCACCGGTTGGCCCCAGCGCAGCGGTTCGGGAGCGCCCGCCCAGCGCAGCGATTGTTTGGCGTACTCGATAGCCGGCAGCACCTGCACCGCACTCACCAGCAACCACACGGTGGTAAAGATGGCGGCGTGGAGTAGGACGGGCCTCCTGGCCTGTTGGGATGGGCGTTCCGCCCGCGAAACTTCATGAAAAATGGTGGACCAGGCCAGAAGGCCTGTCCCACTGGCGATGTACACCAGCCACATGGCGCCCAACAGCACGGCGGTAAAGGTGGGCACGACGTGATGCCCGCTGAGGAAGGCCATGCCGAGAGCGGCGCCACAGAGCGCGGCGCTGCCCGCCGGCGAGCGGCCGCGCGCCGCCCGCAGGAAGAACAGGAGCACGAGGGGGATCCAGATGGAACCCATGAGGATCTGCGGCCAGTCCGTATGTCCCAGGAATCCGGCCAGGGCGAAGACGCTTCCGCCGAGCAGCGAGGCCGCGTAACCGGCTTCGCAATCGCGGCACAGCGCGTAACAGAACGCCGCGCCCAGCCAGTGAATCAGTACCCAATACCAGTGCAGCGTGGTGACGGGAATGTGCCCGTCGCGCAGCGGCATGGCGAAGAGGATCCAGTTCAGCGGATTGGCGATGCCGGGCTGCACCTGGCCGATCAGGGTATGGCCCGCCCACTCGTAGGGGTCCCACAAAGGGAAGCGCCCGGCGTGAAACTCGCGGGCCTCGAAATCCAGCCAGGGACGCACCACGTTGGCCAGATCCGGACCCTCCAGCCAGGTCCATTGGGGCGAGATGGTGAGCTTCCAGTAGAAGCCCGCCGTCAACAACAGCAACACAAAAAGCGCACCGGCCGTGCGCCAACGGGAAGTCACGGCGTCAGTCCAGCCGCCATCGCAAACGCAACCCGTGTGCCGAACTTGTCCTGCAGGCTCCTGGCCGGCTGCCGGCTCGCAAACGCTCGTGCGCCGTTCCGGCGGAAGGAATCGCGGCAGAGCACACCGGCCTGCTTACCGGGCCATGGCTTTGCGCCGGAGCAGCAGAGCGCCGAACAACAGGAGAGCGAAGCCCAGCGCGGCGAAAACGGGTGTGGAAAGCGCGGGTGCAGCCTGGGCGGCGCTGGTGGCGCCCGAGGGCGGCGTCGTGCTGAGGGAGCCAGCCTGGATGAAAACCGTATTCCTGGAAGCGCAAATGCAAAAATCGGTTTCGAACGGTTCACTGATCCTCCTCAGTTTGGCTAGCTACTGTCTTCGATTGCCCCGGGTCTTCCTATTCGGACTCCCGAGTACTGCGTAGTATACACCCAACCGTCCTTTTTGATCCCACGCTTTTAGCCGGGCGCAACCGGGGGCCGGGGGGTTGAGTCTTGGCCGGATAAGGGTGGCGCCGGACTACCGCGTCAGCACTTTCCCCGGCAGGGCATTCGTCATTTTGCCTTCCTCGATGACGGGCACGCCGTTGACCAGCACGAAGCGCATGCCCTCGGAGAGCCGATTGGGCCGGTCGAACGTCGCCAGGTCGCGCACCGTCCCGGGGTCGAACACCACCAGGTCGGCCCACATCCCCGCCTTCAACACGCCGCGGTCGGCGAAGCGCATGCGCCCGGCCGGGAGGGAAGTGAACTTGCGGATGGCGTCTTCGAGCGTCAACAGTTTCTCTTCGCGCACGTACTTGCGCAAGATGCGCGGAAACGTCCCGAAGGCGCGCGGATGCGGATGCTCTTTGCCGAGCACGCCATCGAGCGAGGAGCCCTGCGAATCGTTGCAGATGGAGACCCACGGTTGGCGCAGGGCCAGGGCCACGTCGGGCTCGTCCATGATGAACATACCCACCATGGTGAAGGCATCGTCCTCGATCAGGATGTCGAACACGGTGTCGACGGGGTCTTTGTTCCACAGCTTGGCGATCTCGGCGATGGACTTCCCCTGGAGCGGAATCAGCTTGGGATTCTGCACGGCGCTGAGGATGAAGGACTCGGGGCCTTTCACCTGCTGCCACTCGTTGTTCCAATCGCTCGCCGGCGTCTCCATTTCCTGGCGGATGCGCGCCCGCATGGCCGGATCCTTGAGGCGCTCGATCAGCTTCTTATCGCCGCCATCGTGCGCCCAGGGCGGGATCACGGCCGAGAAGGTGTTGAAGGCCGCGGGATACGCGTAGGTGTCCGCCGCCACGTCCAGTCCGGATTGGCGCGCCGCCTCGATATGCGCCACGATCTGGGGCATGCGCCCCCAGTTGGACTTCCCGGCAGCCTTGAGATGCCAGATCTCGACGGGGATGTTAGCCTCGCGGCCGATGCGGAAGGCTTCGTCCAGCGCGGGAATAATGGCATCGCCCTCGTCGCGGATGTGGGAGGCGTAGATGCCGCCGAATTTCGCGGCTTCGGCGGCCAGCGCGATCAGCTCTTCGGTCTTGGCATACGGCGCCGGGGCATATTGCAGCGAGGTGGAGAGCCCCACCGCGCCCTCCCGCATCGCATCGCGCACGAGCGCTTTCATGCGCTCCAGTTCCGCCGCACTGGGCGCGCGGTCGTCATCGCCCAGCACCACGCGCCGCACCTCGGTGGCCCCAACGTAGCTGGCGAGATTGATGCCGATCCCCTGCCGGCGGAGGCGCGCGAAGTAGTCGCGGAAGGTGCGCCAGGTGGGCTGCACGCCGTAGTGCTCCCAGGTGACGCGGTCGGCTTTGAGGATGGCGTCGTTCAGCGGGGCGATCGACGACCCCTCGCCGGTGATCTCGGTGGTGATGCCCTGGAAGATCTTGGAAGGCAGATGCGGGTTGACCAGGATGGTCGTCTCCGATTGGCCGAGCATGTCGATGAAGCCCGGCGCCACCACCATGCCGCGGGCGTCGATGGTGCGCCTGGCCGGAGCGTCCGCCAGGCGTCCGATGGCGGCAATTTTTCCGGCGCGAATGCCGATATCGGCGGCATACCAGGGCGACCCGGTGCCGTCGATGACGTGGCCGTTGCGGACGACCACGTCGTAGGGCGTGGCGGCGGCGGCAAGCAGGAGGATCGGTAGCAGGATGGGCATACGTGCAGTATAGTTGCGCGCGCGGCAAACTACGCTACTCTGTTGCCGATGGACCCGCACACTTTCGCCGCCGCCGAACGCGCCGTGTTCCGCCGCCTGACCACTCCGGAAAAGATCCAGCGCTTCCTGGACGATCTGGCCTACAACAAGGAGCGTGACGGCGACACCTGCCGTTCTCCGCGCCGCGTGCTGCGCGACCGCACGGCGCATTGCATGGAAGGCGCGCTCTTCGGTGCGGCGGCGCTACGCATGCTCGGCCACCCGCCCCTGCTGCTGGATTTCGAGGCGGTGCGCGACGACGACCACGTGCTGGCCATTTTTCGCCATCGCGGCCACTGGGGGGCGCTGGCCAAATCCAACTACTCCGGCCTGCGCTATCGCGAGCCGGTCTACCGCACCCTGCGCGAACTGGCGATGAGCTACTTCGAGCATTACTACAACCTCAAACGGGAGAAAACGCTGCGCAACTATTCGCGGCCGGTCGACCTGCGCCGCTTCGATGGGATCGGCTGGATGACCAGCGAGGAAGACCTGTGGAGCATCCCGGAATACCTGACGACCATCCGGCACACGCCGCTGTTGCGGGCAGGTCTGGCGACGCGGTTGGGCCGGGTGGACGACCGCCTGTTCGCGGCCGGCCTGGTGGGCCAGTAGCGTAGGCGTCCCGCCTGCCATGCCGGTATTCATACCGGCATTCTTCGCGAGAACGCCGGCAAGGACGCCGGCGTTGCAGCCTGAAAGGCTGCGCTACGGCAGCACGCTTGACCTAGGCCGCGGTATCGGGAGCGGAGGTCGAACGCCGGTTGGTCAGCCGCATCACCAGGATATAGAGGGCGCACAGCACCAAGGCCGCGGCTGCGATCCAGTGGCCTTCTTGCTTCACCATGCGCATGAGCGCCTCCGGGTCGTTCATTAAGTCGGGGTGTGCCGCCGTAATCTTGGCGCCGAACCACGTCAGAACGGTGCACCAGGACAACGCTCCGAGGGTGGTCACCAGGCTGAAAACGCCGAACGGCATGCGCGCGATGCCCGCTGGAATGGAGATTAAATGGCGGATGACGGGCAAGAGCCGGGCGAAGAAAACGCCGCCCACCTCGTAGCGCTCGACAAAGCGCTCGGCGCGATCCAGGCCTTCGGGTTTGATGAAGACGAGCCGGCCCCAGCGGAGAATCACGGCCCGGCCAATCCACCGCGACACCCAGTAGCTAATCGCCGAACCCAGCCACGAACCGAACGTCCCGGCCAACACCACGCCAACGAAGCTCATCCGGCCCTGGGAGGCCCAGAACGCGGCGGGCGGAATCACAATTTCACTGGGCACCGGAAGGATCGAGCTTTCCATCGCCATCAACGCGATGATACCGAGGTAGCCCCCGTCGCGGACCCAGCCGAACCACACTTGCAGCAAGGCGTGAAGCATCTTATTCCCTTGGCTAGCTGGTGCGGTAGTTGGCGATCAGCCGATTGATCACTTCCTGGTGGATCTTGATCTTGCCCTCTTTGATCAACATGTCCTTCACGCCGCTTTCGAACAGGGAGTTGCGCTCGCGGGCGCGCTCGCTCTTGATCTCGTCGCGAATGATGCTGCGCTGCGCCGCCAGTTGCGACATATCCGCGCCGCCGTGGGAGACGACTTTGGCCACGATGGTGCCTCCACCGGGCAAGCCCACCGGTCCGAAGACGGTGCCGTCGGGCTTGCCGAAGCCCTCGGACACGTAACTGGCCATGCCGATTCCCTCGATATTGCCGGCGCGGTCGACCTCGTTGGAAGTCTTGGTATCCAGCCCCATCGACTTGGCCGCCTTGGTGAGGTCTCCGCCCATGGCCCTGGCCTTTTCGATCAGTTCGTTGGCGTGCTTCTGCACGGCTGCCGTGGAGCGGTTCTGCACCATGAGGTCGCGGATCTGGCCCTGCACTTCCTCGAAGGTGGAGGGGTGCGCCGGGATGACGTCGTTGACAACCGCCAGCGCCAATTTGGTGCCCGCGCTTACGGGTTGCGAAACTTCACCCTTCTTCAGTCCTGCCATAGCCTGGTCGAAATCCGCGTTCGGTCCCAAATCCGCCACCGGCGCACCGGCGGAATAGTTGTCCACGCGCACCACCTGCATGTTGTACTCGGCGGCCACCTTCTCGGGGTGGGACGGGTCCTTCTGCAGTTCGCCCTGCGCCTTGTCGGAGGCCTGTTGCACCAAATCGTTGACCCGCTGTTTCTTCCACTGCGCCGCCAGTTCGGCCTTGACTTCGGCGAAGGTGCGGACACCGGCATCCTGGTGGGCCAGGGTTTGGACAATGTGATAGCCGTACATGGTTTTCACCAGGTCGCTGGTTTCGCCGACCTTCAGTGAAAAGATCGCCTTGTCGAACTCCGGCACCATCTGGCCGTGGGTGATCCAGTCGCCCAGATCGCCGCCATTGGCGCCGGAACCGGTATCCTCGGAATTCTCCTTGGCCAGTTTGGCGAAATCGGCGCCGCTCTTGATCTGTTTCAGCAGGCTTTCACCCTTGGCCTTGATGGCGGCTTCCTCGGATGCCGGTTTGCCCTGGGTCTTGAGCAGGATGTGGCGGGCTTTGACGCGCTCGGGAGTGCGGAAGGCGTCCAGGTTTTGGGAGTACATGCGTTGCAGGTCGGCGTCGGCCGGGGTTACGGCAGCTTCCATTTTGGTCTGGTCGGCTATCAGAACGGTCAAGTTCCTCTTCTCGGGCGAGGAGTAGCGGGCGGGGTTGGCCTTGTAGAAATCCTGCATTTCCTGAGTAGAGGGCTGGGATTCGGCCTTATACTTGTCGGCCGTCAAGTGGACGAATTCGACCTTGATCTTTTCGCCCTTCTTGCGGAAGGCGGCCTCGATCTCGGGCAGGGTGACGATGGTCCCTTCCATGGCGATATCCCGCAAGCGGGTGATGGCCACCTGGCGTTTGAGGTCGGTTTCGAACTGGTCGATGGTCATGTTCTGTTGCGCCAGCATGCCGGCATAGGCGTCCTTGCCGACGAACTTGCCGTCGGGGAAAAGGCTGGGCACCATTTGGCGGATGGTATCGGCCACATCGGCATCGCTCACCTGCAACCCCATGCGCTCGGCCTCCATCGCCATGGCCCGCTCGGTGACCATCTGGTCCACCATCTGCGGGATGTAGGTGGGCAAAATATCCACGGGCAACTGGCGGCCGCGGACGGTGGCCTGCACGAGGCGCTGCGCCTCCGCCAGGGTGATCGAATCTTTGCCGATCTCGGCGATCACCATGTCCGAGCCGGTCGACCCGGTGTTGTAGCTCGGCACCAGGTAGGTGAGCATGGAAAAGGCGACCAGCAGCAGCAACCCTCCCAAGAGGATGCGCACGGCTTTATCTCGGCTTCGGAACAGATCAAACATATTAGGCAGAACTCCTGTGTTCTAAAGGGGAAAACACCAGTATAACGAAAAACTACCGTTTGGAGCGCGGCGCGCGGCCTTCGGACTGGCCGAACGGGAACACGGGAACGGGTGGGCGCATGCCCAGGCCGCACTCCGCATGGACGGCTTTGACGGCCTTTTCGAGACCGTCGCGGCGCACCACCACGGCGATGGTGAGTTCGCTCGATCCCTGGGCGATGGCGATGATATTGACTTGCACGCGCGAGATGGCGGTGAAGATGCGGCCGGCCAACCCGGGCTTGCCCTGCATGCCCTCGCCGACGGCGGCCAGCAGGCCCACGTTGCGGTCCACCTGGATGGGACGCACGTACTGATGGGCCAACTCCAGGGCCAGGGCCGATTCCAGGGCCTGGAGCGAACGCTCCAGCTCGTCTTCGCGCACCAGCAGGCAGAAGCTCTGCCGGTAGCTCGAACTGGACACGACCAGGACTTCCACGTCGGCGCGCGCGATGGCGTCGAGCGAGCGCGCCATGAGCTGCACGCCATTCATTTCGGCGCTGGCCGGTTCCAGCGACACCAGCGCGACGTTGCGCATGGAGGCCACGGCGCGCGCCCCTTGCGGGACGGCCATGGAGGGCACGATGCGGGTTCCGGGTTTCTCGGGGGCGAAGCTGTTCTTGCTCCAGACGGGAATTTTCTTTTCGACCAGAGGCGCGAGCGTGCGGGGGTGCAGCACCTTGGCGCCGTTATAGGCCAATTCGGCGGCTTCGGCGTAGGTGATCTCCTCCAGCACCTGCGCGTCCGGCACGAGGCGCGGGTCCGCGCTCATGATGCCATCCACGTCGGTCCAGATCCACAATTCGGAGGCGTCGAGCGCGGCGGCGAGGATGGAGGCCGAGAAATCGCTGCCGCCGCGGCCGAGGGTGGTGGGACGCCCATCGGCGGTAGCGCCATTGAAGCCGGTGATTACGGGCAGCAGGCCCTGCTCGAGGTAGGGCAGGATTTTCTCGCACGCCTTGACGCGCGTGGGCTCCATCAAAGGCGACGCATTGCCGAAGACGGCGTCGGTGACCACCACCTCGCGGGCGTTGACGCCCACCGAAGGCGTACCGCTGGAGCGCAGGAATTCGCTCACCAGGACAGTGGAGAGGCGCTCGCCCACGGCCACCGCCTCGTCCACCGAGCGCGGGGGCCGTTCGCCGAGCATGGCCATGCCATTGACGATGCGCTCGAATTCGTCGATCAGGTCGTGCAATTGGGCGAGCACGGCGCCCTGGGCCGCCGCCGGCAGCAATTCGCGGCAGGCTTCCTCGTGGCGCTCGCGCAGGCGCGCCAGATTGCTCTCCATGCCCCCGCGGTTGCCGCTCTCGGCGTGGCGCATGGTCTCCAGCAGCAGGTCGGTCACCTTGCTCATGGCCGATACCACGATCGCCACGGGGCGATTCTTCTGTTCCGCGGCGGCCAACCCCGCCGAGACACGCATGCGGGCGGCGCTGCCCACACTCGTGCCCCCGAACTTCATCACCAGCAGATTCTTCAACGGTAGTCCCTTCCGTTTGTGACGCGCGAGCGCACGATTTTGAGGATGCATTCGATGACTTCTTCGATGCCCAGGGCGGTGGAATCCAGATAGACGGCGTCCGGAGCCTGGGCCAGCGGAGCGTCCGCGCGGGTGGAGTCGCGCTGATCGCGTTCCTTCATCTGGGCGGCGAGCTGTCCGGCGTCGACGGTCTCTCCCCGGGCGCGCATTTCTTCACAGCGGCGGCGCACGCGCTCCTCGGGGTTGGCATCCAGGAAGATCTTCACCTGGGCGCCCGGGAACACCACGGTGCCGATGTCGCGGCCTTCCATGACCACGCTGGTGCGCTCGCCGATCTCACGCTGCTTGGCCACCATGGCGCGCCGCACGCCCGGAATGACGGCGATCCGGGAAGCGCCGCTGGAAACTTCCGGGGTGCGGATGGCGTCGGTCACATCCTCGCCGTTGAGCGAGATGTGGCCCGGGGAAAGATCGATGCCGGCGGCGATGGCGAGCTGCTCCATGCGATGCATGTCGCCGGGATCCACGCCCTGGCGCACGGCCCACAGCGC
>JBEKDV010000211.1:0-13266 GCA_050014175.1 Candidatus Solibacter sp. | reverse complement strand
ACCCAGAGGGTACCCCGCCTGCCAACCGGTTTCTTCTCACTTTCTAACGGCGCGGTCCACCGCGGCCGCCACGTCCACCCCGGTCGCGGCGGTCGCCGCGCAGCGGGCCGCCAGGTCCACGGTCCGGACGCGGACCGTCGTACATGGAGCGGCGAGGGGGTTCGGGCACGTGCGGGGGTTCGGGAAGGCTGGGCATGCCGGCGGGGTAGACCACCACGTGGCGGCCCGGCCCGGCGCCGCAGCTTTCGCTGCGCACCGCGGTTTCACGGCGCAGCGAAAGGTGGATCACGCGGCGCTCGCGGCTGTTCATGGGGTTGAAGCGGAAATGTTCGCCCGTGCGCTTCACCCGGTCGGCGGCGGCCACTGCGCTGAGCCGCAATTCTTCGATGCGCAGCAGGCGGTAATCGTTGGCGTCGAAGGAAATGCGCGAATGGTCTTCGCTCGGCATGCGCAGCATTTCCATGGTCACGTGTTCGAGCGCGAGCAGCAGTTCGGCGCGATTGGAGAGCAGCAGGTCCACGTCGGGGCCGCTGAACTTCACCATGACGTCCGGCGTCTCGAAATCGTCGTTCGACGGCGCCGCATCCTGAATTTCGTAGGTCAGTTTGATGCCGCCGTTTTGCAGGGTGGCGTCCAGAAACCCGTCGATGCGGAGGCCGATCGAGGCCACGGAGTACTTTCGCTCAGTCAAAGGTTTATTTCCTGCCGTTCTTTTTTTGGGGTGGTCCGACAGACCCGTCGGCGGCCGCCGCCATCGAGGTCCTGTTAAAGAACCACTGCTGCCCCATGCTCACCAGATTGCTCGTCAAGTAGTATAGTACCAAGCCGCTCGGGAAATGATAGAACATGAAGCCGAATACCAGCGGCATGAACATCATCATTTTCTGCTGCGCCGGGTCGCCCCCCGCCTGCGGCGTCATCTTCTGCATGATGAACTGGCTGGCGATCATCACCAGGGGCAGAACCTTGATTTCCCAAGGCTCGGCCTGCGAAAGGTCGGGCACCCAGAGCCAGGGCGCGCCGCGCATTTCCACGCTCACCGTGAAGACCTTGTAGAAAGCGAAGAAGAACGGCATTTGCAGCAGCATCGGCAGGCAGCCGCCCATGGGGTTGACGCCGTGCTTCTTATAGAGCGCCATGACCTCTTCGTTCTGCTCGCCCTTCTTGGGGTCGCGCAGGCCGATGTTCTTGAATTTGGCGTTGATGGCGTCGATCTGCGGCTTCAGCGCCTGCATCTTGCGCATCGACTTCATGTTGCTCAACTTCAGCGGGAACAGGACGAAGTTGATGACCACCGTGACCAAGACAATGGCCCAGCCGAAGTTGTGCACCATCGTATCGTTGACGTAGTTGACGATCAGGAAGAGCGGTTTGGCCAGGAAGGCCATCCAGCCAAAATCCACCACCTGTTCGAGCTTGGGGTTGATTTTCTTCAACAGGTCGATATCTTTGGGACCGACGAATACCTCAAAGCGGTTGACCGGGCCATCGCTGATGGCCACGCCGCTCAGCGCCATGGGCGTCTGTTCGTGGGGGGTTTTGACGGTGTCCCCAAACGTGACCTGCTGCATCCCGCTGTTGCCTTCGGCCAGAAAAACGGCGGCGAAGTACTTGTCGGCGATCCCGGCGAAACTATAGTTTCCGCTGGCCGACAGCGGCCCTTTCGAGGCCGACTTGGGCGACTGTTCCACCAGCTTGTTCGTCGCCACATCGAAATAAAGGGTACGCTGATCGGCAGCCGGGCTGGCGATGGTGAGATCGCCGAATCCGCCGCGCCACTGGATCATGTGGGGCAACGCCTTACCGTCCAACGTGACCTCGGTCGAGACCTTCGAAATATACTGGTCCTTCTCAAAGCGGAAGACCTTGCGCACGCTGACGTGGCCGTCGGAGAACTCGTAGGCGACGCCCAAGCCGTCCGGATCGGCGGTCTGCTTGTACCAGGTCCAGTTGACGTCCACCAGGGGCTTTTGGTTCGGGAAGTGCAGCGAGTAAGGGAAATCCATGCCCGCGGAGGTGTTGACCAGGTCCAGCGTCTTGTTATCGTTGCCCTTGGTTTTCTTGAGCTGCCAACTGCGTATCGTGCCACCCTGATTGCTGAGGGCAATCTTGTACAGGCCGGTCTCGATGAGGAATGCGGGCTCGGCCTTCTGCGGGGTGGCGCCGGCAGGCAAAGGCCGGGCGGTCGGCAAGGGCACTTCTTGCGCCGGAGGCGCCGGGGGCGGGGCTTCGGCCGCGGGCTGGGCGCCTCCCGCCGGGGGTGCACCCGGGGTAGCTTGGGAAGCAGTCTGCCCGGCCGCGTCTTTCTTGGCCGGAGGCGGAATCTGCGATTTGAAGAAGTAGGGCGTCACGAACATCACCACGCCCATCAGGAGGAAGGCGATCAGGAGCCGCACTTCCATCGACATTTCCTTCGGCGGAAGCGCCGGAGTCTTGCTACCGCCATTTACCGATTCGGCCATTGCTCAAAGATTCCGTTAGAGAGACGTTTTAGCGGACGGGATCATAACCACCCGCGTGAAAGGGATGGCAGCGCGCCAGCCGGCGCAGCCCCATCCAGATTCCCTTCCGGGCGCCGTGGCGCTCCACTGCCTCGTGCATGTAATCCGAACAGGTCGGATAGAAACGGCATGCCGAGGGAAGAAGGGGGGAAATGGCAAACTTGTATACCTGAAGCGCGTGGGTCACGATCCATTGCACCGCTGAAAAAGACGTTGCACTTCGCGGCGAAGTTCCGCCACCGGAGCATCGAAGGCTTTGCGCCGCGGATTGATGACGATGGACCACTGTGGGCTCAACTGATCCAGGTGGAGGCGCACGGCCTCGCGGACCCGTCGCTTGATGCGGTTTCGCACCACGGCTTTGCCGAGGGTGCGAGGGCAGGTGAAGCCGATATGCGGCCCATCCGAAAGCGTTTCGCAGACACAAAATGCCGCAAAGAAGGGCCCGGTGAACCGGGAACCCTCGTCATAAACTCTGCGGAAGTCTTTGGAACGCAGCAGACGGACACGTTTCGGGAAACCAGAGATGGAGACTACCTCTCGGAGCTTACGGTCAGTTTCTTGCGCCCGCGTGCGCGGCGCCGGGCCAGAACGGCGCGTCCGTTCTTGGTCTCCATACGGGAGCGAAACCCGTGCGTCTTGGCGCGGTGGCGGTTATTCGGTTGAAAAGTACGTTTCGGCATGTTAGTTCAAGCATTTAGTATAGATCACCGGACACCCGGGCGGCAAATCGGGGGCATCGGCCAGTTCACGCGGCTTTGGTCCCTTGCCGCCCCGGTGTCGACAACTGCAGTGTCAACGAGATCCGCCGGTACGGAACTCGCGGGATGACTGAACCCCGCGCTCCGCGGCGAAGATGGACGAAGCCGTATCGCTCCATGGTCTTCAGCGTCCTGGACAGATTCGATTTCTTCCGCCCGGAGAGTTCCTCCAGCCGCGCCAGCGATTTGGGGGTGGATTCGGCGATGATCCCCAGCAGGGCGCGGTTGCGGTCGGATAGAACCCTGGCGAAGCTTTCAGCCGAGGTGAACCATACCTTGGGCTCGTCCGCCGCCGGTTTGTACTCGCCGCGAGCAATCGCAACCGTCCGAGCCTTCATCTGCTCGTAACTGGCAATCCCGACACGTAGGGTTCTCATCAGGTCACTCCCTTCTCTTTCAGAAGCTTGTCCACCTCGGCCCAGAAGTCTTCCAGGAGCGTGGCTGCATCCTTGAACCGATAAGGTCGAACGGTCTCCATGCGGTGCCGGTGGTCGACCGGACCGCGGCTTTTGCCACCAGGCCCTTGCGACTCCCGGACAGGATGGGCGTTGTCAAAACCAACCAGCCGGTCGCTACCCGGCCCATGTAGTGTCAACGAGTAGTTCAGCCCATGCGGCCGCTCGGGGGTGAAAACTACGCGGCTGACTGAGAACCGAACCCAGTATTGGCCCTTCATATCGACCACGAATACCTGGCCATCGAGATCCAGCAGCACTTCCGTGCCAGGATCCCGATCTTGCCGTTTCATCACCGCTAGGTTATCACCTATTGATAACTGATGGCAACCGGCCGCGTGCCGGCGTCCACTCCCTTACGGCCGCGGCTCGGATTGGAGCCGCCACTCCAGACGGCTGGCCGCCTGGTGCTCGAAGTCGACCGAAACCACGGAATCGGGACCCACGACGGGGTGCAACTCGCGGCCATTGAGCGTCACGCCGAGTGGGCCCTGGAAGCGCCAGCGCAGCGTCACGTGGGCGGCTGGGCCGGCGATCACGAGAGTGCCAGGTCCGGCACCCGGGCCCACCGACCGGCCTTCGAAATCGGTGATGGCGCGCAACGCGCCGGGATAAAGTTCGTAAACGCGGCGGGCGTCCAGCGGGGGCACCAGCGTCATCACATCTTCGGGGATCCTGGGCACGATGGCGCCGTCGCGCACAAATACCGGAATCCGGTCGAGCGGGGCCTCCATGGCGAGCGTCTGCCGGCCGCTATAGCGCTTGCCGGTCCAATAATCGATCCAGTTGCCTTCGGGCAGGTACACG
This sequence comes from Candidatus Solibacter sp., assembly GCA_050014175.1. Lineage (GTDB taxonomy): Bacteria > Acidobacteriota > Terriglobia > Bryobacterales > Bryobacteraceae > Solibacter. Next base: position 8,742 of record JBEKDV010000211.1, on the reverse strand, counting down.
GCCTGCTGCGTGACCGGAGCCAGCACGGGAGCGACCAGCAAATCCGGGCCGAAGTAGTACTCCGTGGCGGCTTCGCGGGCGCTCGGGTCGTCCTGGTGCATCAGGACCAGGGCGCGCATCATGGGCAACCCGCTGCGCGCGCTCTCTTGCGCCGCGGCGTAACGGTAAGGGAACAGGCTCATGTGCAGCACCGAATAGCGGCGGAAGATCCCGAGAGCCTTGTCGCCGTAGTCCCATGGGCCGAGGTTCATGCCGCTCATGACCTCCATGCCGGGCGAAAACGCCGAGTATTCGGTCCAGCGGGCGAACAGCACGTCGTCGCCGGCAAAACGGGCCTTCTTGTTGTAGCCGCCCAGATCGCTCATCCACAGCGAGATACCGCTCAGACCGGCGCTCAGGCCCGCGGTGACGACGGTGGGCAGGCCGTTCTCGGGGGAGAAGGTGGCGTCGTTGTCGCCGCCCCAGAAGAACGGCAGCATGTGCGACCCGGTGGTGCCGCTGCGCTGGAACAGCACCCAGTCCTTGCCTTTTTGTTGCGCCAATACCTCGGCGACGGCCCGGTTGTAGTCCACCGCGTAGCGGTTGCGGATGAGGCGGGGGTCTTCGCCGGACGCGAGTTTTACGTCGCCGATGAAGTTGCCCTCGCCGTCGTCGTCCTTGAAGCCGTCGGCGCCCAGGGCGATGGCTTTGGCCACCTGCGACTGCCACCACTGCTTGGCCGCGGGATTGGTGAAATCGATCAGCGAGCCCAGCCCTTTCCACCATCGCGCCAGGTAAGTGGAGCCGTCGGGACGCCGCAGGAAGTAGCCCTGGCGTTCCGCCTCCGCGAAGTTACCGGCGGCGGTGAGCGGGATCTTGCCCGACATGCCTTCCTCATACGGAGGATTGGTTTCGCGATTGATCCACGAGGTGTGCCAGAACACCACTTTGTAGCCTTTCTGGTGCAGGTAGGCGATCATCCGTGGACCGTCTTCGAACTGCCTGGTATTGATCTCGTAAGTGTTGTAGCTGGTCGCCCACGGGCTGTCGATGAGGATGACGGAAGCCGGCAGGCCAAGCTCGCGATAGCGATCCGCGTCCTCATAGACATCCTGCTGGTTGCGATGGTAGTCGCGCGATTTCCAGGGCGCGAAGGCCCAGTAGGGCGGCAGTTGCTGGCGCCCGGCGAGCGCCGTGAAGCGCTCCAGAATCGACGGGAACGACGGGCCCTCGAAGAGCACGAACCGCAGATTGCGCGCATACACCTTGATGGCGATGCGGGTGGGGTCGGAAACGTTGAGGTCGAAGGTGGCTTCACTGAAGGTGTCCAGCCAAAGTCCGTAGCCGCGCAGGCTCATGAAGAAGGGGACGGGCTGATAGGTGCTGGTACCCTTGCTGCCAACCGTGTTGCGCGAGGCGTTACGGAGAATGGTGTTGGCCTGGTTGAGGCGGTCGAAGCGCTCGCCGAAGCCGTAGCAGCCGCTATTGTCGGCAAGGGCGAATTCCCAATCCGCGGCGGCGGGGGAAGGCGCCGTGACCTCCGTGACCCCGGGCGCCAGTTGGCGAACCCGCAGTGCGTTGGCGGCCCCGAGGGCATGCCCGTCGATCAGGAAACGGTCCAGCACCACGCTTTCGGTGGCGCCGGCGGTGTTGGGGAAGCGGAAACGCAACTCCGCGGCGCCGGATGGGGCCACCGCGGTGACTTGCGCGAATGCCGGCTGGACGAGCGCGGCCAGGCCGGCGATCAGAATCCATGTTCGCATCGGTTTGGGTCCGGCACGGTAGAACCGCTCGCTCGCGCTGGCGGCGCCGATCGGAGCACGTTCAGAATAGCAGGTTGATGCCCGCCCGGCTGTTCCGGAGGATGGGTGAGTTAACGGCGGCAAGAGGGTGGTTGTCCCCGGCGCCGGCGGCATTCGATAATGACGAACGAGCCACTGAACGATGCTTCGCCACATTTTTGCCTTCTGGACCGTCGCGCTTACCCTGGCAGCCGGCGCCGGCCAGCCTATTAAGGTCGTCCTGGTGGGGGATTCCACCGTCAACGACGAGGGGGGCTGGGGCCCCGGATTCCGCGCTTCCTTCGGACCCGGCGTGCAGGTGGTCAACCTGGCGCTTAACGGACGCAGTTCGAAGAGCTTCCGCGACGAAGGCGCGTGGGCCAAGGTGCTGCAGGAGAAACCGGACTTCGTGTTGATCCAGTTCGGTCACAACGACCAGCCGGGGAAAGGCCCGGAGCGCGAAACCGATCCCGCCACCACCTACCGCGCCAACATGGAGCGCTTCGTCGAAGAGGTCCGCGCGGCCGGCGCCACACCGGTCCTGGTGACCTCCATCGTGCGCCGCGTCTTCGACGCCGAAGGCAAGTTCCAGCCGGATGCGCTGGCGGGTTACGCCGAAGAGGTGCGCCGGCTGGCCGTGGAACGGCAGGCGCCGCTGATCGATCTCTACACCCTGACCCGCCAGCAGACGGAGCGGCTCGGCCCCGCGGGCAGCCTGGCGCTGGGACGCAACGACGCACAGGGCAAACCGGACCGGACCCATCTGGGGCCCAAGGGGCAAACGGAAATCGGGGCCATGGCCGCCAAGGAGCTGGCGCGCGCCGCACCGCGAGTCGGCGCGTCGCTGCACGAGTTGGTTTCGTGGCGCGATGCCATGCGGCAGCCCGCGGCGTGGTACGGCGGCGACGAAGCCGTGCGCATCGCCGGGAACCTGCTGCTCTACCAGCGCGAGATCGGCGGTTGGGACAAGAACATCGATATGGCGCTGGCGCTCGGGCCCACGGATCGCGCCGCCATCGAAAAGCAGAAGGGCGACGCCGAAGCGCACTCCACCATCGACAACGACGCCACCTACACCGAGATGCGGTACCTGGCGCGCGTTCATACCGCCACCCAAGACCCGCGTTTCCAGGCCGCCTTCCGCCGCGGGCTGGAGTATTTGCTGAAGGCGCAGTATCCCAACGGCGGCTGGCCGCAATTCTATCCGCTGCGCAACGGCTACTGGAGCCACATCACGTACAACGACGACGCCATGGCAGGCGTGCTGGAACTGCTGCGCGAGGTGGCGGACCGCAACCCGGAATTCGCATTCCTGGGCGATGGTGAACGCGCGCGGGCCAGGCAGGCGATCGACAAGGGCGTGGCGTGCATTCTCAAAACCCAGGTGGTGCAGGACGGGAAATTGACGGTGTGGTGCGCGCAGCACGACGAACACACGCTCGCGCCGGCCAAGGGTCGCGCCTACGAACTGCCCTCGTTGAGCGGCAGCGAGAGTGTGGGCGTGGTGCAGTTTCTGATGGGGATTGCGCGCCCGTCGCCGGAAGTGGTGCGCGCCATCGAAGGCGCGGTGGCGTGGTTCCGCGCCAACCAGATCAAGGGAATTCGCGTCACGCCCGTGCCGGCGCCGGGCACGCCGAAGGGGTTCGACAACACGGTGATCGCGGACCCGGCGGCGCCTCCCCTCTGGGCGCGGTTCTACGAATTGGGCACCAACCGGCCGATCTTCTGCGGGCGCGATTCCGTAGTCAAATACTCGATGGCTGAGATCGAATACGAACGCCGCAACGGCTACCGCTGGTATGTGGACCGGCCGTCCAGGCTCATCGATGTGGACTACCCGGAGTGGCTCCGCAAGCTCCCTAAATGATGGCATCTCTTCCTACACGGCCCCTCCGCGCCGTCATTCTCGCCCTCGCCGGACTGTTGGCGCTGGATGCGCTTCTGTTTCGTACCGGGCTCTACACTTCCATCCTGGAACCCGACTCCTCCGCCGGGACATTCGAACTCATCCTGCGGCGCGAGCAGCAAGCCCAGCCGTGGTATGGCCGTAATCTCGTCGTCACCCTGGGCGACTCGCGCTTCGCCTACTATCCGCGCGTGGCCAATGAGCAGACGGCCACCACCGGGTTCGCCTTCCGCCACGCCGGAGTCGCCGGCACCGACGCCCGCGCCTGGTATTACATGCTTCGCGATCTCGACCCCACCCGCGACCGCTATCGCGCCATCATCCTGGGCGTCGACGACTACGACGACGAGGACGGCGCCTACGATATCGGCGACGACCTGGCCACCCTGCACTACGTGGCCGCCCGCCTGCGCTTCAGCGACGTCATCCCGTTCGCCCTCTCTTTCGACGACCGCCACGCGCGGTGGGAAGCATTCCGCGGCAGCCTGCTCAAAGGCATCGTGTTCCAGCGCGACATCCTGGCGTTGCTTTCCCATCCCCAAAAACGCCTCGCGGACATCGCGCTCGACGCCGGCGGCTTTGAAGAGTGGACCTACGGCTTCGTCGATACCGACCGGAACGTGGTGGGCCTCGAGATCGACTGGACGAATTTCACGGCCGTCATCCCGCCGGGCAACAAGGAACTGCTCGACCAGATGAACCGCTTCGTGCTCTACCGTCCCAAACCGCAGACCGGGAAGCGCGCGGCGTTCCGGCGTAAATGGTTCGGGCAACTGCTGGATCGCTACCGCGGGACACCCACCAAGGTGATATTCGTCCGCCTGCCGCGCGGTCCGATTCCCCGGCCGGAAAACCTGGTACACAAGCTGAGCAGCTCGATCCGCGAATTCGCCGCCCGCCCCGGCGTCCTGCTGGCCGATGAGCACGCCTTCGATGGGCTGGAGAGGCCGGAACTCTTCAAAGACGCGTTTCACCTCAACAACGCGGGGTGCGCGCGGCTCTCCGTGCTCCTGGCGCAGGAGGTCGGCAAGCTGCTGAGGTGATGCATGCTGTTTAACACCACCCAATTCTTCGTGTTTCTGGCCGTCGTGCTGGTGCTCTTCTATACCGCCCCGCGGGGACTGCGCAAGTACATTCTGCTGGCCGCCAGCTACTATTTCTATGCCAGTTGGAACGCCAAGTTCATCCTCCTGCTGCTGACGTTGACGGTGATCGACTACACCGCCGGCCTGTGGCTGGAGCGCGTGGCGCCCGGTCCGCGGCGCAAGGCGGTGCTGATTTTCAGCCTGGCCGCCAACCTCGGGTTTCTGGGCTTCTTCAAGTACTACAATTTCCTGGCGGGGAACCTGGCGCTGGCGATGGGGCGGCCGCCCCACTCGTTCTTCCTGGATATCGTGCTGCCGCTGGGCATCAGCTTTCACACCTTTCAGAGCATGTCCTACGTGGTGGATGTCTATCGCGGGAAGCAGCCAGCGGTGCGCAACCCGCTGGACTACGCGCTGTTCATCTGCTTCTTCCCGCAACTGGTGGCCGGACCGATCGTCCGGGCGCACGATTTCTTCCGCGATCTGTGGGGCTGGCAGCCGCCTTCGGCGGACGACGTGTCGCGCGGCGTCTTCCTGGTGGCGCTCGGCCTGACGAAGAAAATGGCATTTGCCGACCAGTTTGCCAAGGTGGCGAACGGGTATTTCGGCAACGTCGCCGCCCAAAGGGGGGCGCTCACGGCGTGGAGCGGCGTGTTCGCCTTCGCGCTACAGATCTATTTCGATTTTTCCGGCTACACGGACATGGCTATCGGCATGGCCAAACTGCTGGGGTTCCACTTCCCGATCAATTTCCGGCGCCCGTACCTGGCGGCCAGCATCACCGATTTCTGGCGGCGCTGGCACATTTCGCTCTCCAGTTGGCTGCGCGACTACCTTTACATTCCCCTGGGCGGCAGCCGGGGCGGGCGCCTGCTCACCTACCGCAACCTGATGCTCACCATGCTGCTGGGCGGGTTATGGCACGGCGCCAGTTGGAATTTCCTGATCTGGGGCGGTTATCAGGGAGTGCTGCTGGCCATCGAGCGGGCCCTGCGCGGCGAGCGCCCGCCGGCGGAAGATTGGGATTGGAGCTACCCGCTCCGGGCGGCGCTGACATTCGTCCTGGCGCTGGTCGGGTGGGTATTCTTCCGCGCCGCCAACCTGCACGAGAGCGTTCAGGTGCTGGGGCAGATGTTCACCACCGGCGGCGGACACGTTCTCTTGGAGCCCTGGCATTTTGGCCTGGCGGCGCTGGCCTTGATTCTGGCGATTGGGGAGGAAAAATGGGAGTGGTTCGAGCGGGCGATCCGGGCGCCCCTTCCGGTTTACGCTTCGGCGCTGGCCGTGATGCTGTTCTGCCTGGAAATCTTCGGCGTACTGGACGCCGCTATTCCGTTCATCTACTTCCAGTTCTAACGGCCGATGGCGGGCGGAGTCTGCACCATGGAGAGCAGCAGACAAACCACCACGAAGATTGCGAGACCCCCGGCGACGATCATAAGCGATACCTCGCTCCTACTTATCGGGCAGCAATTGAGGGGCCAACAGGGTTTTTTCGCTTTTTCCTGGAGATTCGCACGGCGGGACGCAGCCGGGTGCGGCGGAATTGCCTCATCCATGTGTCAGAAATGTCCCGGGCGGCGCGGAATGTACAGCAACTTTCTTTACACATGCCGCTAAAGAACTCAGCCTTCGGGTCCCGAGTTGGCGCGAGGGGTTTGATAAATGGTGGTAGTTGGTTGTGGCAGTATGGACTGCATTCCCGAAACGTACATGAGGTAGTCGTACCACAAAGCGATCTTTCCCCACGTAACGCCCGGCCACCGCAGCGACACCGCCCTCATCCGCATTTTCGTCCAGGAAGGGAAAGGCGGAGATGCGGAGGCGACTGATGCCGCCGTAAGATTCACGCGGGACGTGTACCCGCTGCTGCGCGAGTACCTGCCGCGCTGAGCGCCGCCGCGCTTATGCGCGGCGCGCGTGTCGGCGGATCTGTGGTCCGCACGTCCAGTGTGGAATCTCGCCCTTGTGGGATAATTGAAATTCAGGCCAGCCCCCTATTACATGGATCGCGAATTCATCCGAAATTTCTCTATCATTGCGCACATCGACCACGGCAAGAGCACTCTGGCCGACCGCCTGCTGGAAGTCACCGGCGCCCTCTCGCAGCGCGAAATGATGGAGCAGGTGCTCGATTCCATGGACCTGGAACGCGAGCGCGGCATCACCATCAAAGCGCACGCCGTCCGCCTCAACTACCGCGCCGACGACGGCGTGATGTACCAGCTCAACCTGATCGACACGCCGGGCCACGTCGATTTCTCCTACGAAGTTTCGCGCAGCCTGCAAGCCTGCGAAGGCGCTCTGCTGGTGGTGGACGCCTCCCAGGGCGTGGAAGCGCAGACGCTCGCCAACACCTACCTGGCGCTGCACCACAACCTGGAAATCATCCCCGTCATCAACAAGATCGATCTTCCCGCCGCCGAACCCGAACGCATCCGCGAGCAGATCGAAACCATCATCGGCCTGGACGCCTCTGGCGCCGTATTGTGCAGCGCCAAGCAGGGCATCGGCATCCACGAGATCCTGGAAGCCATCGTCCACCTGGTGCCGCACCCCAAGGGGTCGCCCGACCTGCCGCTGCGCGCCCTGATTTTCGATTCCTGGTTCGATAGCTACCGCGGCGTCATCATCCTGATGCGCATCCTGGACGGCCGCATCCGCCTGGGCCAGAAAATCCGCCTCATGGCCAACGGACAGGTTTTCGAAGTGGAAGGGCTCGGCTACCAGGCGCCCAAGGCCACGCCCTGCGACGAACTACAGGCGGGCGAGGTGGGCTACCTGTTTGCCAACATCAAGACGGTCAGCGACGCCAAGATCGGCGACACCATCACCGATCACGAGCATCCCGCCGCCGAACCGCTGCCCGGCTTCGAGGAAATCAAGCCCATGGTGTTCGCCGGGCTCTACCCGGTGGAATCGCACGAGCACGGCCTGCTGCGCGACGCCCTGGAAAAACTGCGCCTCAACGATAGCGCCTTCAATTTCGAGCCGGAGAACTCGGTGGCCCTCGGCTTCGGCTTCCGCTGCGGATTCCTCGGCCTGCTGCACCTGGAAATCGTGCAGGAGCGGCTGGAGCGCGAGTTCAATATCGACCTGATCACCACCGCGCCGGGCGTGCGCTACCGCATCACCGCCAACTCCGGCGAGGTGATCGAGGTGGATAACCCCACCAAGTTCCCCGATCCCAGCGCGATCAAGCAGATCGAAGAGCCCATTATCGACGCCAGCGTGCTCACCCAGGAGGAGTACATCGGCGGCATTCTGAAACTGCTGGAAGAGAAGCGCGGCACGCAGAAGAAGTTCGAGCACCTGGGCGGCGGCCGCGTGATGATCGTGTATGAACTGCCGCTCAACGAAATCGTGCTGGATTTTTACGACCGGCTGAAAACCGTCTCCCGGGGCTACGCGTCGCTGGACTACCACCTCTCCGGCTACCGCGTCTCTCCCATGGTGAAGCTGGATGTGCTGGTGGCCGGCGAGCCGGTGGATGCGCTGTGCATCATCGTACACAAGGAATTCGCCTTCGAGCGGGGCAAGGACCTGATCCACCGCCTGCGCAAGCTGATTCCCCGGCAGATGTTCGAAGTGGCGCTGCAAGCCGCCATCGGCAACAAGATTGTGGCGCGCGAGACCATTTCGCCGTTGCGCAAGAACGTGATTGCCAAGTGCTACGGCGGCGATATCAGCCGCAAGCGCAAGCTGCTGGAGAAGCAGAAGGAAGGCAAGAAGCGCATGAAGCGCGTGGGCCGCGTGGAGATTCCGCAGGAAGCTTTCCTCAGCGTGCTGAAGGTGGGGCAGGCGTCGGAAGACGATTAGGGGCGTTGTCCTGCCGGAGATGTACAATCGTCGCATGTTGCTATCGCGTCGATTGGTATTCATAACTGCTGCAACTCATGTGCTTGCTCTGGCGCTGGCCGCCGCGGACCCGTATCCTGCGCCGGCGAACGCCGCGGCTGACCTTCAGCGGTCCAGGGAGCGCGCCAGGCGC
>JBEKDV010000210.1:0-13293 GCA_050014175.1 Candidatus Solibacter sp. | reverse complement strand
CCGCGTGACTATCGATGCGATCTACTATGCTCTTCTCAACCCCCAGCCGCAGGTAAGTCCATTTTTCGATCTCACGCCACTGCTGGAACTGCCCCGCTGGGTTCATGCTCTCGAAACACTGCGGGAAACGGGAAGCGCCAAGGTCGTTGCCAAGCTGCTTCGCGGCCACCCTGCTGCGGCACCGACTGGGACGGACGGCAAGGCCCTCGCAGAACGCATGGACCGCGTGTCCGATGCGCACGGGGCTGGTCTGCCAATCGAGTTGGGACGCGAGGTAGGCAGATTCTTCGCACAAAAGGAAAAATCCTTCCGCAAGATACTGCGTTCCGATCATAGATTACCGCTCTCAGAAGGAGTTGGAGATCAGCTTCACTCTCTTTTGGAAGCGTACCGATTGAATGGGACTGGTTCCAACACATCGAGCAAGAGGATGTTGCTGCTCGATAAGGATGAACTCAAACGGCAAGCTGATCTGATTGGCGATTTGCTCGACAAAGCCAATCTCCCGGCGGCACTGGGGCTGATGAATGAGTGGACGGTCTCTTGGGCGTTGTGGAGCAGGGGCGAAACGTTGGATTGGCTCGACTTCCGTAGACAGCGAAGGAAGGCGGCAGGCTTCCTTGGTGCCTTGGAGGCGGTCGGTCGAGATGCCAGCCTGAAGTCCTCTCTCAGCGATCAACAGCAACGCCTGGGCCAGTATTGGGGTCGATTTGGAAGCCTGCGCAATGCTCTGCATCACCATGGGATGCGCCCGCAGGTCTTGCTTGATGTGGATTTCAATGGAAAGGTGGATCAGGTGCGGCGCTATTGGGCCGAAGAACTCCGTGCTCTGCCCGCCATCTCTCTTGAATGCGGATGTCGGCGTTATCGCCACCTTCTCGTGAGTCCCATTGGGGAGCGTCCCGGTGTACTGTTCAGCGCCATCAAGCGCGCCTCAAGGGAGGGCCGACCTCCGGATTTTTGTCTTGTGATATGCTCGCCGAGGAGCGAGACTGCGATTCCAGAGGCCCTCTCGCGAGCTGGTTTTGACGGTGAGCACTGCTTCCTGCGGCTTGAAGATCCATATGCGGGTAAAGACGAGCGAAGGAAGCTTGCAGAGGAGTCGCGGCAATACCTGGCAAGTGCCGACGACGTCTCGGTCAACATTACGGGCGGGACCACGCTCATGGGAGTGGTTGCGGAAGACTTGGCGCAGGAGGCGCGGAAACTCGCCCGGCCGGTCCGCCGCTTCGCGCTGATCGACCGCAGATCTCCCGAGGAACAGAAGCGAGATCCATTTGTCGAAGGCGACATTCTCTGGCTCGACAACGAGGAACGCGATGGCGATTATTGAGGCCGATTACCGGGTGCTGACCCCCATGTTTTGTGCTGGCGCGGACCAAAGCCGCCCGGAATTGCGTGCCCCGAGCTTCAAGGGCGTGCTTCGATTCTGGTGGCGAGCTCTTGCCTGGTCGCGCCTGGGAGGCGACCTGAAGGAGATCCATGCGGAAGAAGATCACATCTTTGGCGGTCCTGGTGCGGGTGGGAGCCGGGTCGCGATGCAGATCGCTTTTGGCCGGGCCGGTCGTCCCCCTGAACTGGGCAAGGGCGGCATTCTCAAAGTCGGCGGTAACACCGGTCCGGTTGTCGGAGACGGCGCGCGGTATTTGGGCTACGGTCTCATGGAAGCCTTCGCGAGCGCGAAAAAGAACACCGAGAGCGGTCAACTTCTGCGCGCGTGTTGCCTGGCTCCGTTCAACTTCACGGTCCGCCTCCGCTGCCGGAACCTCAGCGACGTGGAAGTAGCCGAGGTGTCGAGGGCACTGCAAGCAGCCGGTCTCTTCGGCGGGCTTGGAGCCAGGACTCGCAGGGGCTATGGCAGCATCGCTTTGCAGGGACTGCGGATCGACGGCGAACAGAAATGGCAGAATCCGATTTCGTTCGACGCTCTTGGCTCCGCGTTGCGGGCATGCACGCCGCCCATTGCTCTGGAAGGGCTACCCCCATACACGGCCTTCTGTCGCCAGGCTCGGATCGTAGTCGTAAAGGCGCAATCATCCGGACCGCTCGATCTGCTGAACCTCGTTGGCCGAGAGATGGTGCGATTCCGCAGTTGGGGGAAAAACGGAAAAATCCTCGGCGGTGAGAACTCACTGAAGCTCTTCAACGGGGACCACGACTTGATGAAGCAGCCGCCGGGACAGAGGAACCGACATCCGCAAAGAATCGCGTTCGGCCTGCCTCACAATTACGGCAGGGGCAATGAGGACAAAGTGGAACCTGCCGAGGTCTCCGATAGACGCGCCAGCCCACTGTTCATTCACATGCACGAATGCAGCAGCCAGGCGGTCGCCGTTCTTGCCTTCTTACCGGCCGAGTTTTTGCCAGGAGACACCAAAATCAACGTGGGCGGAAAGCATGTGGGACTCGCCCCCGCTGAGTCGCTATGGAAGCCGATAGAGGATTTCCTTGATCGATTTAGTCAGGGGCCATTCACTGGCACTCTTGAGGTGAGGCCATGAGTGTTCACGTTGAGTTTTCCGTCGGGCCGGTTCAGGCCTTCGTCGCGCAGGCCCGTCGGACGCGCGATTTTTGGGGTGGCTCCTACCTGTTATCTTTCCTGACGGCCCACGCTATCCGCGGCGCTTTGGGGGCCTCGGCCAAAGTCAGTCCGGAACAGATCGAAAAAGACCCACTTGTTCGGTGGGTATCGGGTGAGCGGCAAGGCGAGCCTCAAAGCATGGGTTCTGTGCCGAATCATTTCACGGCAACCGCATCCGACCTTGAACATGCGGGCCGAATCGCCCGCGCTGCTGAAGACGCACTGCGCGAAGCGTGGAAGCGCGTCTGTGATGCTGTATGGGACAACTTTATTAAAGAGGCAGCGGCCTGCGGCATCTCTACACGGGGTATCTGGGAGCGCCAGGTCTCCAGCTTCTGGGAGATCGTCTGGGTGGCTGGCGACAACGCGCCCGAACTGCTCGCGCGACGGAAGCTGTGGCGGACCTGCTGGCCCCCCGACGAACCGGGAGATAAGTGCAGCGTCATGTCCACGTACCAGGAACTGTCCGGTCACATCCGCGCACGGGCACGGGAAGCGCAGGACTCTTTCTGGGCGCGTGTGCGGCAGAAAAGCGGCGATCTGGACATTCAGCAAGGCGAGCGCCTCTGCGCGATCACGCTCGTGAAGCGGTTGTATGCCAGGTGTGCTGAACAGAGCATCGGGTGGCGGCTGGACACTTCAGCATGGCCATCGACCGTTGACTTTGCTGCCTTGCCTTGGGTTCGCCGGGTATTGGCGCACCCGGAGTCAAATGTGAAGGCTCAGGCTTATGCGGAAATGGTGCGGACCTGCGCTCCAGCCGGGGCGCTCGAAGGAGCGCGCCATTTTCGCCGGCTCGATAACGGCGGAAACTTCGCCCGGCTGAATGGCGACTACATACACCCGACCGCGCTGGTCAACAGCCGAGTAACGCCATTGCTGGAGGAATCCAATCGGCCAGGACTCAGGGAGGCTCTTGCGAAGTTAGCGAAAGTCGAAGACGCGGAGGGCGCATTGGGATACCCCCCGCGCTACTATGCCCTGCTTCTCGCGGACGGGGACAAACTCGGCAACTTGCTCAAGAACAGCCCTGCCAGCGCTTCGGCGGTTGGGGCGGCATTGGATCGTTTTACCAGCGAGGCGGGACCGCTCAGCGAAGACTCCGACGCCGTCCGCGTCTACGCGGGAGGGGATGACATATTTGCGCTGCTGCCGTTCGACGGTGCGCTGGCGTATGCGGACAAGGTTGCGGTGAAGTACCAGGAATGCTTCTTCAGGGAGAAGCTCACGGCAACATTGTCGGGAGCGGTTGTCTTTGCGCAGATGACCGTACCGCTAACGCGGGTGCTCGCCGAGGCTCGACGACTACTCGACAAGGTTGCGAAGGAACAAAACGGACGGAACTCGCTGGCCGTTGGCGTTTGTCAGAGCAGTGGCCTCGCTCTTGAGTGGGTGAGCGCATGGGAGCGGAATGATTCTCGGGCAGTGAATGTTCTGGGGCGATTGGTAGCGATTCTCAAGGAGCAGAAATCGGACGTATCTTCTGGCGTGATCCACCGCGTTCATAGCCTTCTATGGCGCTTTCTTGGCGAAGAGGGCTGGCATCCAGGCAAGTGCCTGAAAGGGAGCCGGGATACTGACATTCGCAAGCTGGTCCTGGCGGAAATTCTCCACAGCCTGGAGAAACGCTCCGGGCCTGGCTCTGATAACCAAACCAGGGCTGAAAATGCCACCGCCGCTATCTGGGACATGCTGCTGGTGACAATGACATCGAATGAGAAGTCGCCTCGCGAGACACAGGACATTAGTACCGATGGGCTGCGGCTTGCGGTTTTCCTTGCGGGCGGCGGTAATGAGGAGGAGCACCAGTGAAAGCGTTCTCCATTGAGCCCGTAGATACGTGGTTTTTCCGCGACGGCACACCGTATTCGATTGAAATCGGATCTCAGTTGGACGTGGGCGGTGCGTTTCCTCCAAGCCCTTCCTCCGTCGCAGGAGCGCTGCGAGCAACATTGGCGGCGGCGCATGGATGGAATGGCGTGGGACCGTGGCCAGTGGAATTCAACAATACGCTGGGTAATGGCCCGAACGATCTCGGACATCTCCGTCTACAGGGTCCTTTCGTCTTGCAGAACGAGGAATTGCTCCTTCCCGCCCCGCGGCATCTTTGGACCCGAGAGGTGGAACGTGTGCCCGAATCTCGATTTGCCCGCATTGGTTCCGGTGTGCTGTGCGACTTGGGGGGGGACGTTCTTTTGCCCTCTGCGGTTGACGGCGCAAAGCCAGTATCGAAGGCATGGGTCAGGAAGTCTGCATTCGAGGATATCCTCAACGGTGCCCTTCCAGACAAACTGATCCCTGAAGCCGATCTATGGTGCGAGGAATCGCGAACTGGTATCCAGCGCAACCCGGCAACCAGGACTGTCGGCGAAAACGGACTCTATAGTTCGCGTCATTTTCGATTACAGAAAGGCACCGCTCTCATGATGTCCGCAACCGGTCTGCCGCCGGATTGGCCGCTACCCAGCGGCGCATATCCCTTCGGCGGTGAGTCACGGCTGGCATATTGGCAGCAATGGTCGGGCGACCTCGCCCTAAAGATGCCAATCGACAGAATCTGTGAGGAGGGCCGGTTCATTCTTATCGCGCTGACGCCGCTCGACCTGAACCATCAGCTGTGTCTTGGGCGAACTCCGCTCACCGACCTCGGCGGTGCCCTTGTAAAATCCGCCTGCATGGACCGCCCGATTCGGATAGGCGGCTGGGATTCTCTATCGCGACAGCCACGCCCAATGCGCAGTTATGTTCCGCCTGGAACGGTGTTTTTCTGCGAGTGCCAGGACAAGACGGCGCTGCGGTCGGCAATCGATCAGATGGGCGATCGGATGCCAGTAGTTGGCGAAACTTCAGACGCCGGTTTTGGATGCGTTGCATTGGGAATGTGGATTGAGACCAAGGAGCCAGCATGAAAACGATCTTGTTGGGTATGCTCGCGGAAACAGCGATCCATCCCGGAACTGGACGCAGCGGGGGCGTAATTGATCTACCGGTTGCACGCGAAGCCGCCACGGACTACCCGTTCATCGCCGGTTCCAGCCTGAAGGGTGCCTTACGAGACAAGACGGAGACGGCACTGGAGAAGGGCAAAGAACTCGCCGACAGGTGGTTCGGTAAGGCTGACAGTGCCGGTGAGTTGCTGGTTTCAGACGCCAGGCTGCTCTTGCTTCCCGTGCGAAGCTTGACTGGCTCATACCGGTGGCTGACCTGCCCGCATATTGTCGAACGCCTATGCCGGGACATGCGGCGTGCCGGTCTTCCATTTGACGCCAGCGTGCCCGAGGTGGCGAAAGCCACCGTCCACACTTCCGGTAAGGAGAAGATCTACCTTGAGGAGCGTCAGTTGAGCATTGCCGCCGAACCGGACGTCAAGCTCATTGACCTTCTGGGTGCGCTGATACCGCACGAGGTTACTCGCGGACGAATCAACAAAACGCTCGCCATCGTGAGTGATGATGATTTCGCGTGGTTCGCGCGATACGCATTGCCGGTCCAGGCTCGTAATGTTCTCGACGATGACACGAAGCAAAGTAAGAACCTCTGGTATGAAGAATCGCTCCCGGCTGACACTCTCATGTACGCCGTAGTCGCGGGCCGGAACAACGCTGCCGAAGAAACGTTGAAATTGCTCTTTGAAGATGACGCGTACATCCAGGTCGGCGGGAATGAAACGGTCGGGGCAGGTTGGTTTGCTCTCGCATTTCGTAGCGGCGGAGTGGAGGGGCAGCGATGAACGAGCAGGAAAAGGCGCGCCACGCTCTCGAACGACTCAAGGAAGTCGAGACCAGGACAGACAAATTCAAGGGGCACTATCGCTCGTACGTCGACCGCCTGGGTCCCGCGATTTTGATCAACGGCCTGGGGCAGGCTCTCGCCATGGAGTTAGCTGCTGCCGGGAGTAACAAACGGAAGGACGACGAACAGGCGCACTACAAGCTTTACCAGAACCTCAGCGACCTGCTCTGTAGGTCAGGTGCGGCGTACGGTGGGAAGGGGGACCTGCTCGACGCAATTCTTAATGGCGACCAGGACCAGTACATCGCGGCTCAAGCGGAAGCACTATCCTGGTTGTCCTGGCACAAGAAGTTCTGCCAGGCATACCTCCCACGAGAGGAGGATCGTCCGTGACCCCTTCTGCTCTTTGTCCTCTGTACGGCCAAGCTGCGGGTGCGCGGAATGACGGGCACGCTGGGCTCTATTACGACAAGTTCTTCGGCAATTGGCTGAGAGAAGACGGGAATTGGTCGCTGAAAAACAAGGACGGCCGCAGCCCGAAGCAGGAATGGATCAACGAGATCACGAAACGCATTGTGGGCGATGCAGGCCTTCTTGGCGAATACCGACGGCGTATCTGGCAACTCGTAACGGCTCGCGGGGGCCAGGTGTGGGTTTACAAGACCGAGGAACGGCTGGTAACAGGAACGGGCCGGAGCCATCCAGTTGAGAACGGATTCGTGTGGCATCCGGTACTGGGGGTTCCCTACCTGCCTGGGAGTTCGATCAAGGGCTTGATCGGTCAGGCAGATCGCGAGAAGGTGCTCGGCTCGAGAACGCAGGTTGGCCGCGTGATTTGTCTGGACGCCGTTCCGATATGTCCTGTTAAGTTAGAAGCCGACGTCATGACGCCGCACTATTCGCCATGGAGTGCGGAAAATCCTCCGGGTGACTGGCGTTCACCGACTCCGATCCCGTTCTTGACTGTGGCGCCCGGAGCGGAGTTCCTGCTCGCTGGCTTCCCGCGAACGAGACACGATTCCGATGCTGTGGCAATGGTGGGCACCTGGCTTGAAGAAGCGCTCAGGGACACGGGCGCCGGTGCGAAGACGGCAGTTGGCTATGGTCGCATGAATCTGGTCCCGGAGGAGAGGGTGCCATGGTTGAAGGACCTAAGACGCGAGGCTGAATTGGCGCAAAAGGCGCGGCTTGAACAACAGCGGCTTGCGCGGATGGACCCACTTGACCGCGAACTCGAGGAGATCGGGGCTGAGTGTAAGGACCCGAACATCAAACGCTGGGCCTTATGGCTGAAGGAACTCGAACGCAGCCGGTGGCCGGATCCGAACCAGGCGAAATCGGTCGCACAGCGCATACGAGCGGCCATGGAGGCTGATGCCAGTTGGCGTCCCGAGACTCGCAGCAAGAACCCCGCCAAGGATCACGGGCACCAAAAGACCATATTGGTTATGAAGCATCTGGCTTGACCCAAGCCCGATGGCGTAAGCGGAATGCGGGCTACGCCATCGCCTACCGTCTCGATCAACGTAAGGCGCAAACCCCGTCCCCGCCAGAACCCTTACGATTACCGCCCCCATTGAACCAACTTCCCTGGGACGTCGCGAAAGACCAGTTCGGGGCGCAAGGCGCTGATTTCATTGGCGTTATGGGAGCATTAATCGTGCGTGCCGCGAAAGACCAGATACGGCCGTATCTGCTTGATCCCACAAGACTTCCCAACACACTTCCCTGGCGCCGCAAAAGACCAGTCCCGGCTTGGGCGATACTGAATCCCGAGCCAGCGGCCATGCAACTGGAGTTTCACCAACTCGACCGGCGATGGGAACACCTGCGAGTCCGCCAACCGCGCCGGCAGCGCCAGTTGATGGCGTCGCTGGCTGAGAGTGGACAGCAAACGCCCATCGTGGTGGTGGTTTCCCCCGACCACCCCGACCGCTACCTGGTCATCGACGGCCACAAACGCATCGCGGCACTGCAAAAACTGGGCCGGGACACCATCGAAGCCACCGTGTGGGCGATGAGCGAAGCCGAAGCGCTGCTGCTGGAGCGGTCGCTGCGGTTGAGTGCGCCAGAAAGCGCACTGGAACAAGGCTGGCTGTTGAGTGAGATGGAGCAACGCTTCCACTACTCCCTGGAGGAGTTGAGCGCATCGTTAGCCTCAGGCCGGCACAAACAAGCCGAGACCGAAGTGATTGGAGTGGCCGAACGCGGGCATTGGGAGGGCGACTTCGCTTTCGAATCGGATCTCCATAAAGAAACCAATGCACTGCCGATTCCCGGCACGCCCGACATCGCTGCCATTGGTGTGTGTCGGCGATGTCACGGCATCGGCAAAGGGCGTTTCCTCCCCACCAGGCGCACGGACGATTGACCATAGCGGCATCGGCGGCAGTGATTCCATAGGCTCCCGCTGGATCTCGGAAAGTGCCAGACGACGAACTTCACCGGGAGTGGTGATTCCCGCCTGGCGCAGGCATCCAATCAATTGTCGCTCTGGCGAGTCTGGTTCCCTCATCTTTGGCCTGGAGCGATCACCGCGGTAGAAGTGCCGTGGCGGCACAAATGGCGTTTCGCTACGCCAGATGCGACTCTTCACACTGCCAGCAGCCAACGGCACTTCGATAGGTGGTTCCATGCTCATGGCGGTGAGCACCGGGCGCACCGGGTAGCGTCCATCCTTCCACATGAGACGCTGGATACGAAGGAGGATTTGTGTTTCTGCACGGGTGAAACCATAGGGACACCATACATGCAGGTCGGCGATCACTCCGGGTTGGTCGAGGTTGTCGTCATCGCCAAAACTGCGCGTAGGGAGGTAAAAGGCGTGCTGATGTTCTTCGATCACGTCTTTCGGACGATCTTTCTGGTGCCCAAACAGGGCAAAGCTGCGTTGGCCTCCAAACTCCTTGGCAAAATGACGGCTCGCAGCCTCTCGGAACTCTTCGGCGATTGGCACAGTGAACTTCGGTTGCACCGGCACGCGGCATTGGAGGGAAAACCGCAGGTAGCGCGCGATTCGCGGGCCATCATTCACAGGTTTTAGGTCTTGATGTATCGTGCGAGGTGTGCGGATGACTCGGCTGCCTGGCCAGTCGGCGGGCATCTCGTAAGAAATCCATCGCGATCCGTCGGGCCTCATGTCGGTGGAGAGCAGTGCATCGACGAGGTGCTTCGGGGCGTCCGGTGAATTGACATTCGGATCGCCAGCCCGACGTGCCCAGAGGTCGGTGATTTGAAAGTCCGCTGGATTCGGGCAGAAGACATCACGGCACTGCGCCGAGATTCTACGGCCTCCTGTGGGTTGGCACCACCCAACGTCCAGTACGTTCTCCACAGTTTGCGCCGTAATGAGTTCTGCCTGGCAGATGGATTCCGACCTGCCGAAATACGACAGGTCGGCCAAGAGCCTCGCAAGAAGCGTCTCCTGCGTCTGCGAAAGACTGATGCCGGACCAGCGGAAGATCACTGGCCCATGCACGGCCGCGAAGTGATTCTCATGGCGGGTATTCTTGTAACGGGCATCCTGCTTTTCAACCGTGCCCGCCGCTCCATAGTTCGGTTGGTAGTGAACTGTCTGGCCGAAGGCGACCTTACCGATGCCAATCTCAGGTAAAACACGTCCGAGACTCTCAATCAATGCCACAACGTCTCCACTCGGAGCCATGCCGGGATTGGCACGAAACCATGAAGACACCAGTGCACGGAGCAACCGCCACGGACTCGGGGGCCATTCGGCTTCGCGGAGGCGAACCGGATTGAGCCCCCACGGATGCGCGTAGTAGCGGCCCCACGGAAAGGCGATTTGGATGGCAGTCATTGGGCAAATTGTAAAGTGAGCGGGGACCGATCTGCCGGAAGGTGTGCGTTTGAGATCAACTCCGTGAAAGTTTGTGCGGCAATTGATGTGAACGGGAAGTCAACGGCGGCTTCCCCAATTGACCCACCCTCACACTTCGCCTTTGGGGCGACCACGTGGCTCTTATCATCCTGCTTCAGGCGCAACTTGCACTCAGTACGGAGGCTCAGTTCCACGCTCAACAGATCGAGGAAAGAGGCGACTTTCCAAAGGGCGAGGGCCAGCAGCAATTTAAGGCGCGCGGGCTGATGCCGGGCTGATGCGCCGGCATCACCCGGCGTATCGAGACGAAGCGACGATAGAAGACCGGCATCAATGGAGAACCGTGCTTCGATGCGTTTTGCCGTAATCCGAGGCTTCTGGAAAATAGCCTGCCCTGACTCGCTTTCGACTTGGCCGACATTAAACTTGATACCGGGCACCGTGACGCGCTGGCAATTGAGGCCGACGATGGATGCGGTCAACGCGCGTGGCAGGCGCAAGCCGACAAAGGAGATCTGTTCGTTCGAGACCTGGAATCCGTGAATCAAAGACATGGCGTCCAATCCCAGGACCAAGGGGAAAACTTCAGGAACCCGTGCGATGGGCATCGTCTTGCCATCCACCGCCATTCCCAAGCTGGTCTTGACGTACTCGGCAAGGGTTATCTGGCTGGCACCCAGCTCAAAAACAGCTTTGCCTTTGGCGAGAAAGTCGGACGCAAAGCGATGGCCGTCCAGTGTCGACGCCGTCTTGAAGACCGCGTTTACCCCCGTGCCTGTCTGTGCTTTCAGATAGGACAGCCCCGCGAACACTGCCTTGAGCGAGCCATCATACTTGTTCTCCAGACAAACTGCTTCCAACCAGTTTGCCATCGAGGCTTCGGATTCGATGAGGCAGATGAGGCCGTGCTTCTCCGCAGGATCGGCGTAGAGCACTGGCCCCAGGTCGGGGAATCCTGTCGGTTGAATGCGGGGGTCGCCATTGGAGGGCTCAAGTTCAGCGGTGATGAAGATGCGTCGACATCCGGCAGAAATGGTAAAGCCGCCGAAAGTGAACGGCAGCGCTGTGGCTGGTCCGGGAGGATCAGTGGTGGTCATCGTCATAGTATTCCTTGGTGATTGTTCTTTGAATTGATTTTAGAACCATAATCAAATGCCGGGGGGAGCGTTACGGCTCGATAAAGTTGCCAGTGGTCTTGCCACCGGAGCGGGATGCAGACCGCAGCAGCGAGACGGTCGGCGAGTTGTTGGTCCCAAACAGCGGAAGAGATGTTCCCGTGATCCAGCCGGACGACGTAGCGGCCGGTGATGCGGGGATTCTCCGCGCGAGCTGCAGCCCCCCATGGATTGCTGGCACCCCAAATACTGATCCAGCGAAAAGCCTCACTCACAGCTAACGGAAGTGACGAGGCGGCGCGCTGGCACAGTAAGGCAAAGGGCTGTTGGCTGCGCCGTTTTTTCCATTGGCCGCGATCCTCCCCCTGCCACTCACATTCAAGTTCCAACAATGTTCGTAGCGCGGCATACGCGGGTTCTATTCCTTCGGATGTCATTTCGAGCGGCTTCTTGCCCCCTTCAATAGTGGCCTCCTCGACACCATTCTTGCTCGCGCTCTCTGGCGCATTTTCGTCGTCCTGTTCCTCTTCAAAGTGCCAGCCGATCAGACTCATTGCTTCGGTCCAACGCGCGATGAGCCGGTCATCGAGTCCCCCGCGCAGGAATGTCAGCACGTCAACCAGTTTCGCGCCGTGCACGGCACGCAGGGCAGGCTGCTCATCCTTCAGTGAATCCATATAGCGCCGGCGTAATACAGCGGCGACGTCGTAAGTGAGGTCCGCGCCTGTCCAGACATTTTGTTGTGTCCGTTCTCCCTTCTCTGGCAGAAACCAACGTGAGCGTCCGCGTGTAAGCGGGAGGAGAGAACCGAGCATCGGCTGTGCGGCGGAATAGTCGCCATTACTTTGTCTCTGCAACCCCGTGATGGAAGCGAGCGAGCGAGCAATACGAAACTCGGTTTGGCTTTCCAGCGGATTCAGAAGCCTGTTCCATTCTTCCATCGGGAGGGCCTCGAAGAATGAAGCCCGCTTGCCGCGCAGTTTCTCCCGAAAGGATTCCGAAACACACATCTGGCGACAGGCGCTGAAAATGGACTCCAGCAGCGCTAAGCAATGATGAGCCGTCGGCTCATGAGCGGCCGTTTCCATAGCGGCGTTGATAACAGTTCGAACAGGATGAGGGCTGCGGGAGTCCGCTTTGCTACCCTTCCAAACGATGTCGAACTGGTCCAGAAAGCGGCTGTCATCCAACGGTGCCAGGCCGCGATTCAGCAGCGTGGCGTTCGCTCGACTAGTGTCGTGTTGGTTCCTTTGAGCAGATGAAGCCCCGACATAGCGTCCCGTAGTGATCCAGGGAACCCGGCTGCCCTTCATTTTGAAACGAAACTCTTGCCAGCCAGAAAAGCCGGCATCCACTCCTTGCGCATGTAGCGCGCGGACAAACTCGGCTGAGAATCGCGCATCTTTTCCGGGAAGCCGCGCCTGCGCATCGCTGATAAACCCGGCCAGTTCGGCGAAAGTGGTGCCGCGCTCCCATAGTGGTAACCACAGTGCCATGGCGGTTCCTTTCACCTCGTTTCCATCGTCCACCATGTCTTCTCCCGAATCGAAAACGAACGGGAAAGCTGCGAAACGCCTGGAGTTTGCCCCAATGGTACGGGCAACTGAGCCGCGGAGGGCGAAGGCTCCCTCGACAGCCAGGACATAGTCCAAAGGGCAAAACGGATATTCTTCTTCGACCCACCCTGAGCCAATGTTGTACGACTTGATGGCGTCCGGGAAGAACGGAGAGCCCTTGTCTTTCGTAACGGTAGCGCTGGGTTCGACGAAGCCAGCTAATGACGCAAGGAAATTGGTACGTGGCGCGGCACGAACTTCGCGAAAGAATACCCAGAAAGATCGGAATACCTCGGCTGCACCCGCATCCCCTCTGTTCAGAAATACTGGGTTGTCCGCAGGTCTAGCTGATGCCCGCGTAGTAAAGATGGCGTCGAAGCCCTCCACCGCGGATGTCGGACATTGTTCACGATACTCCTCCAACAGAATCCGATCATCGGCATCATCTGCTTGAAAGCGTTCAAAAAACAT
>JBEKDV010000209.1:0-13362 GCA_050014175.1 Candidatus Solibacter sp. | reverse complement strand
TGTACGGGCGCTCGGGTTTCCTTCTTCTCCGCAGACGGGTCCTGCCGTTCCACGCCGGCCTGGAAGTACGCCCCTCTCGGTCGCCCTGAGGCACCATCAAAAGTGCGGGAGAGCCATAAAACAGCAGCATTTCCGCCGGTTTTGTAGCTCGGAAGCCGCCCCATTGGCGGGGACGCGGTATGCACTCTACATGAGTTTCTAAATTGCCTGCCGGGTGCAACGATCCGTCCTGCAATCGAGGTCGTGGCATGCGAGAACGGGCTCATGGGAGAACGGGTCTGCCGCTATTGCCAGAAAGCATTTCTGCCATCCAAGTTTCAGCCTGCTCAGGCCGTCTGCGGCGATCCGGTCTGCCAACGGCGGCGCCGCAGCGATTACCACCGGCGGAAGGTCGCCGCCGATCCGGTGTATCGACAGGGGTGTCTGGAGAGCGCGCAGCAATGGCGCGCGGAGCATCCGGGTTACTGGGCGCAGTTGCTTGAGCACAATCCCGCGCGGGCGGAACGCAACCGGCAGCGCCAGCGGCAAAGGGACGAGCGACGGCGACAACGCCGTCTTGCCAACAACAACTCAGCTCCCAATCTTGCCAACAACAGCCCAGCTATCCCGCAAGTCATTGAATCAAAAGCGCTGGATCTTTCTTGCCAACAACAGCCCTCTGGTCAACAGGTGGCTCTCTGCCCCATAAAGGGAAACGAGCCATGCTCACCACCGATCAGATCAACGATTTGCATCACCTGTATTGGGCGGAGCGCTGGCCCATTCGCAAGATCGAACAGCATCTGCATATGAGTTGGCACACCATCAAGAAGTATTTGGAAGCGCCGGCGCAGACGCCGTCGACGCGATCCCGTATCAGCAAACTGGATCCATTCAAACCAACCATCGCCGAGCTGCTGGAGAAGGACGCCCGGGCCAGCGCGGCTGTCATCGAGCAACGCCTGCGGCCCCTCGGCTATGACGGCGGCCACACCATCCTGCGTGACTACATCCACAACGTGCGCCCGCAGCTACGACCCAAGCGTGCCTTCGTGCGGATGGAACCCGAGGCCGGCGAACGCTTCGAGGTGGACTGGGGGCACTTCGGCACGCTCAACTACGAGGGCGACCAACGCAAGCTTTATGCCTTTGCGTTGGTGGATGGGCACAGCCGGATGTCGTATCTGGAGTTCACCCACAGCCAGTGTTTTGAGATTTTCGTACGTTGCCACATCCATGCTTTTACGGCTTTCAACGGGGTGAGCCGAGAAATTTACTACGACAACCTGGCCACGGCCGTGGCCGAACATGATGGCCGCCTGGTGCGATTCCACCCGCGTTTCCTGGCATTCGCCCGCGAATACAACTTCGTCCCGCGAGCGGAAGCGTTTTATAGAACCTCTTCAGGCGGTCAGAGACCTAGCGAACGAAAAGGTGCTGAGAACAAAATACCAGAGGTCGGGGATGCGGATCGTCCAAACGTAACGAGAACGCAGGGGAAAACAGCCTGAGCATGAATTCGCGACGTCGAAGCCGTTCATCTCGTCCTGATCCGGCCGGCCCGACGCGGGCAGCGGAATACATCCGCATGTCCACCGAGCATCAGCAGTACTCCACCGAAAACCAACATGCCGCAATCCAACGATACGCGGACGAGCACGGGCTGATCATCGTACGGACCTTTACTGACGCCGGCAAAAGCGGCCTGGGCATCCACGGCCGCGACGCGCTGCAAGAGCTCCTGCGCACCGTGAACAGTGGTGCTGCCGACTTTGCCACCATCCTCGTCTACGATGTCAGCCGCTGGGGCCGCTTCCAAGACACCGACGAAGCAGCGCACTACGAATTTCAATGCAAGCGCTGCAACATCACCGTCCAATATTGCGCCGAACATTTCCCGAACGACGCCAGCCCCATGAGCGCCGTCATCAAAAGCCTCAAGCGCGCCATGGCCGGCGAGTACAGCAGGGAGCTCAGCACCAAGGTGTTCGCCGGACAGTGCCGACTCATCACCCTCGGCTACCGACAAGGCGGCACTGCAGGATACGGTATTCGGCGCTTGCTACTCGACCAACACGGACAACCCAAGACCACCCTTGCAAGAGGTGAACGCAAGAGTCTTCAAACCGAACGCGTCTTCCGCTCCCCAGGACCAGAGAATGAACTACGAACCGTGCGGCGCATTTACGACCTCTTCACCGCCGACCATCAGACCGAAACACAGATCGCCACCAACCTGAATACCGAGGGCATCCTCAATGAGGTCGGCAAGCCCTGGACACGGGGCACCATCCACGAACTCCTGACCAACGAGAAATACATCGGGAATAACCGGTCAACGTCTCAACCGACGATGTTCGCGTAGATCACCTTGCGGTCCATGTCATAAGCCAACACCATTTCTTTCAGGTTGTTCGCCATGATCCGAAGCTTCTGTTCCACCTCCCGCAGAAATCGCCCGGCTTGCCTGGTACGGATGGTCCCCCGCCACTGCCGCCTTCCTTTACGAGGCCAGCACCGCCATCACCAGCCGCGCGGCTTGCTCTTCGGGGTGCACCAGGACGCGCCCGTTCTCGCCCACCGAGAAGTAGCCCTTGCCCCAACTGGCGACGTACGATTTTGCCTTTCAGTTATTATTCCTGGTACCCCCCCCATACTGGGGCATGACCTTTGGGGCTGGAACTTTCGGGTACTCGTCGCCATACTGACACCGTGACTGAGTGGTGTCGGGGTCATTGGCCCCACGGAGACCCAAGATGACGTACCCATACGCACTGCTTTCGCTCGTATACATGATGAGCTTCGTGATGCTGTTCGACCGCGTGCACTACAAGAACAAATTACTCAAATGGCTGCGCGGCGGCCTGATGAGCCGCGAGGAACTGGACCAAATCCAGGCAATTTGGGCGGCTTGCCAGGAGAATTGATCGCGCAGGCGACGCCGCTCCAACCCGCGCCTTACCGTCGTTGCTCCCCTCTCAGCTTGCGAGCGATCTTGAGCAGCGACAGGCCTTTCTACAATCCCAACTTGCCCGCGCTGTTCTCCCGAAACAGGCTGCCTTCCCGAATATACCGCCGTACCATCTGAACCGAACGATGCCCGGTCTGGTTCATGATGGACCGTTCCGAAGCGCCCGCCATTGCCGCCGTGGTAGCGTGCCCGGCCCGCAAGCTGTGCCCGGCATACTTCGCCGAATCCAGCCCCGCGCGGCCCGTCAGTTTCTTCACCACGCGCGCCACGTCGATACCAGACAAGCGGCCCGGTTGAACCTGCCCATGGCGATTGATCGAACGGAATAGCGGTCCCGTGCTGATGGCTGCCAGTTCCAGCCACGATTGAATCGAGCGAACCGGGCACGTATCGGGGTTCGACCCGTAAGGGATACCTACCCTACGGCCTACCCCTTCTTGATCGGTCTTGGACCGCCGCAAGGTCACCGTGAGGCCATCCTTACCGAAACCGCAATCCTCAACGTCCAGCCCCACGAGTTCCGAACGGCGGAAAGCACCCGCGAACCCGAGCAAGATTAGCGCCCGGTCCCGCGCGCCGATGACGCCCACGTCCGTGGCGTCTACCATGCCCCGGATATCGTCGGTCAACGCGGGTGTCTTCTGTGTCGGCGCGGTGCCCTTCGTGCGGCGGATACCCTTCATGGTGTTCGCCACTATCGCGGTGCGCGTCGGCGACTCTAGCCCCATCGCTTTGTGGGCTTCGGCCATTGCGTTCAACCGTCGCTGAATGCTGCCCGGTTTCAGATGCCCGGCACATTCGGCGATGTAGGCGGCGATGGTCTCAGGATTCGCGGGCAAAGTGCGGGCAGCGCGCGACTCGCACCACGCGCAAAATGCCCGCCAGTCGCTTTTGTAACCCCGTAGCGTGTTCTCAGCCTTGGAAGCGCGGATGTATTTGCGGACCTGTTCGAGTGTGGGCGCGGGGAGCGGAACAATGTCCGCTCCCGTGGTGCCCTGTTGAAGTGTGAGGGACCGTTCCGCGCCTCAGTTTGCGATCGGAAGGATCACACCCGCTTGGGAGGATACGCCACCGGTCTGTATCATCAACGGATAGTTGCCGGCCGGTAGATTCGGCACGGTGAAGTTGATCTGAAACTCGCCGGGCGCCACCAGCCCCGCGAAAGAGGCGGTCACCTGTGCCGACCCGATGATCACGGTGACGGGAGCCGAGAAAGTCACTGGGGATGCAATCAGCACCCCTCCGGGCGACGGTCCCAGCCCCGTGGCGTAGAGCTCGATCACATCTCCCATGTTCGCCTTCCGAACCCCGGGAACGACCGAAGGATCTCCGACAATCGTGCCATCCGGAAAAATAGCCGATGGGTAGTACGTCTTATAGTCGAGCGTGTAGGCGAACAGCCCAGGGGCGCTCGGAACGGCGTTGGCGGTGAAAGCGGCGCCGGTAATGCCGTTATTCGTTACCTGAATCGAAACATTGCCGCTGATATTGGACGGGGCCTGCACGTTGAGCTGCGTGGGGCTGACATAATAGACCGCCGCCGGTTGGCCGTTGAAGGTTACCTGGACGTTGCCGAGGCTGGTGGGCAACCCATTCGCGAAACTGGCGTTGTTCCAGTTCGTGGTCACGCTGGAGAAACCATCGCCATAAATCGACACCCAGGAACCGGCCACGATTCCGGGCTGGTTTGTGGCGCCATTTAGGACGGACTGGATCACGGGAGTGGTCAGGACAAGGCGCCCAATCTTGTTGGCGTCCTGCTCGACAAACCAGAGAGCGCCATCGGGACCGGCAGCGATCCCCAAGGGTGCGGCGCCGGTGGTGGGCACCGTGAACTCGTTGGTAATAGTCCCGCCGGTGGTGATGCGACCGATCTTGTTGCCGCCGGCTTCGGTAAACCACAGCGCGCCGTCTGCGCCCGCGACGATGCCGAAGGGTGCGCTGCCGCTCGTCGGTATCTTCTCGTTGAGGCTGAGAGCCCCCGAGGTGGTAAGGCGCAGAATGTTGTTGCTGTTTTGGCCCGTGATCCACAGAGCGCCGTCGGGCCCCGCCGCGATCCATACAGGCGTGTCCAGCACTCCGTTGAAAGTTCCGGCGACGGTGTTAACCACTGGTAGGGTTGCCGTGGTGGCGGTCACGATTCCGCCTGTGCAAAACCACAGCTTGCCGTCCGGCCCCACTGCGATACAACCGGCAGCGGGGATGCCCCCCTGCCCCAGGGGAAATACTGTGATGCTGCCTGAGGGCGTAACCCGTCCGATGTTGCCGGCCACGTCGGTGAACCACAGGTTTCCGTCCGGTCCTAGCGCGATCTCCTCCTGTTCGCTGGACGAGGCCGGTATGGGGAACTCTGTAATCGAGCCGGAGGGGGTGATCCGGCCTACCTTGCTCCCGCAGGCCTCAATGAACCACACGTTGCTGTCGGGCCCCCCGGTGATCCCTTGGGGACAGGAGCCCGCTGTCGGTATGCGGTACTCGGTAATCACGCCAGTGGTTGTGATGCGCCCGATCTTGTTGCTGTTGGATTCGGTAAACCACATCGCGCCGTCCGGGCCGGCCGCAATTCTCACAGGAACGGCATTGCCGGTTGGCGGAAGCTGGTACTCGGTAATAGTTGCGGTTACGGAAGCGCCGGTGACGCTCTGCGCGGGATTGATCGTCAGCGCCAGGGTGGTGGTCGCGGTAGCGCTGCTGGAATCCGTCACCTTGAACTGCGGGTTATAGCTACCCTGGCTGGCCGCCGCCGGAGTGCCGCTCAGCGCTCCGGCAGCGCTGATGCTCAAGCCGCTCGGCAGCCCCGTGGCCGACCAGGCGTAACTGCCGGTTCCTCCGCTGGCGGTAAACGTCACCGGGCCATAGGCGGTCCCCACCGTGCCGGCGGGCAGCGAAGCCGGAGCGGTGATGGCCAGCGACGAAGTTGTCGAACCTACGATTGTAAACTGGACGGAGGCGAGCGCAGCGCCGTTCCGAAGCACCGTCGCGGTCCATTTCCCCGGGAGGGACGCCGGCGGGTAGCCGGCTATATCGATGAAATAGCTATAGCAGTTGTTTCCTCCAGTGGCTGCCTGCGTGAAGCTGAAAGTTTTGTAGACCGCCCCGCCTGGCTCAATGAATTCCACTGCGAAATTGTCTCCCTCATTTCCGCCGGTGTAGGTGAACACGGCATAGGCCGCGCTGGCCGTGGCTGCAAAACTGTTCTGTACCGTCGGGGGCGTCGAGCATCCCCCGGCTGCGGCGGTCACAAGGTTTACCTGCTGCGGCGGATTCGCGGCGCCGATCGTAAACTGGACGCCGGCCAGCTCGGCGCCGTTCCAAAGCACCACCACCGTCCAAGTGCCGGGGGTGGAGGCTGGCAGGTAGCCGGCTATATCGATGAAATAGCTATAACAGTGGTTTCCTCCAGTGGCTGCCTGCGTGAAGTTGGAAGTTTTGTAAACCCTTTGATTCGGCTCGATGAACTCCACCGCGAAATTGTCACCCGCATTTCCTCCTGTGTAAGTGAAGACGACATAAGCCGCGGTGTCCGTAGTTGCAAAACTGTTTTGTACGGTCGGGAGATTCGGGCACCCCCCGGCCGCGGCGATCTCCATATTGGTGACCTGCGCGGCATTTTGAGCCAGCAGCGCCGGGGCCGCCAGCAGAACTGCCAGGATCATGGGGAACAGCTTGTGAGTAAACCGCATGGAAACATCCTCCCCCGTTCCGTCCGAGTATGGGACCTGGATTTCCGTTTTGCACATCCTGTGGTAATATCCTGCGCCGGCTTGTTGCGAGAATCAAGAACAATATCCTTAAGATCTGAGATCCTCAGTCTTTGTCGATATTCTCGACAACTTCGATCTCCCAAATCGCCCTTTCCAGGGGCTTCCCCCTTGGGGCCACGCCGCGGAAGAGGAATTTCAACTGACAGGTGAGATGAAACGATGCGTACTTGATGCCATTGATGACCTTGAGATCTACAGCCGCTCTGCCAAAGCTGCCCAACGCACCGCCCGGCGACTCACCACTGCAACGGCATCTCGCCAAAATCGAGGCCGAAATCGACCGCCGCGTGCGCGACGCCAAGCTCGTCGCTTAAACTTGACTCAACGACCAAAACTTTTCAAGATCAAGAACCCTGGCCGTATCGGGATTCTACCCGAGACCACCTGCCGCAAAAACAGGAGGTCGCGCACGTTGAAACCGGCTATTGACCGGCCTTCCAGCCACCCGGACGGGGCGACTGTAGTCAAAACTGTAGCTGTAGCATCCTCGCGGTTCAACAAGGTTCAATAGGCAAATTTGTAAACTGTTGAAAACAAGGGTTAAATCAGCAGGGTGTTTACCGGAGATCCAATGTGCCCAAGGCGGTGTACAGTCGCGGACGGAAATGGCCTATTTTCAAATACTTACGTTTCAAGGAGATACGGTGAAGTTGTTGAAGCCTGTTGAATCCTGTTGAACCTGGAGGCAGCGGGCAGCTACAGAATTATCTACAGTGCTAGGGGTCCCGATTGGGGGACTATCGCGCAGAGGCCGTAAGGTAAACACCGCCAACCAAACCCGGCAGAGGACTACCGCTGTGGAGATGGTGGCCCTGTCGCCGGGTCGATGGTGAAGTCCGCCGGGTGCTGGAACCCTGTCTCGTACCATTTCTTGTAAACATACGGCGTCCACGAGGCGTCCTCAAACAACGCGTACTTGCCGTCTATGGTGCATACGAGAACGACGAGGTTCGTCCCGCTTGCCCGCGTCCTGATCGTGTACTCTCGGAAGTCCCTCTCAAGTTCCGGTTTCGCTCGCAAGGTCGCGGTGACCAGTTCGTCACTCGCAACGTGCCCGAGTTGGTGGTCTTGGAGAGCCTCGCTGCAGATCATCAAGTATTCCTTTTTTTGCCAAACCACGCTGCGATGATAAATCGAGTGGCCTTCACCAGCGCCTCTTCTTCAGCGCCGGCGCGCTATACGGCGAGTTACTTTCCCGCGGTGCGTCCGAACAACCGCAGGCGAAAAACCAGGTGGCGGCCTTCGTCGCCGTAGTAGTGCAGGAAATCCGGCGCGCCTGCCACGTTGCTCACAGCGGTGGCGTTGGCCCGGTCCGTGAGGTTATTCACCCCGCCGCGGATGGCGAAGCGATAGTGATGGAAAACCAAGGTGCGCTCGATATGCAGGTTGAGGTCGAAGTTGAGCGGATAGCGGTAGGCGTCCACGCTGCCAACTACCTGCCCGCCCTCGTCCCGCACGGAGTACGGGAAGCCACTGCGCGCATCCGCCAGGATTGCCACCGCCCAGTTTTTCCACGGCAGCGGAGCGTAAGCCCACGCCAGCACGCGGTTGGGGCTGTCCCAGGGCATCGCGTGCAGGTAGGGCGTCACCTGGAGCGGCTCGTCGTTGAAAACGTTGAGCACCGCATTGGACAGGGCACGGGAGTGCGTGTAGGAGGCCATCCAGGAATACTGGCCGCGGAATGTCCGCCGGGCCGTGATGGCGAAGGCGTCGTAGGAATCGCGCCGCTGGTTGGTGAGCTGGTACGCGCCATCCAGGACGCCGGCTGGCAACGGCAATTCCGAAGGCGGCGCTGCTGGCGCCAGAGTGTTCACGTAGATGAAACCGTCGCGGGAGCGCCGCCGCAGGTAGTTCGCGCTCACGTAAATCCGGTCGCCGAGCTGGTGGTCTATTCCGGCGCTCCAGTTGGTGGCGCGGGGCAGCGCCAGGGGCTGCGTACCGCGCGCGAAACTGGTGACTCCCTGCGGGCCCGGCGTTCCGTCCGGCAGGTAATGGGTGGTCACCGCGGTCTGGTCCAGCGGCGGTGCGAAGGCCGCCAGGTTCGCGGCATCGGTAGTGACCGAGTAGCCGCCGGATATCCGGGTGTGGCCGCCCGCATCGGGCGACCAGGCGAACGTCACCCGGGGCGAGCGGGCGAAACTGCCCGCCTGCCGGTCCCAGTCTTCGCGAAAGCCGCCCATCACCTGGAGGCGCCGCGTGATCCGCCAAGTGTCCAGCAGGTACGCCGCCTGCTCCACATCGGGGATGTGAAACAGTCCGGGTCCCCGGTAGCTGGTGCTGGAGAGAATCACGCCGTCGAGGCCGATAAGCTCATAGCCCGTGCGGCTGAAGTTCCCGTTGTAGGAAAGGCGGTCGGCATCCACGCCGGCCTGCAACTGGTGATCGCCACCGGCGTGAATTACCGGTAGGAACGCGTTGACCCGGCCTTCGTCGCGCGCGCTCGTTTGGGTCGCGGCCAGGAAATTGTTCCCGCTTCGCCCTTCCGCGGAAAAGACGTACACCCCACTGCCCTGTGGCGTCTGGCGGCTGAAGAACTGGTTGTGCCCGAAGCCGAATTCGATCACCAGCCCCCGCGCCAGAAAGATCTGGTCCTTGAGGCTCGCGAAGTACTGCCGCTGGCGAAGGTTGACGGTGGTCGACAGCGGGTCCAGCGGGCCTAGGCCGACCCGGTTCTGCTTCTCCAGGCTGACCAGAAAATCGGCGTAGAGGATGTTGGAGGCCGTCAGGTTCGCCTGCCCGTGCAACAAGTTGCTGCCCACCCAGCCACTAGTTGTGTTCTGCCCGCTCGGCAGGCCGCCGATGATCGCCTCGTCGTATTCGCCGTCGAAGTTGTCGGCGAACCAGGCGCGCCCGCGCACGATCGGGCCGGACAAGCCCGCACGCGGCGTCCAGTTGCCGAGATGCATGCCCTGTTTGAAATCGGCGCTGGGAATGAAATTGGTGGCGGTGTAGTGTAACCGGTCGGTGCCCGTGTCCGTGGTGATGGCGAAGGCGCCCGCGGATCCCTGCCCGTACTCTGGTGAATAGCTGCCACTCCAGTGCTCCAGCGACCGCACGCCTTCGATGCCCAGGCGCGTACGAAATCGCCCGCTCACCGGATCGGTGATGTTGAACCCATTCAGCAGGTAGAGCACCTGGTTTTCCGCGGCGCCGTCGAAGTGCGTCGATCCGGTGACGTCTTGGACCGCGCCTGGCATGAGCCTGGTGGCGTTCTGCAAACTGTGGCTCGCCGGATAGGGAACCGCGTTGACGTCCGTCCCGGAGAGCCGCTCTTCCTTTTGCATCCCGGCCAGGTCGACCGGCGAAGGCTCGCCGCTGACATCGATGGCCTGAAAAACCTCCCGGACGGAATTGACCACCAGCGTGGTTTCCTGCGGCCCCTCCACGCGGATCGGGCGGTCTTTCAATTCGTAGTAGCCCTCGCGCTGCACGCTCACCCGGTAATCGCCCGCATCGGGCAGCGTAAGGATGAAGTCGCCCCCCAGCCCGGAGTGGGCTTGCAGGCTTCCCGCCGAAGCTGCACCCGCGCCGCTCGAAGCGGGCCGCGCCACGATCAGCGCGCCGCCTACGGGCGTTCCCTTCTCGTCCACGACCCGTCCCCGCAGCACCGCCTCCGCCGCCCGCAGATCTCCAGCCGCAAACGCGAGACAGCCCAGGCAGGACAGCAGCCGACCCAGATGATTTGCCACGGATGCAATTGTGACGCATTCGGCGGCCGGACGCCAAGCCCGGAATCATCGGGAAATCGTCTTCCGGGTCGTGTGCAGGCTGGCCGAAGCGGATCAGCCGTTTCGCGACCGGGATGTCTCCGCCGCTCGCTCGTGAGCCGGGTTCCGTGTGAAGCCCGGAACGGACGCCCCTGCCGGGGCGGGAAGGGCTGGAGCCCGACACGCGCGACAAAGGACCTGGCTTCCCGGGGCGATGTGGTGTGATCGCCTATTGAACATCGGACCCCAAGAGCCCGGGGACCAACATGACGGAATACGCCATCGCGATCGAAAGCCAGAAGCGCTTCACGCTGCCCGACAAATGACCTCGCCACGCTCCAGATCGGGGCTGACGCGTTCCAGGAGCATTTTCGACCTCGGCGCAGGCGATCTGGAGCAGGAGGCGACCAGCAGGACAGCGACCGTTTATGGCACCCGCTCCTCCGCCTACCTCCCCGGGATTGTCATGCTCCCGTGGCAGCCTGATCGCCGTCCGCCACGCAGCAAATGAGCGTGCCCCCGAAGGGTCATCCATTTCGTCGATTCATGTCAGTTCCTGATCGTCTTCTTCAAGACGTAGTCGAAGAACCTTTCGGTAGTATTGTCGCTGGAAGTCCATTCTGCGCGGAGCGTCGTCTTCTTCTCCACTTTTCTCAAAGCAGAAAGGAGCGCGCGATTCAGTTGCCTTGCACTAGCTCCTTCCATCTTGCCTTCAACAATGAAATCTTCAGCCGCTTTTTTGACAGCGCCCTTCGCAGCCAGTTGGTCAAGAGCATGCCGGATGGTCCGAGCATCTGAGCGGCTAACTCGTGCCTTGAGTTTGAACTCCATCTGGGTTGCCCAGTTCCGCCTTACCCAGGATTCCGGCTTCGCAGTTAAAAGGCGATGACATCCGAAATAATACCATCTCCCGGCACCCGGACTCAAAACTAGCCTCTTGTTGGGCTTCTATGTAAAATGCCTTGTCGAACCGCTACGCTGCCAGCCCCAGATTCAAGAACAGAAGTCGCATCATGTCACGCGATGGGAGCAAACACGAGGATGATGCCACGTTCCGGCGCTGCAACCGGATTCCGTACTCGGCGGCCATCCGCCTGTTCGTGCGGGTTTACGGAAGGCGGCCTGAAATCCGCAGCATCTATTTGCGCAACGGCATGGCCGAGGGACACTGGATCCCAAACTGTCGCTACGGAAACCGGTTCAGACCATCGCGTCAGAACTCGTACCGAAAGCCTATACACACGAAGCGCGGCGCCTGAATCGCGACCGGTAAGCGCAGATTAAAGGAAAGGCCGCTGAGATCCTCTTCTTGGAGTCGTTGCGCGCCATTGGTCACGTTGAAAATATCGGCCGATACGGCAAATGTGCCGCCGGGAAGCCCAAACTGCCGGCTAAGTCGGAGATCCCAATTGATCACATACTGAGCGCGGTTGCCGCCCTCCGGGCTCCCGCGCACTGTCGTCGCCACGAGGAAGGGGCCTTGCGGAAGGCCCGTGACCAGTAACTGGCGCGCAAACACGAGCCCGTCCGTGTAATCGGCCACACTCGCTACCTCGATCCCACCCCAGGCCGGAGGCAGCCGGTACCTGGCTTGCATTTTGCCTACGTAGGCCCGGTCAACAAAGCTTCGGCCCGCGGCATGGATGGCGGTGTTGGGGTCGAAAAACAGAGCGCCGATAACACCGGGATCATTTTCATAGACCGCGTCGCCTGGGTTGGTGGGTCCGTACGACTTCTCCGCCACGAAGGACGCGTGCAGTGTCAGTCGCCTCCACTCCGTGCCTGCCTCCGCCAGCAGACCGGTATTGAGCATGCGCAGCCCAGCGGGATTCGTCAACAAATACCGGTCCTCGCCCAGAGTGGCAGGGTTCTGCGCGTAGACGGTCAGCCGCTCGTCGTCGAACGTGCCGGGAATTCCGTCGGGCCCAGGATCGAGGATGGAGATGGGCGTGAACGCCTGGGTTGGCACACCGGTATCAATGGCGGCGATACGATCCTTGTCATCGCGGCGGAACAGGTGAATGCTCGCGACGCTTCGCGGCGCGAGAGGGAATTCCGCGCCAATGTCGAACTCGTCCGAGTAAGGCCGATGGAGCGATGGAGAGATCGACGAGTAAGGTCCGCCGAAGCGCAACAGCAGACTGCCTTGTTCGCCGGGTTGAAACGAGTCGCTGGAGTTGGACGCGATCCATTGATATGCGCTCCCGCCGAGGCTGTTGGGATTTCCGAAGTCGAGATACCTCCCCGGAAGC
Source organism: Candidatus Solibacter sp. (assembly GCA_050014175.1). GTDB lineage: Bacteria > Acidobacteriota > Terriglobia > Bryobacterales > Bryobacteraceae > Solibacter. The sequence goes on along the minus strand of JBEKDV010000209.1, from coordinate 689 downwards.
GGCGCGTACAAGCGAAAGTACGTGCCTCGAAGAACCAGGCCGTGCGAATGAGGAACTTGCCACGCGGCACCGGCGCGTGGCGAAAGACTGTTCCAAACGATCAAGTCCGGCTGCGGGGCGAATGTTCGTGCGGGTGCAAACGCCCCCGGAGGGCTTGATTGAGCCGGTAGCGAGCCGCGCGAGAAATCGGCGAAAGCGCCCAGATCGAGTGACACGGAAGGCGTCAAGCTCACGTGGTCCGCGACAAAACTGGAGAACGACCGCACGAGTTCACGGGAATCGAGCGGCGTGTTGAACTCCACGACAAATGCAGGGACACCGTTAGCAGTGATCAGGTTCATGCCGGAAGGAGCGGTGAAACGGTTGCGCGGCTCAGACCTTTTCCATCCTCCACCGGCAACGATCTGATGGCGAGTCCCCAGGGCGCGCAGTACAGCGGGCTGCCACGCCGCTTCGATCCCTTGGCGCGGGCGGACGGCCAGGTTTGCAAGCGGGGGCGCTCCTGAAACCAGGCCGCCCAAAAGTTCTATGCGGCTCTGCCCGGTCACCGAAGTGCTTGTATCGACGTGCGCTGTCGAGTACCCGTAGCGGACCTCGAGAACGCCCAGACCGGAGGAGGCGTGCAGAAGGTGTGTCCAGCCCACCTGAAGAAAATCGAAATGATCGGTCTCCGGGTCACCAGGGAACCC
>JBEKDV010000208.1:0-13363 GCA_050014175.1 Candidatus Solibacter sp. | reverse complement strand
TATCGTTGTTTCCACTCCGTCTGATCGGAACACAACCGGCGGGTGAAACCGGAATGAAGAGCGAACGCGGCGCAAGAACGCCTACGCCCTCGCGGATCTCCTGAGGTGAGCGGCATCATACCGGCACTCGCAGGCGGTCCACCGGTGATTCGCTCCTGGTCTTAAGCTAAGGCTCGTGGAAGCGCGGCTCAGGCATCCCGCGCACACCAGGTCTGATCCGAAACAGATCGCCGGCAGGTCGGTCGGGAGAATCGGCGCCACGCCCGCGCCGTGTAAAGATGATCGAGGTTAGCTCCGCCGAACGCGCAACTCGTCGGGTGAGCGACAGGTAAAAGGATTGGCCGGTCGGTCCGAGGCTGCCCCGCCCAGAAACTGCCTTGTCGATCCACAGCGCCATCGTTAAGCAGTGCCCCAGGTCGTCCTGGCTCGGGTTCTTGAATCCATTCGATGACGCCCAAGCCGCCGCTGCCAAATTGCGAAGCGTCTGGCGGTGGCAATAACCAGATCGGTAGAGTCTGCCAATAATCCCAGAGCACAAACGGCAACTTCCATCTCGATGCTGGTCTGCGCTCCAGTGGCGGGACTGAATTCGAGCAGCAGGCAGCGATCGATATCCACCCAACAGAGGACGCCTCGCGCGTCATCCCATACCGGGCCTTCGCCGAGCAGGTTGTTGCTTCTGAGAAGATGCTCAACTTCGGGAATCAAACCGCCGTTCCCATCCCTCTTCAAAAAACCGCATGAAATTTGTCTTGTCGTATGGGTGCTTCAGCGCTTCCTTTTCATTGAGGGTGACTCCAATGCCCGGCCGATCCGAAGGCTCCACATATCCTTCCCGCACTTGCGGAACGCCATCGAAGAGTTCTCGTGCCCAGGGCTCCAGGAAATCGTCAAAGCATTCCTGGATGAGGAAATTCGGAATGCTGGCGTGAATGTGCGCGTTGATCGCCGTGTTCAGTGGACTTTGAGCCTGGTGGAGCGCGATGAACGCTTCCGCTGACTCAGCGATCGCGGCGGCCTTGAATGTTCCGGAGATGCCTCCGATTTTCAGGGTCTCGGGCTGCACGATGCTGATGGAGCGGTCGGAGACGATGCGAAGGATGTCCGACAGCCGGCTGCTACGCTCGCCCGTGGCCACGGGAATGTGGATAGACCGCGCCACCTGTAGTGTGGCCTCGATATCCGTGGACATGACCGGTGTCTCAAACCACATCGGCCGAAACTCCTCCATGCGCGTGGCAAGGTGGATGGCCGTGGAGACGCTGAATCGATCGTGCCCTTCAATCAGGATGTCCACCGCGTCGCCAACGGCTTCGCGGACCGCGCGGATGATGAGCATGGAGAGATCTTCTTCCGTCCGGTCCAGGAAGCGGTATGCGGCGCCGAAGGGATCGAACTTCAGCGCGGTATAGCCCATCTCCTTGACGCGCGAAGCCGCTTCACTGAAGAACTTGGGATCCCGCGGGCCTTTGTACCAGCCGTTGGCGTACACCCGCAGGCGCGGCCGCTGTTTGCCACCGAGCAGCTTCCATACCGGGGCATTGAGTGTCTTGCCGAGAATATCCCAGCAGGCGATCTCGACGGCGCTCATCGCCACGGATGTATTCAGATAGACACCCTTGTAGATCTTCTGCCACAGGCGCGTCGGGCACAGCGGGTCTTCACCGATCACGAAGCGGCTGATCTCATGCAATTGCGCTTCGATCGGCTTCGTCTCCAATCCGCCTGTCGCCTCGCCAAAGCCGACCACGCCCTCGTCCGTGTGGAGTTTGACGAACAGCCAGTTTTTCCATGGATTGCCGACGAGAAACGTTTTTAATTCAGTGATTCGCATAGATAACTAAATCCACAATCCGCCAGAGATATTCAGCTCGCACCCGGTGACATGGCTCGCCTCGTCAGAGACCAGGTAGGCAACCCCCGCAGCGATATCCTCCACTGTCTCCAGCCTCCCGAGCGGTGCCTTCTCAGAAACGCCTTCGAGGTACGCACTCCCGTCGCCCATTGGCGCGTGCTGGTTACGCAGCTCGATCTCGCCTTCTGTCGCAACCCAACCGACAGTGACCCAGTTCACGCGGATCCGCTTGTTCAACAGGGCGCGTGCCAGGCATTTGGTCATGGTCAGGAGAGCCCCCTTGGACGAGGCATAGGCGATTCGGTCAGCCCCGGCGCGGAAGGGAGTTGCTGAACCGATATTAATCACCGATCCGCCGCCCTGCTTCTCCATCAATGGGATCGCCGCCTGCGTGCACAGGAACGGTGCGCGGACATTCACAGCGTAAACGTCATCCCACATCTCCGCGGTAGTCGCCTCGATCTGCGCGATCGGAAAGATGCCGGCGTTGTTCACGAGGACATCGAGCCGGCCATGGCGGTGCACGGCGGATTCAATGAGGTTGCGGCAAGCATTCGCGTCGCTCATGTCGGCTTGCACGAAAAATGCGGTGCCGCCATCGCTCGCAATCTCTTGGACCACTTGTTCACCTTTGGCGGCACGGCGCCCGGCAATCACCACCAGGAAGCCGTCGTGCGCCAGCCGGCGCGCGATTCCTGCGCCGATCCCCGCGGTTGCGCCCGTGACGACAGCTACTTGGCGGTGCGGGCGCGGGTCGGAAGACACGGCTATGCACTCCAGGTCATCAGCGGCTCGAGCGCCTTGAGTATGTCGTCCAGATACCTCGACGCGATCTTATCCAGCGGCGACTTGTTATTGCGCTTATGCGGGCACTCGATGACACCGCGCCGGTAGAGCACCTCTTTGTAGCAGCCTTCCATCTGAACCTCGAAGAAGAAGAGCGGAGCCATCTCCTTGTAGACGTGCAAGGCCTGCGCCTCATCACCGCTCTCTAAAGCATTCCACAGCGCCACGACCACATCCGTGACGTGGCAACCCGGCATGTTGCCATCGACGCCCCGCCGGTACTCTTCAATCAAATAGCGGCCGCCCGCGCCTCCGAAGAAGCCCTTCACCGAACCGTCGTTGGCCTGCACAACCTCGGTCAGCTTAATGGTGCTCGGCTCCGTTTCTTCCTTGATGTACTGGACAAATTCGATCTCTCGACATAAACGTAGCAGGAATTGCGCTGACATTTCCGTGCCGAGTGGGCCGTACCAGTTCTGAATGAAGACCGGCAGCTTCGCCGCCTCGGAGATCGCCTGGTAATAGTCTAAGATCACTTGTTCGTGAAGGGCACGCCGCCGGATGTGCGGCGGCATGGCGATCACGCCGTCGGCGCCGATCTCCCGCGCATGCTTGGCAAAGCGGGCGGCGATCTCCTTTGCCGCGGCGGCTACGCCGATGATCACCGGAAGGCGCCCGGCGTTCTGCTCGACCAGAACTTCGGACAACTGGAACCGCTCGTCATCGCTCAGGTGAATCCACTCGCTGGCATTCACCGGGAACACTAAGCCGTGCGCCCCACAATTGATGCAGAAGTCGATCACCCGGCGGAAGCTCGGAATGTCGAGTTCTCCTGTCTCGCGGAAGGGCGTAGAAGGTATGGTGAAAACACCCCGAAGCCCGGTCGGTCCTTTGGTCAATGCCGTTCGCTCCATCTCTCTCAGACTCTATAACTGTTCAAGGCACCCAGGCAAGATGTTAATTCAAAACTTCTGAATTAGATCAAACGGGGGTGTGCGACTTGACCAGCCAATCTTTCGTCACTTCTCGGCTGTGATGCGGTCCAGTTGATCATCGCCATCGGCCCGAAATTCAGGTCCCGGCGGATAGCCGGCGCGAGCACGCTCAACGCCGCCCGGTCGATGAAGAGCACCAGTCCGAGCACAAACGCGAACGCCACCACCACGTGGCGCACTCGCGAAGGCGCGTCGGCGCATGTTGCGCCATCCGCAGCCACATTGTTCTGCCCCGCCGTTTGCGTCTCCCGATTCACTCGCAGAACCATCTGCCTGAAGGATGAGTGTACTCTGGCCGCACCTGCTCGTCAAAGAAATTTCCCAGCATGTTGAATTACCTGCATTGCGGTCATTCACGAAAACGGGGCTCCTCGATTCCCCGCACACGCCCGCTCGGATGCCAAAGATTTGCGCCGGCAAATGTAGAACTCGTCGGGTAAGTTACGGACGGCATGATTTCCCGCACCAGCCGTCCGGCTGGATCGTATCTGGCGATCCTTGCACCTCCCCACTGCACGCTCCATAAGATAGCCGTCGCGGTCTACGGTCAGCCCGTCGGGAACGCCCTCCTGGTCCGGAACCTGAATCCAAACGCAATCGAAGCCCGCCAGGTTCACCGTGGCTTTGGCGACATCAAAGATGCTTTTTGCTTTCGAATATTTTGAATTCCGGGATTGACCGGGCGATCTTCCGCGATCACAATATACCTGGGCCTTGAAGTCTGATATCAAAACAGGACCTTCCGGTAGTACGTCTACGATACGGTGCATGTCCCCGTGACCGAGGATGCCGATCTGCAGGGGCCCGCAAGTCGGCGTGCGCCCCGCGACAGTTAGTTGAGCGATACCGTGTCGGCCAAGAGTATGATCCTGTACACTTCCGCTTACGCCGACGACCCGTTGGCGCCCGTCCAGGGCTTGGAGGTGAAACCGGTAGGCCAATCCCCCAACCTGCCGCGCTGTCGGCCCGGCTGAGATCCAAAAGCAGGTGGCTCGGTGCCGTCCCGTTCCGCCTGCCGGGGCGGGCGCCCTAGCCTGCTGCAGCGGTGCGAGGCCGCGGTCGCGGGCGGATCTTTTTGCCGGAGTCTCCGCCTACAGATTTCCGGCGGATACTTTCGGTATATTCTGACCTGTTTGGTTTTATTACCTCGTCATCTGGAGACTCCATGAAAGACGAAAATAATCATCGCGGGCGCCCTTCGCGCCGTCGCTTCCTGCGGGGAGTCAGCAGTGGGACGATCGCCTCGATTGTCATGTCCGGTAGTTCGTCCCTCCTGTCCGAGGCTGCCGTCGCGCAGGATCAATCCCCTAAAGCTGGAAAGCGCGGGCCGAGCGTCCAGTTGCACCGTTCGCGGCTGGCGGTCCTGCGCAAGGCGGACGTGGTCGTGATCGGAGGTGCGGTGGCGGGGGTGGCTGCCGCCCTCCAATTCGCCCGGGCGGGCCGCAAAGTTGTCTTGGTGGAGCACCGCATCTACCTCGGGCGGGAGGTCTCTGCCACGCTCAAGCCCTGGGTGGACCTGGGCAAGCTGGCCGGCAGCGGGCAGGTGCCCGAACTGATCGCAGCAATCCTGAAAAAGCAGGCGACCGCCGAGGCCGCGGGGGAGATTCCGCTGTGGATGGACGCCTTCAAAGTTACGCTGGAGAACCTGCTTCTGGAGGCCGGAGTCGAACTGGTCTACGCCGCCCTTCCCACTGAGGCCATCGTGACCGCCGGTGCGATTCGCGGCGTGGTCATCGGCAACAAATCGGGCCGCCAGGCCCTCCTGGGACGGCTGGTGCTGGACTCCACCAGCACCGCGGTGGTGGCCCGGGTCGCCGGTGCGGAGTTCGCGCCGGAAACGGCCGCGGACTTCCATTTCGTCCGCATGATGGAGATGGAGGGAGTGTGGCCGCTCGAAGAGGCCACCCTGGAAGTGCCCGCGGAACTCGGCGTTGTCGGCAACAAGCTCACCATCCATACCGGTTACCGGGGCAATGGGCACGTGCTGATCGAGTGCCCCATGGAACTGCGGATGGGCAAGCTGGACCTGGAAGGCATGATGCAGCGGGAGATCGAAGCCCGCCATCGCACCATGCGCGTGGCTGCCCACCTGGTGCAGAGCGTGGCGAAGTTCAAGGATGCCAAACTCGCCATCTGCGCCTACGAGCTGGACGGCCCGCAGACCACGCGGCTGGGCGGCCCTGCCCCTGCTTGGGCGGGGGAGTTCAAAGGGCTGGACGTTAACTTTACCGACAAGAATCAAGCCGGGGTCCGTTTGCCGCTGTGGAGCTTTGCCGGCCCGGTGAAAGGCCTATGGTGCCTTAATGAGGCAGCGCGGCTGGAGGATACGCGGCGCGATCTGCTGCGCGATCCGGTCAATGCAGCTTTGGCTGGCGCGGCCTTCGCCAGGACACTGATTCCCAAACTCGACAACGGGGAACTTCCCGCCGCCGACGAAACCGGCTACGGGATTCCCGACTACCCGCCGCACGGCCTGGAGGTGAAGTCTCAGGACAGCCCCCAGCGCGGCCGTTTCTACGAGCGGTTGACCGCAGCGCCGGTGCAGGTGCCCGTTCTCCGCGAGACGGACTTTCTGGTGGTCGGCGGGGGAACGTGCGGGGCCACCTGCGCCAACTCGGCGGCCCGCGAGGGCGCCAAGACCGTCCTACTGGAGCTCTGCCCCGGGCTTGGCGGCACGGGAACCGTGGGCGGCGTTTCCGCTTACTGGTATGGCCGGTATTGGGCCGGGTTCGCCATTCGCAACGCCAACCTCGTCGATGAAGTCCACAAGAGCATCCACTGGCCCACGTCGGCCAACAAACGGAACGGACAATGGAACATCGAGGCGAAGATGTACGCCTTGCTCAAGGATGCCCAGCAGTCCCACGTGGATCTCTTCTTCAACACCATTACCGTGGCAGTCGTGCTCCAGGACAACCAGGTGCGTGGGGTAGTAGCCGCCACGCCTTACGGACCGATGGCCGTGCTCTCCAAGATCACCGCCGACACCACCGGCGACGGCGACGTGCCGGCCTTCGCGGGAGCGAAGTTCACCTACGGCGCAGCCCGCGACAGTTACCCCATGTGGTTCAACCTGGCCCAATACCTTCAGCCCACCAAGAGCCGCTGGCACTTCGGGCACACCGTGGATGTCAGCAATGTGGACGACTACACGCGGGCGATCCTGATCGGCCGGCGGCGCGGCCCCACGTGCCACGACCACGGCAACTACATCGCCACGCGCGAGTCGCGTCACATCATAGGCGACGTGGTCCTGACCCTGACCGATATTCTGCGCCATCGTGCATGGCCCGATGTGATCAACCTCGGCGCAGGGCAAATGGATTGCCACAGAAGGGTCGCCTCGAATTGGATCCGGGCGGGACTGCTCATGCCCATCCTGCCCACGGAAATGCCATATCGTGCCCTGCTGCCGCGGGGGCTGGAGAACGTCCTGGTAGGAGGTAAGGCCTTTTCGGGAACCCACGACGTCTTGTACAACCTGCGCAACCAGCCGGAAATGGAGAACCTGGGGGGCGCGATGGGCGTGGCCGCGGCCTATGCCATCCGCGACGGTGTTAGCGCGCGCCAGGTGGACCTGCGCAAAGTGCAGAAGAGACTCACTGAAGTCGGCACCCTTTTGCCCGAAATGCTTACCCGCCAAGTTAAGGACGAGCCCCTCGACGAAGCCGCCATCGGGACATTCGCAAAACAACTGGATGGGCGCCATCTTTCCGCTTGGGAAGACGTCCCAATGGCGCGGGAAGGCAGTCCTCACTATCGCGAGAAAATCCCGTTTGTGGAGATCTGCACAGCCGATCCGGCACTGGCGGTCCCGATCCTGGAGCGGGAGATGGCCGCGGCCACAGGCGATCGCCAGCTTCGGCTGGCCCAAGCGCTGGCAATGTTCGGCTCGAAGGCCGGAGCCCCGGTGCTGATCGAGGCCATCGAGCGAAGCATCGCCAGCGGGAACGCGCCTCCGAAGCCCAAACTACGCGAGGACAAGGACGCAGGGACTGTGGAGCACACGGGAATAGGCATACCGACTCCTCCGGCCGACCTGGTCTACTCCCTCGGAATGACACGCGACCGCCGCGCGCTCGCCGTTTGGGAGAAGCTAGGCAGCCTGGTCAAGCCCGTGCCGGGGGATTTTGCCGCCGAGTTGCCCTGGCCGTTCCACTACGTGGACGCGATTTGCTATGGGGCGGAACTGCTCGGCGACGCGGAAGCGGTTCCAATCCTGAAGAAGATGCACAGCCAGCCGTTGCTAAACAACCAGTCGGCCAAGAAGGGATTCCAGATCGACTTCGACCTCGAGAAACATGCGCTTACCGAAATAACCCTTGCCCGGACACTCGCCCGCCTGGGCAGCACCGAAGGTTACGACAGCCTGATCGAGTATCTGGACGACAACCGGGCGAGCCTGGCGGAGTTTGCCCATATGTCGCTGGAAGAATTAACGGGATGCAATAACGGCAAGGATCCCCAGGTCTGGCGCCAATGGCTCGCGGGAGCGAAAAGCTCGCTCAAGCCAATTCCGCTCGTGGACCGGTTGGATGGCTAAGTGGCGCACAGGAGCTATTGCTCGACTTTGATCGTGGCGCAGACAAACACCTTCTCTATGGTCACGCCCGAGCCGTCGGTGCTTCGAGATATCTCGAGGGTTTGGCCGGTGCCTTCGGGCGTGATGAGCGTCGCTTTCCTGTAATCGTCCGGGAACATTACGGAGATCTCCTCCACCGGGTAATCCGAGTAGTTCACCAGATGCACGACGATGGTTTTGTCGTCGGCGGAAACCAGCACGTTCGAAATCATTGAGGAGACGTTGAAGAGGCACACGCCAAAGTTTCGCCGTGGCAGCTTCGAATTCAGCTCGTTCCACAGGGGATCCAGACGCTCGAATTCGGCTGTGTTGAGAGTGAACCGCTCTCCCGTGGGGCCGGCATCTTTCCAGATGGGCGGGCCGGTCAGGAGCGTACCGCCGGCGTTCATGAAGTCGCGCAGCACCTTTTGCTGGCTGGCGGTGAGGCCGCCGGAATCGAGGTTCAGCGTGACCATGACGCCCCGAATCGCTTCGGCGGTGAGGAGTTGGCGCGGGACAGGCCGCGCGGGCATGTGCTTAGCCGCCATCATATCCAGAACGCCACCGGACAGCAGGCCGTCTTTCATGGGGTCCTGCACCACGGCCACCTTTCCGTATTCGCGCATCCGGCGCCACTCGGGATGCCCTTCGAAGTATCGCATCAGGTTAGTGATGCGCCGCCAGTCGCGCATGGCCGCGGCCTGGCGGTTGTTCAGGCGGGCGGCGAAATCGTCATCGAGTGCCAATACCCAGCGGGCGCCGGAGATGGCAGCGTCGGCGATTACCTGGAGATACCGCTCGCCGGTGATGATCGTTTTGGGGGGTGGTTCATTGGCGATCCACAGCGCGGCGTCCCCCCAGGCGCGGACCGCGCGAAGGAAGCCGGTATTGGTATCGATCCAGATCGAACCCGTAGGACCGGCCCTCTTCGCGCCATCCTCCTCGATTGCAATCCCCGGCCAGACGCCCTGGTAGGTCCCGATGATTGGAGCTTTGGATCCGAGTGGCAGATGGCTGCGCGTTGTCAATTGAATTACCGGGGCGCCTCCAGCCGCGCGCTGGACGGCGGCCGCTGTGCTATCCGGAAAACTGCCCTCCAGCACGATGCCCGTGACGCCAACCGCAAGCGCCTTGTGAGCCGCAGCGATGGCGTCTCCACTGGCAGAGATGACCGCAAGCACCACCAATCCACGTTTCGCCGCTGCTGCCACCAAATCGGCGCTGTACGTCTTCAGCAGGAGGCAATTGATGGGGCTGTCTGTCAGCAATTCGAGCGATTTTGCGTCGGACCACGGCCAACGCGCTGGAACCCAGTCGGAGGGTTGCGGCACCGAAGCGCACAACAGAGTCGTAAAACTCAATAACGCCGCCCAACGCACGGCCGGCATCTGCATATACCACCACTATACTTCGCCGGAAGGCCGCTCTGCCGCGAAGGCCGGCGGCAGCATCAGAGGCGGGAAGGTCATCGGCGCCACCGACGAGATCGGATTCAAGGCCGTGCGGGACCCCGTGCACACGAACGATATCCACGCCACCATCCTGGCGTTGCTGGGACTGGACCACAAGCGCCTCACCTACTTCTACCAGGGTCGCGATTTCAGGCTGACGGATGTGGGCGGCGACAACAACCTCGCGCCCGCCTGCTGCAGGGCTGATTGCGCGGCCACGGCTCTCCAGTTCAAAATATTTGAAATGCGGCTTGATTCTTGTGGCGTCCGCGCCCAAGATTGACTTGGCGCCATGAAGCCCGCCACCACGATCGTGAAGGTATGTCGGCTGCTGGGAGCCTTTCGGGATCACCCCTCCATGGGCATCACCGAACTGGCCGCCAAAACCGAACTGCTTCCCAGCGATGTCCACCGCATCCTGACCTCGCTCGAATCCTTCGGCTACATCGAGCAGGACGCGCATACCAAGAAATACCACCTGGGCCTTGAACTGCTGAAACTCGGGCACACGGTTCTACAGCGCCTCGAAGTGCGGGAAATCGGCCGGCCGCTTTTGCGGCGCCTATCAGAAAAGGTGGAGGCCACCGCGAACATGGCCATCTTCGATAGCCGGCAACTGGAGATTCTCTTCGTCGAACAAATCGACTCTCCCAACGAAGTTCAGATACGAGCACGCATCGGCGCTCCGGCTAGCCTTCACAGCACCGGGCTCGGAAAGACGATTACCGCCTTCCTGGATGCGGACACAGCGCGCCGGTCGCTGAAGAAAAACGGACTGCGGAAGCGGACGGCCCACACCATCACGGATGCGGCGGAACTCGAGCGCGAATTTGCGAAGATCCGAGCGCAAGGCTACGCCGTGGATCGCGAGGAGGCGGTGGAGGACGCCTGCTGCCTGGCGGCGCCGGTGTACGATCACACCGGCGCGGTAGTGGCTGCGATCAGCGTCTCCATGGCGGCGGCGCGCTTTTATCGCTGGGGCGAACCGGACTTGGCCGCCATCGTCAAGTCGTTCGCGGAGAAATTCTCCACCACCTTGGGCTACGACCATCGGCATGAGGGCAGGCGCATTGCAGTCTAAGCATCCTTCGGATCTGACCGCCCCACACGTGCCTGAGAGCGCTACATCCAGGAGTTCAATGCCAAGTTCAGCGTGCCGGCGGCGAAGAAAGGCACGGCATTTCGGCGCACCAACCGGACCGACCTGAACTGGATCTTCACGGTACGGACGGAGCGAGACTTTTCCACCGCGCCGGCGACGGCGGCCGTCATCTCCAAGAAAACGGCCAAAGCCAAGGCCCAACCCAAGGCGGTGGCCTAAACGCCGCATCGCTTTGTTTCACAAAGCGTACAGATCACGTATTTACAAAACCGGACAACTTGACTTGTTGACGACAGAGCATAGAATTCAAATTCACACATTTTGAACATTGCCTTGACAGCACGGGCGGCCCAAACATATACTCGGGACCGCGTGGCTCCCTCTCTAAGGTCGGTTCCCAGCGCTTCGGAAAACAAATGCGCGCCTGTCGCGGCAGGCCGCGCTGATCTGTTGCTGCTCGTGGCCATTAACTTCATGTGGGCGCTCAAATGGACCCTTTCCAAGGTTGCGCTCCGCGAGCTTCAGCCAGTCTCAATAACTCTGTTCCCGATGATCGGCTCCATCGCGCTCCTGGTTCCTCTTTTGCGCAGGAAGTTGAAGGATCGACCGGCATACCTTGGCGTTATCCGGAAAGAGGCATTGCATCCCGCGAATCTTTTGCGATTCTTTGCCTTGGGAGCCGTAGGCCAGGTCGCTGCCAACGTATTGACCACCTGGGGACTCAAATATGTGCTCGCGACGGATGCGGCATTTATCGGACTTGTAACTCCGATTCTCAATGCGCTTCTCGCAGTGTTCATTGCCGGCGAGTCTCTCAGTTGGCGACTGCTGCCCGGGTTCATTCTGGCTCTCGCGGGAGTTCTCTTGATTACGGGAGTGAACGTACATACCGGTACGATTCCCAGTTGGTACTTTCTCTTTGGCGTCCTTCTGCTTTTCGCTGCTAAATTCGGGGCGGCATTCTACAATGCATATAGCAAGAAGCTCCTGGACAGATTTCAACCCGCGGAGATCCTGTTCTACAGTTATATCTTTGTTGTCGTAAGTCTTTGCCCCTTTCATGTTCTGCTGGAGCAGCCGCTTTCCATTCAGAAAATAGCCGCATTGCATTGGCAGACCTGGCTCAGCTTGGCTCTGCTTTGTCTTTTCGTCTACGGGCTATCGATGATTCTATTTCTGGAGGTGTTGACCCGCCGGTCGTTGGCCCCGGTGTCGGTCTCCATCTACTTAATGACCGTCTTCGGCGTATTGATTTCGACCACCGCGTTGCACGAACCCGTGACGCCGAACATGGCCGGCGGGGCTCTGCTGGTTCTCTTGAGCACAATCTTCGCAAATGCGGGGAAGAAGCGGATCGCACGGTAACATACCTATGACACTCGCTAAGACAGTTGTGATACTTTCTCTCCTTCGGGCGGGGATTCTGCACGCCGGGCTGGAGGAGAGCCTTCAGACGCTTCGCTCTCAGGACATCCGCCCGCACTTGGAAACCGTGCGCGGCAGGCAAATTCTCTTTGTGGAGGGCCTCCCGTTCTTTGTGCTGGCGGCCGAGCTGCCCTGGCATCAAAGCCACTACGGGCGTTACCGCGAGACCATGGGCGACTGGGACTATCTGTATCCGGCCGCCAGGAAGATGCACTTGAACACCCTGAAGGTTCCGGTGAAGTGGTCCCAAATAGAACCGCGTAAAGGGGTCTTCGACTTCTCCTATGTAGATCACGTCAAGGCGCTTGCCGATGCAAACAGGCTGAAGCTGATCCTAGGGTGGTTCGGGCACTACGCGAGCGGGTCCAGCGGAAACATTTACTCAAATCTGGATAACTATCTCTTCGCGCCCATGGACATCGTGGAAGACGAGAAGACGTATCCGCGCGCGGTAGATGCGGACGGCAAATCGTATCACGGCATGATTTCCTATGACTACGACGCGGTGATCGAGCGGGAATCGGCCGCTTTCCGGGCATTCATGAGGCACATTCGTGAAATCGACGCCAAGACTCGTACGGTGATCATGATTCAGGTCGAGAACGAAATTTCCGTCTTCAACACGACCGCAGCCAGAAACCCGAAGATGTGGCGCGACCACTCACCCCGTTCCAACGAGCTGTTTAAGGCAGGCGGTTATACGGATGACCTGAAGTACTCGGCCGAACGGCTGGCTTCCGGCTGGCTGCGCCGCGTCACGGAGGCGGGGGCTCAGGAGTACGCGCTGCCTTTTTACATGGATTTCGTTGGCAGGACGCTTGCCGGAACGGTAGGTGGCCAGCCGGGCGAAGATGTAGCTACTTACCTCAAGCTGTGCCCGCGGACGACGTTCCTGTCGATGAACCTGTATAGCGGCTCGGCCCGCGAGGCCGATTTGCGCCTGCGGATCGAGCCCTTTCGAGTGGAGCACAACATCGTGGCGATCAGCGAGAGCAACTCGGATCGCAGCGCGGTGGCTCCACGCCTGGCGTTTCTGGCGATCGGCGCTTACGCGGCGCCTCTGTTTTCGCCGTGGGCTTTCAACATATCATGGCCCATCCGGGGTGAGCCTTATGTGCTGAAGGATGGCACTTTGGCGAATGGCGCGTTCGACCTGATGCGCGCATACACAGGCGTTGCACGCGCGGC
>JBEKDV010000207.1:0-13433 GCA_050014175.1 Candidatus Solibacter sp. | reverse complement strand
GCGATCAGAACCCGACCGCCGGCCTGATGCTCGACAGAGTTCAGCTTGAGACACGAGGGGTCGGGAAGGAGGGCCTGGACATAGCTCGGGGGAGAAGCCATTTGCCTTTAACGATAGAACATTTCTTACATTCCATGTTTTAGGGCCATTTGGAGCGATCAAGCCTGCACGGAAATTGCGGGAGAACCCAAAACTTACCCACCGATGCTCTCCAAAAGTGACCCAGGCAATCTGAACTGCCCCCCATCCGGGCCTGCGCGTGACGACGATGATGAATCATCACGATGCCAGAGGCTCGGAAGAGACCATGCAGAATCTGCCGCCGGCGGTTCCGGCCGGATCCGCGAGTAGGAGTCCGACAACGGGCCTGCCACGCGCCGGAGTGTCAGACCGCCCGCCGGCAGAAGACGCAAGCGAGTTGGCGCAGCCGGAACCCGGGGTACAGCATCGCGTATCGGATTGACCAGCGCGCGGCGCAGGTAAGCGGTGGCTCACGTTTCTCCAGAATCACCGCGAGGTGATCGCCGCGTTCGATTTTTTCACGGTGCCGACGGTGACGTTCCAGTTGCTGTACTGTTTCTTCGTGATTGAGCATGGACGGCGCAGGATTCTGCACTTCAACGTGACCCGCTACCCGACAGCGGAGTGGGTCGTCCAACAACTGCGGGAGGCCTTCCCCGAAGCGGGTCCGTACCGGTACGCCGTCTTCGATCGCGATTCGATATTCCATGAGGCAGTGGTTACCTTTCTAAAGGCAGCGGGACTGAAGCCCAAACGGACGAGCGTCCAAGCACCTTGGCAGAATGGCATCGCGGAAAGATGGGTGGGAAGTTGCCGGCGAGAGATCCTCGACCACGTCATCGCGCTGAACGAACAACATCTCCGCCGGCTGATCCGCGATTACGTGAACTACCATCACGAAGATCGCATTCACGATTCCCTGGAAAAGGACACGCCGAAGCGACGGACAGTCGAGCCCAAGCCAGCAGCGAAGGCAACCGTGATTTCAATGCCGCGCCTGGGTGGTCTGCACCATCGCTACGCGTGGCGCGAAGCCGCATAGGACCTCTCCGCAACCAGTTTGCTCTCCGTGTAGCCCTGGTCGGAATCACCGACGACGTGCACCGGGCCGCAGGTCTCGCCGATGTAGGCCACCCCAGAACTCTACGGTCGACATCTGTCCGGACCGCTGTTTCGGTGAATGTCTGCGGAAATCGGCGCTCGCCTTCAGCTCACGCCCACCCCGAACCAGCATCCACAGCCACTTTCAACGTTACGTAACGTCGCTCCGTTTGCGGATCTGGTTTTGGCTACGGGCAACGGTTTCAATCCACGCGCCCCGCGCGGGGCGCGACCTCGTCTCCCTTATCTGTACCAACGCGGAGTCCGTTCCTGGGCGACGATCGAGCTCATGCAGATCGGCTACGCACCCGGCGGGTGCTTGCGAGGTTGGCTGACGCAGTTGGGCCACTCTTTGCCGGCTCTGCGTCAGGCCGGCCTGGTGACCGGCCCGGCTTTCGGCCAGTTCCGTTACGAGGGTGTGGCGCGTGTCATGCCAGCGGCCCTTGATGGCGGTCGGACTGGACTCACAATGTAGGCGAATGCCGGTCATGCCGACCGGACACTGTCCTGCTCCTGTCCTACCTCGAAGAGCAAAAACCTCGTTCCCAGGGCGCGGACCACTCCGCTGCGCTCCGTGGTCCTTCTCGCCTGGGGTTGAAAAATTAGCTGGGCCATTTCCGCCCCGCCAGCGGCAGTGCTCGCGCCGATGCTGGTGCGCCCCGCGCTCCCCCAGGGAATTGTGCGGACCCGCGAGCCGTGTTCCACTTACCGTATGGATTGTCTCGACGGCTTCATTGGCACCTTCTCCGGCCCTGCGGTTTTGGCCGCTAGACCCAAACCCAGAGAAGATCCTGGTCGAGGACATTGCCCACGCGCTGGCGCATCAATGTCGATTTGGGGGCCACGCATCGACTTTCTACTCGGTCGCAGAGCACTCCGTCCACGTCAGCAAGCTCTGTCCGGCAGAGGACGCGCTCTGGGGCCTGCTGCACGATGCGAGCGAAGCCTACCTGGTTGACCTGGCGCGCCCATTGAAGCTGTTGCCGGAATTCGCGGCGTACCGCGAGGCGGAACGCCGGTTACAGTGTGCGGTCGCGGTGCGGTTCGGACTTCTGCCAGACCAACCGGCCAGCGTGACAGAGGCCGACGACACCATGCTGTGGATCGAAGCACATTCGCTCCTCGGCTCCACTTCAGCCGGAACGACCCATCCCGCTGCGCCAGTCAGGCGACCTCATCCATCAGCGACGGCGCAGGCTCTACGTGAGTTGCAGTTCAGATAGACGGACGGCGACGCGGTTTCCCTCTGCGCTGAAAACATAGAGAGCGTCCGACCCAGCTTCCTTCGGCTCACAGCCACGGAACAGCGACTCGATTAGGCGGGTCGCAAGTTCCTTGGAGCAAACGCAATCGTCCCCGGAGATAGCGGGAGATGTCCTACGCCGCTGCCAATCGAACTCGATGGTAACCGGTTCGATCTCTTCCGAGATCCAGGTGCCGTGAATGCGAGTGAAAGCCAGAACGTCGTCGCAACCGGCAGCAGCGGCGCGGATCGCGTGTTCGTCATGCGAGAGCACGATTGCTTCGAGGATGATTCCGTTGGGATAGGTGATGGTCACAATTGCATTGTGCGCCCAAGACCAAGCGCGAACCAGTCCTTGGCGCTCCATAGAGGGCACAGGACCATACTAACGTTAACTTTGTCTCTGAAAAGGCGGGGAACCGGCCTTGGTGCGACGGGCAGCCGGTTTGCCACCAAGCTCGAATGCGAATCAGCCCTTTCTGGAGGTGGAGGACTGGCCATGAACGGCGTCAGTGACCTTCTTTCTGTTCCTGTTCCCTAATCTTCGTTGCCGCCCCACGCATGGCCGTCAGAAAGTCGATGTCCGCTTGGAGCCGATCCCGGCATGACCGGCAGATCAACAGGTGCTCCTCCGGCGGCCCGGATTCCGAGTCGGGAAGGGTCCGCATGGCGAATCGCTCCAGCGTGTCATCGGTGGCGTGCTGCACGATTTCCACAGTAGCCTATTTCTCCTGGAAATAAGGACTGCCGACACGTCAGCGAACCGTGCCGTGGACTTCGCAGCGCTACGCGGTCGCTGCCGGAACAGCAGGCGGAGGCGCGGCGGCTTTCTGTGGTCGCTTCGCGGCACCCTTCTTCGCGGCCTTCCGTGAAGCCTTCACCGGCGCTTTCTTGGCGGCGGGTGCCTGCTGGGCCTTCGCCGCCGTGGCAGCTTCGGTTCTCACCCTGGCCCACCGCCTGCGGCTGGCCTCGGCAATGGCCTTTTTGCCAGCGGCGCTGAGCTTCCGCTTCGGCTTTGGAACCTCCGGCGCGACCGGCGACGACGGCTCAGACTCCTTCTTGGACTCAGCCCACCGTTTCCGCTGGGCGTCACCGATGCGCTTCCGGGCGGCGGCACTCATCTTCCGCCGTTTGCCTTTTGGAAGTTCCGGCGTGGCGGCGGTCTCCGTGGGACCACCATGGAGCATGGCCCGGAGTTCGGCAATTTGAGCGTCGATACGGAGCTTCTGTTGTTCAAAACCTTCGACGGCGGCGTTGATGATTTCGGCGGTGAGTTTGTGAGTGGGCATGTGAGTTGTAGTGCCTCGATTCTTCGCTTTCAGGCCTGATTCTACCGTATATGAGCTGACTTGCATACGACAGTAGGGCGAGGTGTTTGATGGGGACTCTTGGGCCGAAGCCAGCGCCGCAGCGCTTCGCCAGCACACGGGAACCGGCCCGCCCGGACCGGCAACAGGAGCAACGGGTCTGCAAAGACCTCTTCTAAAAACAAAAACACAGAAAGAGTCTGCGGAGACCTGTTGCGTCGTTGCCGCTCTCTCTGTGTGCTGGCTTCCTCCTCGGTCCCAGGGCCGAAAATTGCTGCGCCGCCAACCGTTCTTGCTGATGGTGAGCGTGTAGTTCCCGGGGGGCAGAGCGGGAACCGAATACTCGCCGGCGGCGCTGGTTTCGGCAGTTTGGGTCATGCCGGTGGCCCCATTTTGCACGGTGATCGTGGCCTTGGGGACGACGCCCCCACGGGAATCCAGCACGCGGCCGAGGATCGCGCCCGACGTGGCCTGTGCCAGACACGGGCGAGTGCCACCCAGAATCAGCCCGAAAGCCAGAAGCGGCATGAGACCCAGGATCTCTCGCTTGCCGCGACGGGAACTCCTAAGACATCGGAATTCCCGCGGGAGATCCGGGTCCGAAGGATTCGAGGACTGTAGCCCGGACCTGTGCGGGCCGATAGCCGAACGATCGGTGACCCGCGAACTAACGGTGCCCATGTGGTACTTATCGGCCAAATGGAGAACTCTCGACCCGCCTTCGTCCTGACCGGCGGTATCGCCTACCTCCATCGAGTTGGCATGGAAAGCTCTGCCGCAGCAACGAATGTATGCGGCAATCGATAGAACCAGAAAACGCCGGTGAACCCACTTGGACATTCGTAACCTCGCTTGCCGGAGATTTCCCAACCCGACCGGTCGCGGAAAGGCAGAGTACGAGTAATGATACTGTCTTGCGGTACCGGATTACGGCTGCCATTAGTTAATAGGCCGATACGAGCACTAGCCCCCAAACAGAATAGGGGTACTGTACCTGTTCTCCCGGTTGCGCTTTGCATCTGAGCTTGCGCCGCGAAGCTCAACATATACGAGGGGTTAATCGCCAGTAAGAGGCTCCGCAGAGCCGCACGGTTAACCAACGACAGCATTGCCTTACGGGTAAATCCTGGAGATACTTCGGCCGACTGCGTGGTTTGACCCCAGAGCCTTTCGAGAGACGGTGGTGAGCACTACGGCGTTGGAACGGAGCATGGACGATTTGGTCGCTGGCACCACAGCCCGGTCCTACGAGCCGTGGAATCCTCCGGCAGAGATACTCGATCTCGGCGACGGATTGATCGTGGAGTTGGTCAAGATGTTCAGAGCCGATACCGCCCGCAGCCTGTCTCGCATCGGCGATTTGCTCTCCAAGGCGGACTTCGACGGAGTGAAGGCCGCAGCCCACACCATCAAGGGCGGTGCGAGACAGATGGGAGCCAACGCGGTGGCATCCATTTGCGAGGAAGTCGAAACGGCGGCTCGGGAGGCATCAGCGTCGAAACTCGAAGAACGTCTTGCACGGCTGCGGGCTGCTTTCTCAAACGTTTGCGTCGAAATGGCGGCATTCATCGGCCAGCGTCGAGACCTCGGCCCTCTAGTTCATCGGCCCGGAGAACGGAGATTGAATCGGCAATGAGAATATTGATTGCAGACGACAATCCCATCTTTCGGACCGTGCTCCAGGCGATGCTGGAGAGGTGGGGATACGACGTATCCGTCGCCTCCGACGGCAATGAGGCGTGGAGCCTTCTACAGGCCGAAAGCAGGCCGCAGATTGTGATCCTGGATTGGGTGATGCCTGGTATGACAGGCATCGAGGTTTGCCGCTGCGTTCGCGCCAGCCCCCATCCCGACGGCTATGTATTCATCCTGATCCTTACGGCGAAGACCGATTGGGAGGATCTGGTCGTAGCCATAGAAGCGGGTGCCGACGATTATGTGAGCAAGCCCTTCAAGTCTCACGAGCTCCGCGCCCGTCTGCGAGCCGGCCAGCGAATGCTGGAGCTTAAGGAACAAATCGCCTGTCACTCGCAGGCCACCAACACCGAACAAAATCCGCTGCCCGGTCGGCAGCACGTCGCGATTCCCGTCTCGAATCCCACAGCGACGCCCTCAACAATCGCGTGCCCGGTTTGCGGCGGCCACAAAAATGACGCGCCGGGTCGTGGCCTTGTGGTCGGCGGGATAGCTACCGATAACACCAAATAACGCCCTCTACAAAGCCGATTGCGGGGCATAGATGGTCGGACCGGCGTCAGGCTGGGGGGCTTGCGTTTTGCCAGCTCGGTGGCGATAGTGATGGCCTCGGTCTCGGAAATCCTCTTGCCGTTGTAGGTGACATAGTCGAAGGCGCCCGTGAGGTGCGGCAGGCTGGTGTCGCCGCCAGCCTTGGCGTCTTCGAGTTTCTTCTTGGCTGTGGCGAGACGCTTCTGGAGTCCGGCCACTTTGGGATTGGGCTTGGCGGCAGGCGGCTCGGGTTTTGGCGTGGCGTGCTCGGCGGCCGCTACGGGTTTGGCTTTGCCGGCCAGTTTCTTGCTTTTCGGCTTGGCAGAGGCCTTGTAGCGGAAGACCGTGACGGCGGGCGGCGGCTTCAGTGCGGCGGCGAACGCCCCTGGGAGTCGCTGACCGACCCCGCGAAATCGGACCCGGAGTTGCCTCCGATCCGCGCTAGCAAGAAGGTGTGGGAGAAAGTGAACTGGACGCAACTGACGGAGCAAGACTACTACTCACTGATTGGCCAGCTTCGCGCGGTGATTCCTTCAGGCGACCCGTTCTGGCGTCTGGAGCGGTATTCTTTCCGCCTCCCAGAGCTTCCGGTTTTCGCCGCAGAGGTGGGGTTTTGGACAGAAATTCCCGGTCGGCTTTGACTATTTGCCGCTCGACTCAGTGACTGTTGGTTCCGGCGAGCATGTCCGCGGCGCGCTTGGCCGGGACCCATGTGCGCAGTGCCTCGAAGAAGGATTCCATCTTGACCGGCTTGGGGAGGTGGTCGTCCATGCCCGCCGCCAGACACTGCTCGCGGCAACCCGCCAGCACCTCCGCGGTCATCGCCACGATCGGAACGCGCTGGTTCGGGCCTTCCCCGCGGCGGATTTCCCGCGCGGCTGCATAGCCATCCATCTCCGGCATCTGGCAATCCATGAAGATCAGGTCGTAGGGCAGAAGGCCGAACATCTCCACCGCCTCCCGGCCGTTCGCCGCCAGCTCCGGACGCGTGCCGAGCTTTTCGAGCATGCGCGCGGCCACCTTCTGGTTCACGATATTGTCCTCGGCCACCAGCACGCGTACCGGCAAGCCGCCGAAGCGAACCGCCAGCGCGCGGCGCATTTCTTCGACCGGGCGGTCCGCCCTGACGTGAGCCGGACCCGAAGGCTGGCGCTTCCTCGACCACGCCGTCGAGAGCGTATTCAACAACTGCGACTGCCTCACTGGTTTGACCAGCGACGCGTCAATCGTGCCGCTCTCCTTCTGCCGGACCTCGATCCATTGGCTGACGGAAGTCAGCAGCACCACCACCGTTTCGCGGATCTCCGCATCCGCCTTGATGCAGCGCGCCAGCGCGGCGCCGTCCATGCCGGGCATCTGGTAATCGAGCAGCGCGAAATGGTAGGGATCCCCGGCGGCTTTCGCCTCCCGGAGCGCCTGGAGCGCTTCTTCGCCGGTCGCAAAACTGCCGTTGCGCATGCCCCAACTGGTGATCTGCTCGTGCAGCACGCGGCGATTGACTTCGCTATCGTCCACGATGAGAGCGCGCAGATTGCGCAGATCATCCACCGGGACGGGCGCCGCGTGCGGGTTGGCATCCAGCTCCAAAGGCAGGGTGAACGAAAATGTGGAACCTTCCCCGGGCCAGCTGCTCACCGCGATGGAGCCTCCCATGAGATCCACGAGCTGTTTGGAGATCGCAAGGCCCAGACCGGTGCCTCCGTACTTTCTGGTGGTGGAGCCATCCACCTGGCTGAACTTCTCAAACACCGAGTCGAGCTTCCCGGCGGGAATGCCCGGCCCCGTGTCGTGCACCGAGATCCGCATCATCGCCCGCGCCGCGTCCTGGGACTCGCATTGCACGTCGATCACAATACTCCCGCTCGCGGTGAACTTGATGGCGTTGCCCACCAGATTCGTCATCACCTGGCGAATTCTTCCCGAATCCCCCACAAAGTGGCGGGGAACTTGCGCGGCGTATCGCAGCACGAGGTCGAGCTTCCGGTCCTCGATTTTCGGCGCCAGCATCTCATCCACTTCCTCGATGGTCAGGCACAGGTCGAACGAGATGGCCTCGATGGCCAGTTTGCCGGCCTCGACTTTGGAGAAGTCGAGGATATCGTTTATGATGGTGAGCAGTCCCTCCCCCGAACGGCGGACCGTGTCGGCATACTCGCGTTGCTCCGCGGTCAGTTCGGTGTCCAGCAGCAGGCCGGTCATGCCGATCACTCCATTCATCGGCGTGCGGATCTCATGGCTCATGTTGGCCAGGAATTCGGTCTTGCAACGACTAGCGGCCCGGGCAGATTCCTCGGCGCGCTTGCGCTCCTGCACTTCCCGGCTGAGAGCTACTGTCCGTTGCTCGACGCGTTCTATAAGCTCCCGCTCACGTCCCTGCAGGCCACGCACTCGCCAGCGATAGGCAAACGCGCCGGATGTGACCACGACCATACCGCACAATAAATAGAACCATGCGGTCTGATGGAACTGCGGAGTCAATTGAAAACCAAACGACGCGCCTGCTTCGTTCCAGATACCGTCGTTGTTGCACGCGACAACCCGGAATGAGTAAGTTCCAGGCGGCAAGTTGGTATAGTACGCAACCCGCCGGGTGCCCGCGTCCACCCAATCCCGATCAAAACCCTCCAGGCGGTAACGGAAGCGTACGCGCTCGGGAAACAAAAGGCTTAGAGCCGTATAGTGAAACTCCAGCTTGCTCCCGGCTCTAATGCTGCTGCCGCTCGCGAGATCCGCATGCCCTTCCGACGTTACCCTTTCCACGAAGACGGGCGGCCGCCGCAGGTTGGTGCTTATCCTGGATGGATCCACAATGACGATGCCTCCGTACGTCGGAAACCAGAGTGAGCCGTCACGCATTTTGAAGGCGGACGGCGAATAGCCGAAGTTGAAGTCGCTGCTCCCGACGATTCCGTCTGCCGCACCGAACATGTCAACCTTGAGTGTTCTCTTTACTCCGTGGTCGATGTCGTCAAACTCGGACGCCGGAATGCGAAGCAGTCCTCGGCGGCTGGTTATCCAGAAACAGTGCAACTCATCTTCCAGTATCTGGTACAGGTTCAGATCCGGCAAGCCGGCGGCCCGCGTGTAGGAGCGTACTCCACCGTCCGAAATGCGGCTGATCCCACCGGAGGTCAGAACCCATAAACTGCGATTCCGATCTTCGTACAAATCAGTGACTGCGTTGCCCGCGAGGCCTCTTGCCACGTCGAGGGGCGGCAGAAATCTGCCAGCGCGGTATTCCTGAAGGCCCGCCCGGCTCCCTACCCAGACGCTTCCGTCGGCACGCTGCGTGATGGCCGTAATGCTGGCGGTCGCCAATCCATCCGGCTTTCCTATCACGCTCTTTCGGCCCTGGGCGAAGCGAACCAGCTCAGAAACCGTACCTACCCAGATCGCGCCGTCGCGCTGCTCAAAAACGATTCGGATGGCGCCTCTCAGTTGCCATGTCTGACGAGCCGCGGAATTTGTCAGATTTCCAGCGCGAAAGCGGCGCAGAATTCCATCTTCGGAGCCCGCCCATATATTGCCGTTGCGGTCCCGTACGATTGGCCAGGTCAGTTCGCTCGGGAAGCCGTCTTTGACCGTATAACGCCGGGCGCTGCCGCCGGGGGGAATTCTCGCTACCCCGTTTCCGGTTCCAAGCCAAATTTCTCCCCCGCGATCCTGAAAGATCGTGCGCACCATGTCGCTGGGCAGGTCTTCCCGAACTGAGCGCACGGTGAAGCGGTAGGTCTTGAGGCGGTTTAAGCCGCCGCCGGCAGTACCCAGCCACAGACTGCCCTCCTGGTCTTCGTAGAAGCAGCGGACGACTTGATTGGAAAGACCCTCACGCGTTTGGTAGGACGAAAACCGACCGTCCGAGAATCGATTGAGCCCGCCTCCATCTGTCCCAATCCACACGTTGCCGTCTCGATCTGCGCGAAGCGAGGTGATGGCATTGTGGGTCAGCCCGTCGCGCATAGTGTAGTTCTTGAACCGGCCGTCCCTGAATTCACTTAACCCGCCTCGGGTCCCGATCCAGAGTTGACCTTCCCCGCCTTTGGCAAGTCCCCAAACGGAATTGGCCGGCAGTCCGTCGTTGACCGTATAGGTCAGGAGAGATCCCCCTTGCAGCTTCTTTAGACCGCTATTCGTCCCGACCCAAAGGGTGCCGGCGGGATACTCGATTGCACAATGACTATTGAGTTCCCTGCCTCCCTTGAATGCCGTCGTCAGCTTACCGTGGTCGTACTTCATGAGGCCGGCATCCGTGCCAATCCATACAACTCCCTTGGAATCGACGTGCAAGAGCCGAACATTCTCATCGGGTAACGCGGAGGAGGCAACAACTTGGGTAAACCTCCCATTTCGGACCTGGACCACTCCGTCACCACTGGTCCCTATCCATAGGGAGCCATCTGCATCCGCGGCGAGAGCCGTGATCCTGTCGTGTGCTAGGACTGGCGTGTTCTCAGAACTGAAGACGGTGAAGTCGACACCGTCGAATCTTGCTACGCCACCCATTGTCGCGATCCAGAGGTACCCATCTAATGTCTGTGCAATGGCACGAACGGAGTTCTGAGGCAGACCATCGGCGGTCGTCCACACGTCATGGCCGTATTGGGTAATCGCCAGTCTTGGGTCAAGCCCCCAAACGACTGTGCTCAAAGCGATTCCGAGCGCAAACCGAAGGCAATACATATTCCTCCAGACATCCCATCTGTGTTCGAAACACCCCATATCGATGATTCGAACGGGACCGCGACTCTGCCCTCATCCGCCAGGGCTGCAGATCAGCGCACTGACGACTTCGATGGCTCTTGATGGTTCCCGCAAGTCGACCTTAGTTCCCGTTATACGGCTCCCAACGAGAGTTTTGTTCCCGTTGTGTCGGTAAGTCATTTCGCTTCAATCGCCCACCGCGCATTCTGACCTCTGGCTTTTGACTCCCTTGACTCCCATAACCCGCAGGGATATCAAGGGCGAAGCCCTTGGCTAGTTAGGGTATGCTACTCCTTAAAATCAGTTTCTTGAGAACGTATCAAGGTCGCAATGTTGCCTTTGGTTAGCCTTACCGACGTCATGACCTAATATGCCCTCTGCTGACTTCTGCCCCGCGGTCAGGCCGCCTTTCGACAGCCTCAGTCACCGAAGCGACACGGAGCAGATCTCCTGGGGTAAGCGCGGCTCGGAGATGAAGGCCCCGATCCAGCCGTTGATGAAACCGACTGTAGATAAAACTGTAGCTGCTCGAAGCCTCCGGAAACCCCAAAACGCCCCAATTCGCTACAGGTGCGCTAGGCGCGCCGAAAGCAAACATTGCAAATAAATCAGTTACTTACGGATGGTCGGGGCGGGGCGATTTGAACGCCCGACCCCCTGCGCCCAAGGCATTGGATGCCCTCATTTGGGCATCAATAGATTCAACAACTTGCGGAACTTGCTTGTTGGGCCTTGTGGAAACTTTAGCTACAATCTGGACTGCAAAGCTGCAATTCGGCTTGTAAAACCGCCCGACGACACCAACTGGAAGTCCTGCCGGAAGTGCCGATTGCGAAATCAATCAACGTGGGCGCGCACATGTTGTTACGGCAGGGTCGGTGGAAGGCCCGTCAATGGCCGGTTTCAAATTGGGCGACCCCCTGCTTTTGCGGCAGACGTTCGCCGTGGGTGCCGAATGAGGATGGTGGGGTATCCAGACAGGAGACTCTGCGGTAGTTGCGATCATCGTGGCGCATCAGAGTCGCTTTTCCAGGGCATGGCGGCAGGGAACGCCCGACGCCCAGAAGATCACCGAATTCCTGAACCATACCGAGCTTCCGGTCGGTAGCAGGATGTCGAAGAATTCACCGGCGCACTTGAGGAGGAAAAGGCGCACAATCACAGGAGGAAAGCATGTATTGGCAGAAATGGTCTGACCGCTTGAAGAGAGAACTGAAGCTGGGCATGGACCCGGTCGCCGTGGCTTTCGGGGACGCATTGGCGCCGGGTATCCCGGCCCCTCAGGCGAAGCTCTCCGTTTGCCAGGCCTTGAAAAGAGCCGCGGAAGGAGAATCCGTGACCATTACTGCGGAGACCTGCGGCTGTCCCGGGGGACTGGTCAGCCTAGGGCTTGGACGCCTGCCGTTGGAAGGGAGAGAGAGGCTAGTGCACTTTCTGGTTGAAAAGGAAAAGGTCTACTGCTCCCGCGTGGCGATCCATCGCAGCCAGCAGACTGTCCCGCCGCCAGTCGGGATCGCCAGTCGCGTCTCCTTCTCGCCTCTCTCCACAGCGGCGGTGTTACCGGACATCGTGGTGTTCATCGGAAAACCCGGGTCTCTACACCAACTCGTCAGCCTCGCTGGCTATTGGGAAGGCGGCTCCATCAAGCCTGAGCTTTCCGGCCCTGCCTGCAGGACCGGAGTCGCGTATCCTGTGGTTACCGGGGGGATCGGACTCTCGCTCCTCGATTTCGGCGCGCGGAGATTGGCCCGCTTTTCCGAAGACCATCTGCTGGTCTCGATCCCGCTCCATAGGATGGCGGGGATCCTCGATGCCCTTGATCAGGGTGTTGGGCGAGCGGGTGCAGAGGAGGGTGAGAGCATCGAACGCCAAATCGAGGGACTGGGCAAGGTAGAATAGAGCCGAGGTCCGAGCACTTGACCGGCTCGAGCCTTTGCTGTCCGTGCCGCTCGCGCGTGCGGGCAGGAGGCCTCCGGTTCCTCGAATCAGGTTATGAGGGTTCTCCTCATCTCCGCGAACACCGAGCAAATAAACACCCAGCCGTTACCCTTGGGCTTGGCCTGCGTCGTCGCCGCCTGCTGCAAGGCCGGCCACGACGTCGCCCTGCTCAACTTGATGTTCGAAGGCGATACGGACAAAACCATCCGGAACTTCGAGGCTTTCCCTGTCGTCCCACTTTTTGTCGGACGTCTTCATGGGTGGTGCGCTTGGGTACTCGATCAGCCGTTTCACCGTGCTGCTGCAGTAGTCGTAGTCTCCCGGCGGTCCGGCTCGGTCTTCTGCTGGCGACTGTGGTTTTTGTTCCGGGAGCCCTGTTGGCGCAGTTGACCACCGGTGCCATCGAGGGGACTCTCCGCGCTACGGATGGCCGTCCAGTGGCCGACTCACCGATTCGCATCACCGGCGGGGCCGGTTTCCGCACCGTCATTCACTCGAACTCGAACGGCGAGTTCGCCGTGACGCTGCCCTACGGACGATACTGTTTATCCGGAGGTGTCGAGCGTGGCACCGCGTCCTCCGGTGCCACTGTTTTCGTTGCTCCCTTGCAAACCGCGCGCTTCGATCTGGTTATGGACGCATCGGGAGTAATGCGCAGCGTACAACCGGCGGCGCAGACTCCGGGTATTTGGACCGATGCCACGAGCGGGCGCCTGTATCCCGAGGCGTTCAGCTTGCCGGGGCTACTGCTAAGCCGGGAGCCGTCCAGTGTGGCTGAGCCACTCGATTTCACTGGCCTCAGTGACAACCGGCTGGCGGTCGAGTCACAGCGGGGATTCTCCTGGACCGATGCGCAGTATAAGCTCCAGGGCATGGATGCGACCGACTCCTATCAG
>JBEKDV010000206.1:0-13449 GCA_050014175.1 Candidatus Solibacter sp. | reverse complement strand
GACGCAGACCAAAGGCATGTTTGCCTTCCGCGTATAAATGCATTTCTACCGGAACCCCGGCGTTCTTCAGCGCGATGTAGTAAACCAGCGAATTCTTGACACTGTCCACGGGATCGTTCTCCGCCTGCAGCAAAAAGGTAGGAGGCGTCTGGCGGGTGACGGGAACATCCGGATTCAACTCAAACTTCTTGTGGGAATTCCACAGATGCCCCGGATAAAGGGCCACCGCGAAATCCGGTCGACAGCTTTCTTTGTCGGCCCCATCCACAGCCGGATACAAACGCTTGTCAAAGTGCGTGCTGATATCTGTCACGAGGTGCCCGCCTGCCGAGAATCCCAGCACGCCGACCTTGTGCGCATCGATATGGTACTCCGCGGCGTGGAAGCGCACCAGCCCCATTGTCCTCTGCGCATCTTCGAGCGCCATCGGGGCTTTCGGATTCACCTCGCATTTACATCGCTCCTCCCACTGCGGCCCCGAGTGCGGCACGCGGTACTTCAAGAGCACGCACGTCATCCCCTTTGACGTCAGCCAGTCGCAGACTTCCGTGCCTTCGAGATCGATCGCCAGCACGGAATATCCCCCGCCGGGAAACACCACCACCGCGACGCCCGTGTTCTTACCCTTCGGCGAATAGACCGTCATCGTGGGCCGTGAGACGTTGTCCACCTCTCCAGGTTCCGGCGCCGTTTCGCTGTCGGCCGGCGGGCCAAACTGCGCGTCAGGCGCGGTGCCTGGCCAAATCGGCACTTGCGTGTGCCCCGGCGATGGCTGCCAGCCAGGCTTCTGAGCGAACACACTGCTCGACGCCATCACCACACAGAGAGAAAAAATCAAAGGCTTCATCACAATCCCACAGCAGCAGTATATAAGGAAACCAGTACCCCCCGAACTCCGCAGTTCACAAATCATAAATCTTTATTCTCCGTGCTCTCAGTTACTTACAAAATTCCGCCCCAATTTCCCTAACTCCGCCATGCTAACTTCGAACTGTAGAGAGGCCGCGCGCACCACACCGAGCGGCCGCAACAAGTTTCTATCCTGGCCAGGATACGTTGCATGTGCGGTGGTACTGACTTCCCGTAGGCCTTTACAAGCCTCACGGTGGTTCCCCTACGTGGAGGAGACCGGCGGGAAGATTTTCAGTTCGAACTGATAATACCCGGTGGTGTTCGGATAGCGCGTATCGCCGCCCCATCGGATACAGAGGTTGACAATCGAAACGAGGGGACGATCGAGGTGCCCAAGGCATAAGCACTTGTTCCTACGTCTTCGTAGACTCCAACCAAATCACTGGCGGCCGGACTACGCCTGGCGATAACCCACAAGCCCCGGCCGCCGCAACGACCCTGAACCACCCGATCTCAAAGCCCAAAGTGTATCTCCGTGGGATAGGCCTCCTGGCCTGTCCATCCGAGCGAAGCTCGGACTTCTTTCTCCGCTTCCTCTCAGCCTTTGACTTTGACTTTCTTCTTCTTCTCCGCATCTTCCTCCGCGTCTCCGCGTCTCCGCGTCAAATCGCACCTCTCGAACTCCCTGCGCCCCCGCCCAAGCGCCCCACTAGCCCCCCCTGATATCATGGTCTTTCCCATGCAAATCGAGAAAGTTTACGAGCCTCAGCGGTTCGAACCGCATTGGGCGCAGTGGTGGATTGACTCCGGCATCTTCCGGGCCTCCCCCGACGACCCCGCGAAGAAACGCCCCTTCTCCCTCGTCATCCCGCCGCCCAACGTCACCGGCATCCTCCACATCGGCCACATGCTCGAGCACACCGAGATCGATGTCACCGTCCGCTGGCATCGCATGATCGGCGACAACACCCTCTGGCTCCCCGGCACCGATCACGCCGGCATCGCCACCCAGATGGTGGTCGCCCGCCAACTCAAAGAGGAAGGCATCAATTACCGCGACCTCGGCCGCGATCGATTCGAAGAGCGCGTCTGGCAGTGGAAAGCCCAGTCCGGCGACACCATCAAGCGCCAGATGGTCCGCCTCGGCGCTTCCTGCGATTGGAGCCGCGAGCGCTTCACCCTCGATCCCGGCCTCTCCCGCGCCGTCCGCGAGGTCTTCGTCAGCCTATACGAAAAAGGCCTCCTCTACCGCGGCGAGTACATGGTCAACTGGTGCCCCCACTGCCACACCGCGCTCAGTGATCTGGAGGTGACCCACGCCGATGTCGCCGGCCACCTCTGGCACATCCGTTACCCCGTCAACGGCATGCCCGGCCGATACCTCACCGTCGCCACCACCCGCCCCGAAACCATGCTCGGCGATACCGCCGTCGCCATCAACGCCAAAGACGCGCGCTACCTCGACCTGCACGGCAAGACCGTCCAGCTCCCCCTCATGGATCGCCAGATCCCCATCATCCTCGACGATCTCGCCGACCCCGAATTCGGCACCGGTGTCGTCAAAGTCACCCCCGCCCACGACCTCAACGATTTCGAGGCCGGCAAGCGCCACAACCTGCCCAAGATCAAGGTCATCGGCGAAAATGCCGTGATGACTGCTCTCGCCGGCCCCTACGCCACGCTCGACCGCTTCGTGGCCCGCAAGAGCGTCCTCGCCGACCTGGAAAAAATCGGCGCCCTCGTCAAAATCGAGGACTACAAGCTCTCCCTCGGCAAGTGCGACCGCTGCAAAACCCCCGTCGAGCCGCTCATCTCCACCCAGTGGTTCGTCAAAACCAAACCGCTCGCCGAGAAAGCCATCGCCGTCGTCGAAAGCGGGGAAATTGGCTTCGTTCCGCCAAATTGGACCAAGACTTATTTCGAGTGGATGTACAACATCCGCGATTGGTGCATCTCCCGCCAGCTCTGGTGGGGCCATCGCATCCCCGCCTGGTACTGCGGCGAGTGTAAGGAGGTCATCGTCGCGCGCGAAACTCCGCTCGGCTGCCCGCGCTGCCACTCCGCCAAACTGACTCAGGACACCGACGTCCTCGATACCTGGTTCTCCAGCGGGCTCTGGCCCTTCTCCACCCTCGGCTGGCCCGACAAAACCGCCGACCTCGCCCGCTACTACCCCACCTCGCTCCTCATCACCGGCTTCGACATCCTCTTCTTCTGGGTCGCCCGCATGATTATGCTGGGCTGCGAATTCATGGGCGAAATTCCCTTCAAACAGGTCTATATCCACGGCCTGGTTCGCGATGCCGACCGCCAGAAGATGTCCAAGACCAAGGGCAACGTCATCGATCCCCTCGTGGTCACCGAAAAGTACGGCACCGACGCCGTCCGCATGGCCCTCCTTCAGGGCGCCGCCCCCGGCACCGATATCGTGCTCACCGAAGAGCGCATGGAAAGCTCCCGCGCCTTCGCCAACAAAATCTGGAACGCCGCCCGCTTCCTCAACGTAGGACAGGCCTCCGGCCTGTCCAGCGCCGATGTGGGACAGGCCCTTGGCCTGTCAATTGAAGACCGCTGGATCGTCTCCCGCCTCAACGCGGTGGCGGAACCCGCTAACCGAGCTATCGAACAGTACCGCTATCACGAATTTGCCCAGCTTCTCTGGCACTTCTTCTGGCACGAATTCTGCGATTGGTACCTCGAACTGAAAAAGGTGAGCGCCACCGGATGGGGTAACGCCGTCGCCGCCTTCGAGACCGCCCTGCGCCTCCTCCATCCCGCCATGCCCTTCCTCACCGAAGAGCTCTGGCAGCGCCTCGACCTCCCCGAGGGCCACGCCCAGTCCATCGCCCTCGCCCCCTACCCGCAATTCCGCGCCGAACTCGCCGATCCCGAAGCCGAAAAGGAAATCGCCGTCATCCAGGAAGTCGTCACCCTGGCGCGCACCCTCCGCACCGAGGCCAAGCTCGATCCCAAGCAGCAGCTCACCGGCGCGCTCTACTGCCGCTCCGCCGCGCTGGCCATCGCCCAACGCCACGCCGAGGCCATCCAAAAGATCGCCCGCGTGACCCTCGCCCTCCACGCCGAGGCCGCCCCCAAGGCCGACGTCATCCGCTCCACCGTCGAGTTCGATCTCGTGCTCGATATCCCCAAGACCGCCGAAGACCCCGCCCGCAAACAGAAGGAGATCGATCAACTCGACAAAAACATTGCCAGCCTCGAACGCCAACTCTCGGATGAAGCCTTCCTGGCCAAAGCTCCGCCCAAGGTTATCGAAGGCATGCGCGCCAAGCTGGCCGAGTACAGGGCCAAGCGCGCCAAAATGGTATGAACAATTGTGGGGCAGGCGCTTCCGCCTGCCAACCCTCATGAACCCCATCGTCCGCCTCGCGCTCGACGAAGACATCGGCACCGGCGATGTCACCAGCATCGCCTGCGTCCCGGAGACCCGCCGCGCCGCCGGACGCTTCCTCGCCCGCGAGCCGCTCACCCTCGCCGGCGTCGGCCTGCTGTGGGAAATCTACCAACTGCGCGGCGGCGTGGATGAACTGAACATCCTCAAGCAGGATGGCGACCGCTGCGCCGATGGCGACATCGTCGCCACCGTCCGCGGGCGCGCCCGCACCCTGCTCGCCTGCGAACGCGTCGCCCTCAACTTTCTGCAACGTCTCAGCGGCGTGGCCACCGCCGCGAGTCAGTTCGCAAACGCCGTCCAAGGCACGCGCTGCCAGATCCTCGATACCCGCAAAACCACCCCCGGCCTCCGCGCCCTGGAAAAAGCCGCCGCTGCCGCTGGCGGCGTTACCAACCACCGCATCGGCCTCTACGACGCCATTCTGATCAAGAACAACCACATCGCCGCGGCCGGCGGTGTGCGCAACGCTCTCGAACGCGCCCGCGCCACCGGACTCCCCGTCGAGATCGAAGTCCGCACCCGCGAGGAACTCCACAAAGCCCTGGAATGCGGCGCCACCCACCTGCTGCTCGATAACCTCACCCCCGACGAAGCCGCCGATTGGATCCGCGAAATCGCCGGCCGCGCCAAGGTCGAACTCTCCGGCGGCATCACCCTCGCCAACGTCCGCGACTACGCCGAAACCGGCGCCGATTTCGTCTCCTCCGGCGCCATCACCCATTCCGCCCGCGCCGTGGACCTCTCCTTCCGCCTGGAGCTGGTATGATGCCCCGTAGCGTAGCCTTTCAGGCTGCCATGCCCCCATTCGTGGGGGCATTCTTCCAACCGCGCGGCAATCGGCGAGCACTCCCATGATCGATCTCCCCCGCCTCCGCCAGGCCTTCCCCGATCGCCACATCCTCTACTTCGACTCCATCGATTCCACCCAGCGCGTGGCCTCCACCTGCGCACCCGGAACCATCGTCCTGGCCGATCGCCAACTCGCCGGCCAGGGCCGTCACGGCCACACCTGGCATTCCGAACCCGGCGCCGGCATCTACTGCTCGCTCGTCCTGCCCCCTTCGCCAGTCCTCACCCTCGCCCTCGGCATCGCTACCGTCGAAGCCATCGCCCAAGCCACCGGCATCCAGTGCGACCTCCGCTGGCCCAACGACCTCATGCTCGACAACCGCAAGACCGCCGGCATCCTGGCACAACTGGTCGATAGCCGGGCCATCGCCGGCATCGGCATCAACGTGAACCACACCGCGTTCCCACCCGAGCTCGCCGCCGAAGCCGTCTCGCTCCGCCAGCACGCCGGCCGCGAATTCGCCCGCGAGGACATTTTGTTCGCCCTCTTTCCCGCCATCGATTCCGTCACCGCCGAAGACCCCGAAACCATCCTCCGCCTCTTCACTCACGCGTCCAGCTACGCCGCCGGACGGCGCGTGACCGTCGATCAACCGGGCGGCCCCATCACCGGAACCACCGCGGGCCTCGACCCCGCCGGCTTCCTCATCGTGCGCCAAGACGATGGAACCGATACCCTGGTTCTTGCAGGAGGTGTGCGTGCTACTGGCTCTTGACGCTGGCAACAGCAATATCACCATCGGCGCTTTCGAAGGCCGCGATCTCATTTTCCACTGGCGTTTGCGCACCGTCCAGGAGCAGACCGCCGACGAGTGGGGCATCCTGCTGCACAACCTCTTCTCCCCCGCCGGCCTGGATATCGCCAGGGTCGATGGCATCATTATTTCCAGTGTCGTCCCCCCCATCGATTCCACCCTGGCGTTCATGACCCAGCGCTACTTCCACACCGAAGCCATGTTCGTCACCCCGCGCACCGATATCGGTCTCGCCATCCGCTACGATAACCCCGACGAAGTGGGCGCCGACCGCCTGGTCAACGGTGTTGCCGGCTTCTACAAGTACGGCGGCCCGTGCGTCATCGTCGATATGGGCACCACCATCAACTTCGACGTGATTTCGAAAGACGGCGAGTATCTCGGCGGCTCCATCGCCGTCGGCATCGGCATCTCCATCGCCGCCCTGTTCACCAAAACCGCCCGCCTGCCGCTGGTCGATTTCCGCCCGCCCGAAGACGTCGTGGGCACCAACACCGTGGCCAGCATGCAGAGCGGTCTCTACTTTGGAGCCATCGGCATGATCGATGGCATCCTGCAGCGCATCCTCGCCAAACTCGGCCCCGACACCAAGGCCATCGCTACCGGCGGGCAGGCCCACATGATCGTCGAAGGCTCGCGCTACCTCAAAATCGTCGACGAGCACCTCACCCTCCAGGGCCTGCAAATGATCTGGGAACGCAACCACCCCGCGCCGTGAACTACTTCAACTATTTCACCGAAATCGAAGACCACTTCCAGCGCGCCCGCGGCACCAGCCTCTTCCTGCTCTCCCCGCTCGATTGGGCGCTCATCGAAACCTGGAATGAATCCGGCGTCCCGCTGGAGGCCGTGCTGCGCGGCATCGACACGGCCCTCGAAAAGTGGCGCAGCCGCAAAGTCAAAACCCAGATGGTGAACTCGCTCGCCTTCTGCGCCCAAGCCGTGCTCACCGAGGCTCAGATCATGGCCGGCCTGACGCAGCCCAAGCGCGAAACCGCGCCGCCCTTCCCGCTCGACGACCTGCGCGCTTACCTGGAATCCAACGCCTCGTCCGTCCCCTACCCCGAAATCGCCGATTCCCTCCGCCGCTTGGCCGCCGACGCCGAAGTGCACTACAAAGATCTGGAGTCCCTGGAGCAGCGCCTCACCGTGCTCGAAGAAAAGATGATGGCGCTGGCCCGCACTAGCCTGACCGAAGACCAGATGCTGGAAGCGCGCCAGGAGTTAGACCGCCAACTCCGCCCCTACCGCGGCAAAATGACTGCCGACCAGCTCTCCATGCTGGAAAAACAGTACCTGGAGCGCAATCTCCTGGAAAAATCGAAGCTCCCCCGCTTAAGCCTCTTCTACATGCGCTGACAACCCGCACCCCTGTATCGTAGCCCTGTAGAGTAGCCTTTCAAGGCTGCCATGACCCCTTTCGAGGGGGCATTCTTTGCTTGGTGGGGCAGACTCTCCCGCCATCCCCTCAGCTCAGCCACGCATTCACCACGATGGCCAAGGCGGCGCAAGCGGCGGTCTCCGCGCGCAGCACCAGGGGGCCGAGCGAAACCGGCTGCCAGGCGGCGGCAAGGGCGAACTGGCGTTCGGCATCGGTCCAGCCGCCTTCCGGGCCGATCAGCAGGGCGGCGGAATCCGCACGCTCCGCCGGAATCTCGCGCAGCAAGGGCGGCGCCGGGGCTTCGTCGAGAAAGTAATGCTCGGCCGCCGGCTCGGCCAGGCAGCGCTCGAAGCGCACCGCCGGCAGGATCTCCGGAAGGCGCACCCGGCGCGCTTGCTGGCTGCTCTCGCGCGCGATCCGCGCCCAGCGCTCGCTGCGTTTGTGGGCGGCTTCGAACAGGCCCTTTTCGCTGCGCGTGGCTTCCACCGGAAGGATCCGGTCGACACCCAGTTCGGTGGCCTTCTCAACGATCCATTCGAAACGGTCGAACTTGACCAGGCTGGCGCAGAGGGTGATCGAAACCGGGGATAAAACGGCAGGCAGGGCTTCGACTACCTGAAACACTACCCGTTCGCCGCGGGCCTCGGTGATTTCGGCCAGGTAAGCCTGCCGGTTATCGGAGATTTCGAAGCGCTGCCCGGGAGCTACCCGCAGCACGCGGGTGAGGTGGCGAGCTTCGTCGCCATGCAGTTCCGCCGCCCCGCCGCGAATCGAGTCCACAAAAAATCGACGCCGTGCCAAACCTCATGGTGGCATAAGCCGCCGCCTGGCGCCACGAGTCCCCCTATTGAATTTCTCGCGGCCTGCCGATAAGACCCACGAGGAGTCCGAAGCCGTTTGCGCCGTCCCAAGCTTTACCTTGCCGTGGCTGTTACCGGCGCTGCCGTCCTGGCGCTCGCCGTGTGCCTGTCCGCTCTCACCCGCCGCCAACCGGTTGCCGCACTGCGCGCCGGCTACGCGGAGTTCCCCCCTTACGTCAGCGTCGATGAAAACCGGAATCCCGCCGGATTGGCGGTGCAGGTGGTCGAGCAGGCGGCCAAACGCACCGGCGTTACCTTGCGGTGGGTGCAGGTGGAGGATGCGGAGAAAGCCCTCCGCGAGGGACGGATCGATCTCTACCCCATTCTAACCGTCTCTCCCCAACGCCAGCATAGCTTCTACGGCAGCGTCCCGTGGTGGGAGACGTC
The DNA here is from genome assembly GCA_050014175.1 of Candidatus Solibacter sp. Taxonomy (GTDB): domain Bacteria; phylum Acidobacteriota; class Terriglobia; order Bryobacterales; family Bryobacteraceae; genus Solibacter. The sequence goes on along the minus strand of JBEKDV010000206.1, from coordinate 4,953 downwards.
GCTCTCGCTGCTCTCGCTGCGCGAGCGCCCGCTGAAGACCCCCGCCGCGGCCGTGGGGCGCCGCATCGCCATCCGCGACCGCCCTTTCGTGGCCACCGTGGCCTCCCGGGAACTGCCCGGCGCCCTCACCATCCCCACGCGTGGTTTCCGGAAGATGATCGGCGATCTCTGCGCGGGCCGGGTGGAAGGTGTCCTGCTGGACGGCCGTCTGATCTATGAGGCACTGCTCGATCAGCAGGCTCCTTGCGCCGGTCGCCCGCTGCTGGTGGTTCCGCTGCCGCAAACTTCGCTTCCCATGGCGACCTTTGCGCGTCCCGGGGCGAAGGCTGCCGCCGACCGCCTGTTCGCCGGCATCGAACAGATCTCTCTCGACGGCACGCTCACCGCTCTCGCTAACCTTTGGTTCGCGCTGCCGCAACAGCGCTATGTCCGCGATCGCCTGGCCGAACACCACCAGCGTCAGATCCATCTTCTTTACGCGGCCGGCGCGTTGCTGTTCGCCTTGCTCATCCTGTGGTACGGCCGGCGCGGTTTCCGCATGCGCCGCGCCGCGCGTCAGGCCTGGGCGCGCGCCCGCCAGGCCGAACTCCGCTTCGAAGCCTTCATGGCGTACACCCCGGCGATGGCCTTGATCAAAGACGAATCCGGCCGCGTGATTTATGCCAACAACGCGCTGCTGAAATCCCGAGGATGCCGGATGGAGGAAGTCCTCGGCATGACCGATCGGGAACTCTGGGGGCAATCCGCCGACAGCGTGCGCACCCGCGACCGGGAAGTGCTGCGCACCGGGCGTCCGCTGCAATATGTTCTGCCCCTCCCCGGCCGCGATGGCGCGCGCCATCACTGGCTGGTGCTGAAGTTTCCCTTGGCCGGCGAGGCCGGGGAGCCCCTCATCGGCGTCACCGCCATCGATATTTCCGAGCAGCAGGCGGCGGCCGATCTGGTGGCGTGCAGCGAGGAGCGCTATCGCCTGCTTTTCGAAGACGCGCCGGCGGCGATGCACGAAATCGATCGCGACGGCATCATCACGCGCGTCAATCGGGCCCGCTGCGCGCTCAGCGGCCATAGCCGCGAGGAACTCATCGGACGCCACGCCTCGGACTTCATACTACCCGATCAGCGCGAGCAGTCCCGCGCCGCGGTGCGCGCCAAATTGAGCGGCGCCCTGCCGCTGACGCCGGTGGAGCGCTCTTACCCTCGCAAGGACGGCCGCCTGCTTCGCGTGGAGGTCCACGACAACGCGATTTTCGGGGCGGATGGCTCAATTCAGGGCTTGCGCACTTGCCTGGTGGATCTTACCGAGCGCTATGAAGCCCGCCAACGCCTCGACGCCTTCGCCCTCCAGTTGCAGCAGAACAACGCCGCGCTTGCCCAAGCCCTGGAATCGGCGCGCCAAGCCACCCGCTTGAAGAGCCAGTTCCTGGCCAATATGAGTCACGAAATCCGCACGCCCATGAACGGCGTGCTCGGCATGGCCGAACTGCTCCTCGAATCCGGCCTTTCGCCGGAGCAGGAGGCCCTCGCCCGCAGCGTGAGCCAGTCCGGGCAGCATCTGCTGGCCATCATCAACGACATCCTCGATTTCTCCAAGATCGAATCCGGCAAGCTGGAACTGGAACACCGGCCGTTCGACCTGACCGCCGTCGTGGAAGCCGCCATCGAACTGATGGCGCCCGCCGCGCACGCCAAAGGGATCGAACTGAATTATTGGCTGGAACCCGAGGTCCCGGCGCGCTGCCTGGGCGACGAGGCCCGTCTCCGCCAGGTCTTGCTGAATCTGATCGGTAACGCGGTCAAATTCACCGCGCAAGGCGAAATCGCCGTCCACATCGCCGCCAGGTGCGATGCCGAAGGCACGCCCCGCCTCTACTTCAGCGTCACCGACACCGGCATCGGCGTCCACGAAGACGGGATCCCCCGCCTGTTTCAGTCCTTCACCCAGGCCGACAGTTCCACCACCCGCAGGTTCGGCGGCACCGGATTAGGCCTCGCCATCGCCAAGAGCATCGTCGAGTTCATGCACGGCGAGATCGGCGTCGAGAGCGAGCCTGGCCGCGGCTCCCGCTTCTGGTTTACCGCTGTATTGGAACCCGACGCGGCGGCGCCGCCCATCTCCGTCCGCGACCCGCTTCCGCCGGCACGCGTCCTCATCGTGGACGACAACGCTACCTGCCGCGCCGTCCTGGAGCGCTACACCACCGCCTGGGGATTGCGCCCGCACACCGTGGAAAGCGGGGAACGGGCGCTCGCCGCCCTGCGCCTGCATTACACTGCCGGAGTCCCCATCGGGCTCGCCATCGTCGATATGCGGATGCCGGGCATGGATGGCGCGGCCCTGTCCCGGGAAATCGCCGGCGACCCGGTTCTGCGCGCTACCCGCATCGTCCACCTGACGGCCATCGGCGGTCTGCCGGGCGCCGCCTGCGCCGCCAGCGTCTCCAAGCCCATCAAACCCCAACTCCTCTACGAGTGTCTGAAACGTGTAACACAGCAGTCGTCCACCCCGGCCCGAGCCGCGATCAAAAGGCCGTCCGTCTCCCGCTCCGGCGCCGCCCGCGGGCGCATTCTCATCGCCGAAGACAACCCGGTCAACCAGCGTGTCGCCAGCCTTCAGGTGCAGCGTTGCGGCTTCGATAGCGACGTCGTGGCCAACGGCGAGGAAGCCCTGGCGGCTCTGGAGCGTCTCGACTACACCCTGGTCCTGATGGATTGCCAGATGCCCCGCATGGACGGGTACGCCGCCACCCGCGAACTGCGCCGCCGCGAAAACGGCGCGCGCCACACCCCGGTGATCGCCCTCACGGCCCACGCCTTTGCCGCCGACCGCGAAGCCTGCCTGCAGGCCGGCATGGACGATCACCTGTCCAAACCCGTCAGCCTCCACAACCTCGGCCAAATCCTCGACCGCTGGTCTCCGCTGGCCTGATAAACCCAGCCACCGCCCCGCCCACCCCGCAACCGCCAATACTAAGATGGAACAGATGGCCTGCTACCTGAAACGCCTCTCACTGCTCCTGCTCGCCTGCGCCGCCTGCTCCGGGCAAACCCCTCCACCCGTCACCGTGCCGGATTCCGCCGCCGCCGAGGCCGCCATCAAGGACGTGGTCGCCCGCTACGTGGACGCCCGCGACCGCAAGGACGCCAAAGCCACCGAAGCCCTGTTTACCACCGATGCCGATCAACTGGTTTCCTCCGGCGAGTGGCGTAAAGGCCGCGACGCGGTGGTGCGCGGCACCATGGCCAGTTCGGAAGCCAGCGGGGGAAAGCGTACCATCACGGTCGAAACCGTCCGTTTCCTCACGCCCGACGCCGCGCTGGCCGACGGGCGCTACGAAATCGCCGGCCTCGCCGGCGCTCCGCCGAGGCGCATGTGGAGCACCTTCCTGATCACCCGCACGCCCGCAGGCTGGCGTATCGCCGCCATCCGCAACATGTTGCCCGCCCCGCCGGCGCCGCCCAAGTGAGTGGAGGGAATTGCATTAACCGGCTATCCACTCGACTCAAGCCGGTACAGTTGGTGGCGCTTGGTGGGGCGGGCGCCCTCGCCCGCGCGGAGGCCCCTGCCTCCGCTTCCGGCGGCGGGACGGACCCAGAGGGACCGCCCCACCGCGCCCGCCGCCTCTCACGCCACCGCGCGGACACAGAAAAGCCACCGAAACTCCGGTTCATACGACGTGTTCGCGTAACACCGAGAGATGGATCGCTGGATGCGAACGCTCTCCAGGCGGAACGTACATCGCTTCCGAGATGGAGCTTTCCCGCGGGAGGAGAAAATGCAACTTGCCGGATGGACGAGGGGAATGCGGTGAAGAAGCGGCGATGCACCACCCTGCTGCCGGTCTTTTTCTGCATCGCAATGGCGCCGGTTTTTGCGCAGACGGCCTAGCCGTGATACGATTTGATGCGCGAAACGATGTCATACTGAATCTATGCCCCGAAAGCCGGCGGCCCTCAAACGCCGCACAACCCTGACGCTGCCGTCCGATTCCCTGCTACAGGCTCAAAAGATCGCCCATTCCAGACAGGTAAACCTCAGCACGGTGATTTCCGAAGTCGTTGCAGCGGGTTTGCAGCTCGAAAGTGCCCGGCACCGGCGTAACCAGATTCTCGAAAACTATCGAAGGGCGTTCACCGGTTTTTCCGAGGATGAACTGGCGATTCTGGACGGCGTTATTCTTGAGCCGGTGGGCGCGGGCCGGCGCTGATGGTCGATCCGGCCGCGGGTCCCTTTCTCTTCGACACAAGTGCCGAGGGATGGCTGGCTCGCAATGCCAGCCCGAATGTCGTCCGCTGGCTATATGCCTACCTGGGGCTCCATCCGTTTTCCGTCTCCGCGGTGACGGTTACGGAGCGGATCCGTGGCTACAGTATGTTGTGGCGCCGCTCCGCCCCGGCCGCGCGCGGCCGCATCGAGGTGGCGCGGGTCGCGTATCTGAGCCAGCTTGGCAATGTGCTGCCGGTCGATTCCGCCGTGGCCGTGGTGGCGGGCGAGATCATCGCGTTGATTCCGGAAGCGCCCACACCGCCGCGCCGTTCCCACCGGCTGGCGGAATCGCGGCAGGAACGGCTGGCTCGCTGGCGGTTCGACGGATTTATCGCGGCGACAGCGCTGGTGGCCGGGATACCGCTGGTTCATAACAACGCAAGCGACTTCGAGGCGATACGAAGCGCCATCGAGCGGTCTCCGGAGCGATTCCCCGGACTTGGTCCGCTGGAGCTCATCCGATGCTCCTTGCTGGCATGAATTTCAATGTCTGCCGCTGAGCCCGATGCCGCGGTGATGGATTCGAGCGGCCATCGCCACCTGTTCGGGGCGAAAGCGCCTGCCCCACCTGCACAAGGCGGAGCCTTATATTATTTACTTTTAGTTTCTTTGTGCGCTGCGAAGATTTTCAGGCGGCCTGCGCCAGCAGTTGGTTGAACAGATGGAGGCTGGCTTTGCGTGCCGCTAAA
>JBEKDV010000205.1:0-13452 GCA_050014175.1 Candidatus Solibacter sp. | reverse complement strand
CATAAGAAGCTCGAAGAATGGGAACGCACAGGCCGCAAGCGGGATTACCACCGGGTCGTGATCGATGCGGTCAAAGAAGTCGGCGGGCCGAGCTTCTTTGCGCTGCTGGTCATCGCAGTCGCCTTCCTGCCGGTGCTGACATTGGAAGCTCAGGAAGGCAGGTTGTTCAAGCCGCTTGCTTATACGAAGACGTTCTCAATGATCATTGCGGCGGTTCTGGCGATAACACTCGATCCGGCCATGCGGCTGCTGTTTACCCATATGAAGAACTATGAGTTCCGGCCGCGCTGGCTGGCCCGAGTGACGAATACCGTCCTCGTGGGCACGATCCACTCAGAAGAGAATCACCCGATCAGCAAAATCCTGATCAGGTTGTACGCACCGGTGTGCGCGCTGGCATTGCGATGGAAATGGTTTGTGATCGCCGGGGCCGTAGCTCTGGTCATCGTAACCGTTCCGGTCTTCGAAAAGTTGGGCTCTGAGTTCATGCCACCGCTCGATGAGGGCTCATTGCTCTACATGCCTTCGACGCTCCCCGGCATTTCCGTCACGCAGGCGCAGCAGTTGATGCAGGCGCAGGATCGCATTATCAAGCAGTTCCCCGAAGTATCAACAGTGCTAGGCAAGGCGGGTCGCGCGGAAACGTCCACCGACCCCGCTCCGTTCTCGATGATGGAGACGGTCATTGTTCTCAAACCAGAGACGCAGTGGCGAAAGGTGGACACCTGGTACTCCTCCTGGGCGCCCAAATGGGCGAAGGGCATATTCCGGAGGTTCACACCGGACCACATCTCAACCGACCAACTGGTGGAAGAGATGAACCAGGCGCTCAAAATTCCCGGCACTTCGAACGCATGGACGATGCCTATCAAGGCGCGCGTGGACATGCTCACCACGGGCGTCCGTACGCCTGTTGGAATCAAGATCTACGGGGCTGACATCAAGAAGATCGAAGATCTCGGCACCCAGATCGAAGCGCTGCTACCAAAGGTGCAGGGCACGCGAAGTGTTTTCTCGGAACGCACCAGCGGTGGCTACTTCCTCGATTTCAAGTGGAATCGCGACGAGCTGGCGCGCTACGGCTTGAGCATTGACAACGCTCAGGACGTAATCATGAGCGCCATCGGCGGCGAGAACGTCACCACGACCATCGAGGGCCGCGAGCGCTATCCCGTCAACGTACGCTACATGCGGGATTACCGCAGTGATCCAGACAAATTGGGGCGCGTCCTGGTGCCGACCATGGACGGCCAGACCCAAGTACCGCTAGAACAACTGGCCGAGATCCACGTTGTGAGTGGTCCCGCGATGCTGCGAGACGAGAACGGCATGCTGAACGGTTACGTGTACGTCGATGTTGCCGGCCGCGATATCGGCAGCTATGTCGAGGAAGCGAAGAAGGTCGTGCGCGATAAGGTGAAGCTTCCATCCGGATATTCGTTCGCCTGGAGCGGCCAGTACGAGGCCATGCAGCGTGTTCGGGAAAGACTGATAGTGGTGCTTCCGCTCACGATTTTCCTGATCATCATGTTGCTGTACATCAACACGAAGTCGATGACCAAGACCATGATCATAATCTTGGCCGTACCGTTCTCAGCAGTGGGCGCTATCTGGTTCCTGTACTTCCTTGGCTACAACATGAGCATCGGCGTGTGGGTCGGTTTGATCGCGCTCATGGGTGTCGATGCCGAAACCGGCGTGTTCATGATGCTGTACCTGGATCTGGCCCATGATCAGGCGAAGGCGGAAGGCAGGCTCAAGAGTCTCCGAGACCTTCAAGAGGCGATCATGCATGGCGCGGTGAAAAGAATTCGCCCGAAGTTCATGACCGTCGCAACGATGTTCATGGGCTTGATACCAATTATGTGGTCCGTGGGGACCGGAGCCGACGTGATGAAGCGCATCGCCGCCCCGATGATCGGCGGCATTTTTACGTCATTCCTTCTGGAACTAGTGGTCTACCCGGCAGTTTATGAGGTGTGGAAATGGAATTTCGAATTGAAAAAAGAGCTCTCGCACTCCTGAGCGGTTTGGCGCTTCTGGCGCCCGCGAGCGTCGCGCAGCAGGATCTTCGCTACGACGCCTGGCATGGACACTCACGCCCTCCGCACATCAGGAAAGCCGGCAATATGGGTACGCTGACGATTACGGATTCGGGCATCGCCTTCGAAGAAAGGTACGAGGGCAAGAAGCCCAAACATCCGCACGCATGGCGCTGGGACTACCAGGACATCCAGCAACTGAAGATCGCTCCCAAGTCCCTGACGGTCCTCACATACAAGGACAACAAGTGGAAGCTGGGGGCCGACCGCGAATACGAGTTCGACCTCGTTTCGGACAAGACGTTTGAAGACGCGTATCTGTTCCTCAAGGGCCGGCTGGACCAGCGATTTGTGGCTGAGATTCCGGACCGCGTCTCAGCGGTCCTCTGGGAAATACCGGTGAAGCATCTGCTCCGCTTCGGCGGCGACGAGGGTGTTCTTCAGGTTGGCGCGGACGAGATTGTCTACAAATCGGCGAAGAAGAGCGAGTCGCGGACGTGGCGCTACCAGGATATCGAGAACGTCAGCACCTCGGGGCCGTTCCGGTTGACGATCACCACGTTCGAGCGCGCGAAGCTGCATTACGGAGATTTGAAAGGCTTCAATTTCGAACTGAAGCAGCGGCTGGAGGAGGCGCAGTACAACGACCTGTGGTTGCGCCTGAACCGGTCGAAAGGGCTGAAGGTCCTGATCTCCTACAGCGATGAAGCCGGCGGTCGATAGCCCGCCTGCCCCGGTTGTGGACAGGTGCCTGATTTGCGGCGCTCGATTTCACAACTGCCTCGTTTCAGGCATTGGGTGCCGCTGCCGTCTTGTTGCCGGTTCAGAATCCTCGGGGCTTCATCAATCCTGAGCCGCCGGCCACCGCTAAGTTTTCCGTAGACAAGATTCACGCCAGGTAGAAGCGTGCGCTCCGGGGCACATCAGCGGGCCTGGCCCAAAGTGATCGGCGCTCCCCGCGCACCGAGGGCCAAGTCACGGCAGGAGGGCACCACGCAATGGAGACCGACGTGCTCGGGTATATGAGAAGAGCTGAATGACAATGTCCGATTCATCAAGTCAAAGCAGAATCGCTCGGGTGCAACGGCCGGCTACAAATTGGCCGGCCACGGTGCGGGATTATATGAATATCGCTTCCTACTACCGCCGTGTGGCAGGGCGGCAGGAGACGCAGACAGCCGAGCCGATGAAGGCCGTACCCTCACATCCCCGGGATGCTGTCGAGCGAGCAAACCGGCTGGTGGAAGTCTTCGAAGACCTCGCAAGTGCCGCTATTGGCAATCAACGCCCTATTGCGGCGGATCCCGAGCCAGTCCTGGCACCGTCAGCCGAATCGAGGGCTATGGTGAAGGGCCGGTCTTTTGCGGAGCGGATCGGCTGGTGGCCCGCCTGGGTCATGGGGGGTCTCGCGGTTTGCTTGGCCGCCGTGCCTTTCCTGCGCGTGAACAGGTCAACGATGCCGCCCGTGTTGACGATCACTGGCATCGTGACAGATAGCCTCTGCGGGCAGCATCACCCCACTGGCTCCGACGCGGCCTGCGTGAAGAGCTGCGTCAACGGCGGCGCCAAGTATGCCCTTTATGATGGCGCGAGCCTTTACACCCTGAGCGACCAGCGCCTGGGAGAACGTTTCGCCGCACGGAAGGTTGATGTCTCCGGCACGCTTGATCGAACAACGAGAACCCTGCGAGTGGCTTCGGTCAGGCCTGTGCTCTGATGGGACTGCCTCAAACCGGGCAGTGTGGACGATTTCGGACGAGACGGATAATCGGCCGGTCATCCGCGCGGCGCACCGGCATCCCATAAGTCGTTCGTCGATAAGGTGCCGGGACAGTTTGGAAGGCGACATGCACTGCATCGTAGCGCCGATAACCGGCAAAACGAAAGGAAGCAAGAGCTCATGACGAAACTGGTATCACTCCTCATTACCGGCGCCCTGGTCGCAGGCGCGGCCACGCAGACGTTCACGGGCGTCATCACCGACAGCATGTGCGGAAAGAATCACGCCATGATGAAGGTCACGCCGGATTCCAAGTGCGTCCAGGAATGCGTGAAGCAGGGTAGCAAGTACGCCCTCTTCGATGGCAAGAACTCATACGTTCTCAGCGATCAAAAGACGCCGGAACAGTTCGCAGGCCAGAAGGTCAAGGTGACTGGGGCGCTCAATGAGAAAACCAAGATCCTGAAAGTGGACTCGATAACCACCGAAGGCCAGCCTCCAGCAGCCTCTCCGCACTCCGGCCATCAACACTGATTTCGCGGGTGGGCGGCTTCCGCGCCTCCGCAGGCCGCCCCCTTTCCTGCAATCCACCAAACTATTTGGCGAATGCGGCTGCCGCTTGGCTGAACGGCATTACTTCACCGCCGTGCTCCCGAGCGAACTGCACAGCGTCGCTCCGTTCGGCAAAAGCGATGATGCTTGGCGCGCAGCGGTCATAACGCAAATCGGCGGCCCGCTTGTCGGCATCGACAAGTTCCTTTGTCCGCTCGCACATATTGACGTCGCTCGCCTTCACAACGTATGCGTTATCGGGCGAAAGCGCTTTCCCGGTGAGAAACGATGTCAGTCGGGTGATGTTGACGGGCTTGCCCATCTGCTGCTGTTGGGAAAGGGCACACGCTGGACAGCAGAAGAGTCTCGAACGCCCGTCAATGAATGCCACCGTTTTGGAGTGAGCGTGAATCGGCCGTTTGCAGGCATAGCACTGATCGGCATCTGCGCGGGCAAAACTCTTCCACCCCGCATACCCCAGAGCCAATACGGCAAGAATGCAAACCAACCCGGCGAACCAGACACGTCGCTGCATAAGTGGTCGCCCCCTTAAAATTCTACGCCAACCGGTGCCCGCCGGCGTAATGACTTTCAGGTTGCCGGCTGGTCCTCGGGTCCCACGTGTTCTTTTCGGAGCTCGAACTTCTCCATTCGATAAATCAAGGTCTTCCGGCTGATATCGAGGTACTGCGCCGCGTGGGTCTGGTTCCAGTTGAACTTTTCGAGGGCTCGAACGATGAGCTCCTTCTCGACGCCCTCAAGGCTTATGCCTTGCGGTGGCAGATCGAAGTGGAACTCCTCAGCGGCGGGCCGTTCACGCCGCAAGGACTCCGGCAGATCGTTCAAGGTGATGTCGTCGCCGCGGGACAACACCACAACGCGCTCAATCACGTTCTCCAATTCCCTCACGTTGCCCGGCCAGCGGTACGCGCAGAAATACGGCAACAGCGAAGGCGGTAGGACCAGATTGGACCGGCCTTGCTTCTCCTTAGCCTTCAGAAAAAAGTGCTGAACGAGTTCCGGCACATCATCGGGTCGCTCCCGCAATGGCGGGAGTTCAAGCGGGATGACAGCCAGCCGGTAATAAAGATCCTCGCGGAACGCCCCATCTTCTACCATCGCCTGCAAATTGCGGTGGGTAGCGGCGATGATCCGCACATCCACGCTCGTTACGCCCGGAACCCCAAGTTTTTCGATCTCACCATGCTGGATGAGGCGAAGCAGTTTCACCTGCAACTCCAGCGGCAGTTCGCCGATTTCGTCCAGGAACAATGTGCCGCCGTCCGCCAGTTCGACTTTGCCTCTCTTGTTTGCAAGCGCGCCGGTGAATGAACCCTTGACGTGGCCGAACAACTCGGATTCGAGGAGGTCTTTTGGAATGGCTCCAGAGTTTATGGTGACGAATGGCTTGCCCTTCCGGCGGCTATTGAAGTGGACGGCCTTCGCCAACAGTTCCTTCCCGGTGCCGGTTTCACCGTGAATCAGGACCGTCGACGTAGCCTGGGCCGCGCGTGACGCCATATCGAGCACATACAGCAGCGACTTCGATTGGCCCAGGATGTTCTCGAAACCGTATTTCTTGTCCAGATTACTGCGGAGCAGTCGAACCTCTTCCCGGAGATCGAGATGTTCCAGACCACGGTTCACGATCAGCCGCAGTTCCTCCATGTTCACCGGTTTCGTGATGTAGTCGTAGGCGCCGGCCTTCATGGCTACGACTGCGTTCTCTACCGTTCCAAACGCAGTGACCATGATGACGATGATCTCCGGATGGTCGGCCCTGATCTTCTTCAACAACTCCAGGCCGGACATACCTGGCATTTGGAGATCGGTGATCACCAGATCGGGCGGAGCTTGTCGTATGTTTTCGAGGGCCTGATTGCCGTCGGTGGCGGCATTCACTTCATATCCGCTCTGCTGGAGCTGCGCTCGCGTCACCCAGCGAAGGCTCTCATCGTCGTCGACGACCAGTATTCGTTTCTTGCTCAACTGTCTCTCCTGGCGTGCAGCGGGACGACCAGCGAAAAGGTCATTCCGCAATCGGGATTTCTTTCAGTCGTAACGAAGCCTCCATGCTGCATCACGATTTGGTGTACGACCGACAAGCCGAGTCCAGTTCCGGTGTCCTTTGTCGTAAAGAAAGGGTTGAAGATCTTGTCGAGGTCTTCTTCGTTAACTCCGGGCCCCTGATCTCTAACGTTGATCACCACGGAGGAGTCCTTCTGGCGAGCCGACAAGACAACCTCGCCCGGTCCCGTCATTGCTTGGACAGCATTGATCGTGAGGTTCAGAATTACCTGCTTCATCTGCTCCGGGTCACACTCAAAAGCAGGCACCGACGGCGGCACGTCCTTGCGAAGGGTTATCCCTTTCTGTTCGGCGGAGTGGCCGGCCAAGTTGATGATCGCATCGATTAACCGGCCCGGCTCCATAGCCTGGAACTCCGGTTTTCGTGGCCGCGCAAAATCCAGCAGGTTCGTAAGCAGGCGGTTCAGGCGCTGAATCTCCTTATGGATAATGGCGAATGAGCCTTTGCGCATTTCATCGGATGTTTGGGGCGACTCAATCAAGTTCGCGGCTCCGTCGATGCTTGCCAACGGATTGCGAATTTCGTGCGCAAGGCTGGCTGAGAGTTGGCCTATGGCCGACAGCCTGTCGGCCCTTTTTATCTGCTCGAAGCTATTCTGGAGCTCCCGGTTCACTCTCGCAAGTTGCTCCGAACTAGCCTCCAGTTCCATTCGCTGTTTTCTGCCTTGATCCGCCAAGACGCCGGTCACCGTACCGACCAGGAAAAAGACAATGATCTCAGCGTACTGATTCATGGCATAGTCGGGTATGTGATACCAGGCCATCAGAATGTGAGGAATGTAGCAGAGGGCCGAGCAGGTCGAAGCCATCAGTCCGCCGCGCCAACCGAAATAGATAGCAGCATAGATGATCGGGAGGTAATACAGTCGCTGGAACAGGTTGTGCCAGAGGATCAGCGATGGGGACGTAAGATAATGGAGAGCGGTGGCCACGGCGATTCCGGCCGCCAGTACGGCAATGCGCGTAAGTGCTTGTTGATCTTTCACTTATCTGCTTCTGCTCCAAAGCTCGTCTCTTCGGATCATAGCGCGAAGCATGCCTGGGGACCATTACAGCCTTCAGCCTGTCGGGTTCGATCCGGCAGAATAGCCGCTGTCTGTGCGACCGAGCCGCGCAATGGACGCCAGCGTCACTGTCCGCGCAAATTCACCAGAAACCCTCTCTTTGGCACTTCCAGTGCCAAACGATTTTTGCCTGGCATTACTGATCGCCTCCGCTGTCGCTGACGCATTTGCGGCACACGCTGGACCACACCAGCCAAACGAGACTCGTCTTCTGCCACCGGAATTCGATATCTGACATCGAATGAGCAACTTAGGCGCTTGGAGTTCTACTTGCTTTTATTGAAGGTGAGCAAACGTCGAAATGCAGTGGCATCCACGACAGCATCCACTCCGGCCGCCCTTGTCTGACGGAATCCGACGCGCCCAACAAGGAGAACGACAATGACGAACACCACACCATGGAAATCCACCTGGGCGGCAGTCGCCGTCGCAGCACTCTTCACTCTCTTTCTCGGCGTGACGCCCCACATGAACGCCGCCGATTCCAAAGTCCGGCTCACCAAGAAAGAGGTCAAGACCCTGGTCGCGACCGCCAAGACTCCCGAGGATCATATGAAACTCGCGCGGTACTTCAACCAGGAAGCGGACCAACTGGAAGCCGAGGCGAAGGAGCACGACGAACTCGCCCAGGAATACCGCAAGAATCCGAACCCGATGGCGTCGAAGCTTCCGATGAGCGGCCGCACGGCGGAACACTGCGCGTACTTCGCTAAATCAACGCGCGAAGCCGCAAAGGCCGCCCGTGAATTGGCTGCCGCTCACGAGCAAATGGCCAAGGATGCGGCGAAGTAAATGCTTGATTCGCTCAATCAAGAAGGGCACGGACGAAGAGGCGCAGGCGATGTACGACGAGCTTCTGAAACCTGTCTATATCCGCAGGTGCTGATCTCCCAGCGAACGCTGCTTCAGTTGGAACCGGGGGCGCTCAGGCCCCCGGCTCTTCAAGCCTGGCATGGTGTCATGCGCGCCGCCCGTGCCCGGCTGATATTTTCCAGTGAGGCGAGAGCGTTTCTGCGCTCCGGTGATCCTCTCCTGGTGCAGACCAGCCCTTTCGAGACTTGGCAGAACAGGGCCGCAAGCTCGCTATCGCTTTTCTTGCTCAGTTCGTGGTTTGACATCAGTTTCATGGTTTCCTCCTTCTGTTCGAGACCCCGCTCACCGGGGCCTTTCATGAAGAAGCGTCCGCCCGAGGCACAGACGGAACTGTCAACGGACTACCCGGTCACCTGGTGCGGGCCGGGAGTTGACCGGCCGGATGGCTTCGGGCAGCGTACATTCTGAAAAGGCCCTGCGCGGGACTGCCAGAAGAAGGAAACAGGGCTGTTTCATAGCCTGGAGTGACTACGGAGAAAAATATACATGCGCGTTCTGTTCGGGCCGCATGTTAAGAGGCCGGAGCCTGTATCAAGGGCATGGTCCGCCGCGCCACAGCCGCCCCAATCAAAACTTCGGCCCTGACACCGGCCTCCTCCGCACCGCCACCCTGTCATCATCCGCGTCGGCATCGTGCTCGCCGCTCTGACCAGGCCGGTCACGCCACTGCCATTCCTCGCGCCTTTCGGCGCGCGCCGCCTGCGGACCTCCCCGCTCGGGCGCGAACCCGGCATCGGACGCTCTGCTCTATATAAGAAACTTTCTGGAAAAGCTGCTTAGCGCCCTATATTGTGCAAATCGTGAGGTGACCCCTATATGAGACCTCTGATGAACGGAACCCCCGCTCCGGTGCACCGGAGCAGAGTCAGAGCAGAGGAGCGAATCAGACTGAGGAAATCAGCTTGCGCCGCCCGTCATGACCTGCTATCGTCCGCCATCAGATCCGAAAGGGAGCACAGCGTATCATGCCTAAGACACCAGTGTTCTACTCCGTCAATGAGGAGAAAAAGCCGCCGGCCAATCGCGTGCACCATGACAACAGCGCTTGTCCTCCGGGCCGTGATATCCCCGCCAACGAGCGCCGTTCGGGCACGAACAGCTATCGGCTGTGTCACGACTGCGGCACATTGAACGCCCAGGACCGCTAGCCTGCACAATCCTCGATTTTGTGCTTATCTCATCACCGTGAAACGAGACGGCCCTGCCCGCCGCCCCCTTGTGCGCCGGGACCTACCCCCCAAGCCCAAGCCGCAAGCCACAATCCGCCAAACCCCTGCCGCACCTCATCTTTTCCTCCCCCCACCTTGCAAATCCGCGACCGACCCGGCGTCGCCCGTCTCTTTGCGAATCCGTGACTAACGCGCCTCCGCCCGTTTCTTGCGAATCCGCGCCCACACCTGCCTCGCCGTAGCCTCGGCGAAGGCGGGTCAGACGCAAGCCTTCTTGCAAATTCGTGACTTTCCGTATCACCCATGCTATGAAAACCCGCATGCTCAACCGCGCTGTCAGATCCCCGACCCCATCTTTTCCGTCGAGCCGATCAGGATACGCACCCTGCCCGCGTTGACCGAATCGAACAGCAGCTTCTTTTCCGCATCGGTGTCGGCGTCGTGAATGAAGGTGATCTCCGCCTGCGGCACGCCTCCTTCGATCAGCCTGGCGCGCAATTCGTCATAGACGTTGAAACGCGCCGGGTCTGGCGTCGGCAGATCGCAGAACACAAGCTGCGTTGACCGCGCACTGCTTGTGTCCGCCTAGACACCTTTAACGCGATCCACGGCCAGGCTCAGCTTGGTATCAGGTTCCGGCTCTGCAAGGGAATCCACCAGGCGCATGGCCAACCACGAGAGCGCCCGGACCCCGGGCCTCTACGACCGCCGCAACGACCAGGTCAGCCTCGATGAAGTGGAGAGGATTTTGATTTAAGTCCCTCATGCTTTGGTGGCCTTGACAGCGATGAATGCGGCACCACACGGGCCAAGGCGCGACAGAGCGGGATCTAACGGGCTGAGAACCTCGGCGAGGACTGCGACCGGAGGGTAATACACGTGGCCCTGAGCGTCGTCGAACCGGAGTCCGGCCGCCTCAATTACGCGCCGGAGTTCCTGCACGCGCCAGAATCGCGAATGGCTCCACGTTCTCGATCCGAGCCAACCTCGAATTCTGCGGGAGAGTGCCCAAAGGCTGCACTTCCCAAGTTCTCCGATCACGAGCGATCCGCCTGGGCGGAGAACTCGCGCCGCCTCCCTGATCGCGGCATTGGGATCGGCGCTGAAACAAAGTACTGTCACTGCAATCACTACGTCGAAAGCGTTTGCCGCGAACGGAAGTGCGGCAATGGACGCCTGGCACCATCTGACTTGGGTCGTTTGAGCGGCTGCGCGGGTACGGGCGGCACTCAGCATCGCTGGCGAAATGTCTAGGCCCACGGCGACCGCTCCTTCTTCGGACGCGCGAAGAGCATAGGTGCCGTCGCCGCAACCGAGATCCAGAACCCGCCGACCAGACAAGTTGCCGCAAAGCCCCAGGATGGCTCGCTGCTCAATGAACTCTGTCAGCGAGCCCAATCGTGAGTCGCGCCAGCGGACGTAGTCCGCCGGCTCAACCATTGATTCCTGGCACCCGACATTTACGGTCAGAACACAATCACCTTGTCCGCCTCCTCTGTCCAGCAAGTCAGCTCCTCCATCGAACTTCGATGGGCGCCCTGCGCAAGCGCCTCCGGCTTGAGGCCGCGAGCATCCATACAGGAGCCACAGACGCCGATCTTGCCCCCCTTTGATGAGAGGATCTTCAGCATCCGTTCGATGTTGTAGTAGCCGTTGGGCGTTGTCTGACCCACGACTGCGCACGCCGCCGCATCCCCTATCAAGAACACCGACACGCTTGTCTTTTCGTCTTTGGCCAGAGCGCTCGCCAGGCGAAGGCCGTTGTAGCTGCGTTCGGTTCCGTAAGGAGGATCATTCAGAATGATGAGATAGTTCATTGCTGTTCCTTTTGAGGGAATAATAAAGACTCACAGATTGATTGGTATGCCGTAGAATCTCCCACCGGCCTTCACGACCCAGCCGATTAGGGATCGCCTGAGGCCGACGGGCGCCAGCCACCATTTCTCAAAAAGCACCTTGCCGAGGTGCCACGCCTTTCCGATCTGGCGCAGTTGCACAGTCGGTGCTGGCTCGGCGAAGAAATTACCAAAGGCGAAGCCAGCCAGGTCCTCACCGGCCTCCAGCATGCAGTACCCGTCTCCACAGAACATCGCCTGGCAGGGACGGCCGTTAACCTCCGCCACGATTCGCTGAGCGACGACTTCCGCCTGCGCGTGCGCGAACACGCCTGCCTTTGGCAACATCAGGGGCACGTCTGGCTTCCATCGTCCCGGAATCGGAATCGCCGTGATATCGCCAATGGCGTAAACACCGCTGTGCTTCGTGGCCAGCGTGTTTGGGTCGACAGGAATCCAGCCAGCCTGGTTGGTCAGCCCGGCCTCAACGACAGCCTTCGGCGCCCGGTGCGGGGGCACCGCTATGAGCAGGTCGTAGCCGAACTGCTGCTCGTTGTCGAAGGTCAGTTCGCGCCCACCCGGATCAACCGCGCTCAGTTTATGAAGTGGGTGAAACTCAATCCCCTTGGCCTGGAGCATGCCGAGGACGGCCTCCCCGAGCTGCGGTCCGGCCACCGGCATGGGCTGTGACTCAGGTGTGAACAGATGGATTTTTACTTTGCTGGACAGGCCCCGGCGGCGAAAGTAATCCGCGATCAGCATGGCTCCCTCGTGAGGAGCTCCGGGACACTTGTACGGCATCGCGCAAACCACGACGGCAATACGCCCGCCGGAGAAAGCTTTGAGGGCGTCCCGAAGGCGGGCAGCGCCATCAAAAGTGAAGAAAGTGTGCGAAGCGGCGGCCAGCCCTGGGAGGGCATCGGGAGCCAGATCGGCACCCAGCGCCACAACCAAGTAGTCGTATGCGATCTCATTCGCGCTAGTCCGCACCTTTTGAAGTGCGGGGTCGATGCCGGTCACCTCCGCCTGGAGGACTTCGACGCCGTGGCGCAGCAGTCCGACCAACGGCCTGCGAATCTGATCCGGCTTGCGATCGCCGGTCATGAGCCACAAAAACGAGGGAGCAAAAGCGTGCAGCGCATTCTTTTCCACCAGCACCACCCGGTGGGCGGCTGGCAATTGCCGGCGAATCTCGTTGGCGGCCGCCATGCCGCCTATGCCTCCGCCCAGCACTACGATCGTCTTCGATTGCATCTTTCCTCCTCTGGAACTCACAGGCATTCAGCCCGAAACCGCTCGACAGCGTCCGCGACCACGGCCACGGCGGTGTCGATATCCGTCTCGCTGGTCATTCGTCCCGTGGAAAACCGGAGAGTTCCCCGTGCCCACTCCTCAGGAACGTGCATGGCCTGGAGCACATAGGAGACACGGATCTGGCCCGAATGACAAGCGGCTCCCGCCGACGCGGCGACCTTCCCCTCGATAGCAGCGAGCAGAGCGTTCGCATCTACGCCGTGCACGCTGACGCTGAGGGTATTCGGAAGTCGTTTGTCGGGGTGGCCGTTCACCCTGAGACGAGGCACTTGTTCTCGGAGCCCAGCTTCCAGTCTGTTCCGCATCCGTTCGATATGGTCGCGGTTCGCCTTGAGGTCCCTGAGCGCGATCTCACAAGCCTTTCCCAAGCCGACGATTTCGAGGACGTTTTCCGTTCCCGGCCTTCTGTCGCCCTCTTGACCGGCGCCGTCCATCAATCGCTCCAAGGTCAACCCCTCGCGGATATACAGTGCTCCTACCCCCTTGGGCGCGTACAGTTTGTGGCCGGCGATCGAGAGCAGGTCCACCCCGAGCACAGTGACGTCCGTCGGAATCTTGCCGGCGGACTGGGCCGCATCGGTGTGAAAAACGATGCCCCGCGAGTTCGCCCGTCGGGCCAACTCCTCGACTGGCTGGATGGTTCCCACCTCGTTGTTCGCATGCATCAGCGTGATCAGGATCGTCTCCGGCCGAACAACCTTCTCGACATCGGATACGCTGACCAAGCCGTGCTCGTCCACGGGGAGATACGTGATTTCGAACCCTTCCTGCTGGAGCCGTTCACAGACTGCGGTC
>JBEKDV010000204.1:0-13597 GCA_050014175.1 Candidatus Solibacter sp. | reverse complement strand
TCGCTCAACGGCCCGGCATGGGAGCGCGTGGCCGCGCTCGGCGCCGGCGAGTTCCTCGACCGCGCCCGCGCCGACGGGCGTATTGGGAACGCCGGATTCTCTTTCCACGGCGCCCCGCACGAGTTCCCGCGCATCGTGGACGGTTACCCGTGGGAATTCTGCCAGATCCAGTACAACTACCTGGATACGAAGCGGCAGGCGGGTACCGCAGGTCTGCGCTATGCGGCGTCGAAGCGGCTTGCCGTGATCGTCATGGAGCCTCTGCGCGGCGGGATGCTGGGCGGCGAGCCGCGTGCCCCGGCGGTGGCAGCGCTGTGGTACGAAGCCGAGCACCCCCGCACCCCCGCCGAATGGGCTCTGCGCTGGGTCTGGGACCATCCGGAAGTCACCGTGGTGCTTTCGGGCATGAACGACGAAACGCAGATCGAGGAGAACCTCTCCACTGCCGCCGGCGCGCGCGCCGGATCGCTCACTGCCGCGGAGACCGAACTCGTGGCCCGCGCCGGTGCCAAGTACCGGGAGATCATGAAGGTGGAGTGCACCGGCTGCAGCTACTGCCTGCCGTGCCCTTCGGGGGTGGACATCCCGTCTTCCTTCGACGCCTTCAACGTCTGGCACACCTTCGGCAAGCCGCAGCAGGCGAGCTTCTCCTATATCGTTCGGGCCGCCGGCATCTTCACCGGGCAGCCCGCCTATGCCTCGCTCTGTTCGCGATGCATGGATTGCGAGGAGAAGTGCCCGCAGAGCCTTCCCATTCCCGACCTGCTCGATCAGGTGGCCGCGCTGTTCGAAGGCGAGGGCTTCCGCGAGCGAGAGGCCACGATCCGCCGCATGCTGCAGAACTGAGGGTGGGGCGGCAATACCCAGGTTGTTGAATTGCGTTCTCCGCTTGGCGCACCGACGCACCAGCACCATAACCGGCACGCGCGACCAGACGGGTCATCTCCCAAATGACCTTTGGCCGCGTGGTTGGCAGCCGTCCCAGCCAGATCCGCTGGAACCCGAAGCCGGAGTTGAGCATGGGAAGGCCGATGGCCTTTGCCGTTGCCTGTACCCGATCACGAACCGATATTCACGTCCAAGGCGGCAAACAGAGATGTCGTGCCGTGACGTTTGTAATTGTGGCTGCGATGGTGCATCGGGAGCAAGCCTTGCGTGCGCAGAGCGGGCGGTCCTGTAAAGTTGCAGCGCGATTGTGCCTACAAGTCAGAAGAACTGGACGCAGATTCCAGAGCAGCTCCTACCAGAAGTAAGTTGCCATGACTTTGGGAGGGCCAATCGCGCCATCCACGACATCCACCGCGACGACCACCTGCAGGTTCACATCCCGCGCGCGATTCGGATCAGATTCTCTGAGCTTCTGAAGTCGGACTGGGTCCGTTATGAAATCCACTGCTCCAACGGTGCCCCACTGCCCCAAGCCCGCGACGATCAGGGTCATCTGCTCGGTGGCGGGGTGCATCACTCTGGTAATCAGGGCATAATCGCGCGTAACTTTCCGGTAGGCTGCGGTCAAATCGAAGGACCAGCTTTGTTCCTGCCGCTGGCGATCACGAATCCGCATGTGCTGTGGGACCGGTCAAAACTAAAGCGGAGCGCATCCGTCAGGCGGAGTGTCCATGCATTGTTCAGACCTCCCAGAAGAACCGTAGGCCCGCGCTGGAGATCGTCGAACTTGCTGGTGGCGCTGGAAAGGACTTGATTTGACCTACCATGCGCCTGGAGAAATCCGGAGAGCCTTGCGGCCATAGCAGCGGAGGCGAAGCTTACCACGTTGTTCTTCATGAAGTCACCGGCTGTTACCGAAGCGTCGTCCCGAGAGGCCGAACGGCTCTCCGTCGATTCGGACCCGACGGGGCCAATGAAAATGGTCATCGGCCGGGGCGCGGAAAGCAGCGGTGACCAAAACCACTCCAAACCAGTAGGCGCGCGCCAGACACGATTCACAAAGAGCACCAGGAGGGCCAAGACCGTTACAATTGGGTTCTCCCGCAATTTCCGTGCGCCTTTGATCGTTTCAAATGGCCCTAGAACATGAAATGCCAGAAATGTTCTATGGTTAATGGCAAATGGCTTCTCCCCCGAGCCATGTTCAGGCCCTCCTTCCCGACCCCTCCTGTCTCAAGCTGAACTCGGTTGAGCATCAGGCCAGCGGTCGGGTTCAGATCGCGGCTGCCGCTATCGGTTCCGTCGCCTACTGTCCGGCATGCCACCATGCTTCCCATTCTCTCCACAGCCGGTATTCACGGGCCTTGCGTGACCTGCCGTGGCAGGGATCAACCGTCGAACTTCGTCTGGAGGTTCGCCGATTTTGGTGCCGAGCCCACAACTGCCCCCGCGTTACCTTCGCAGAAACGCTGGCGGCGGTTTCTGTGAAGTACGGTCGACAGACCAGTCGATTGTCCGAGGCGGTCCGTCTGATCGGCTACGTGCTGGGCGGTGAGGCAGGTTCTCGTCTATCGAATAGGCTGGGGATGGCAACCAGCCCGGATACCGTTCTGCGGAGACTGAAGGTAGGACCCTCCGTAGAGGTCCGTGGCGCAAGGGCCGTAGGTGTCGACGATTGGGCCTGGCGCAAAGGGCAACGCTATGGGACCATCCTGGTCGATCTTGAATCGCACACCCCCATTGACCTGTTGCCGGATCGCTCCGCCGATAGCTTGGCTACCTGGCTGAAATCGCACCCCGGAGCGGAAGTCATCAGCCGTGATCGGGGCGGGATCTACGCCGACGGCGCCGCCCGTGGAGCCCCGCAAGCGATTCAAGTGGCCGATCGCTTCCATTTGCTCTGTAATCAGACCTCCGCCGTCGAGCGGGTCCTGGAGCAGAAGCGCACCGCCCTAGCGAAAGCGATTGTGCCCGTGACGGCGGAACCGGCACCCCCGCCGGCTGACAGTACTCCGAAGGCCAAGAGCAGGCTCGAGAAAGATCGCGAGTATCGTCGTCAGCGCCGGGTTGACCGGTACAACGAAGTAGTAGGACTGCACCGCAAAGGCATGAGTCAGCAAGCCATCAGTCTCACACTGCATATCCAGCGAAAAACGATCCGGCGTTTCGTGCGCGCCGGCCGGTACCCGGAACGGGCGACGCCGCACCGAAGACCGCCAGGCGTCAATAAGTTCCAGGAGTTTCTCCTTCGCCGATGGGGAGAGGGCTGCCACAACGCAACCAAACTCTGGCACGAGATCCAAGGCCAAGGCTAACAGGCCGCGATGCTTTTGGCCCGGCGGCCAGAAAAGCTGAAACCCGACCAGAAGCAACTGCTCGCCAAGCTGAACGAGTGCTGCCCGGAAATCCCCATCCTCTACGCTCTGACACAAGGCTTCGCCCAAGTATTCCGCGACAAGCAGAGTGACAGCCTACAGACCTGGCTCGATCAAGCAAGAAGAACCGCTCTGCCGGAAATCGAGCATTTCTGTGAGGGACTGCGTCGCGACGAAAAGGCGGTCAACGCCGCTGTTACCCTGCCTTGGAGCAACGGCCAGGTCGAAGGCCAAATTCATCGGCTAAAGCTGGTCAAGCGACAAATGTACGGTCGCGCCAAATTCAACCTTCTGCGTTGTCGTGTTCTGCCTTATGTCGCCGCCGCCGTCACCGTCGCGTCACAAGGCGCCCCTTGACCTGCACGGAAATTGCGGGAGAACCAAGTTCTCGAGAGCGCCGAAGGGATTGCGGGTACGCTTCACAACCGCTGGTGCACGAACCGGTGGAGGCGCGGGACCAGAAGGCCGGATCCGTGGACTCGGCGATTCCTGCGCGTGGCCGGCATGTGCCAGTGAGGGCACTTGATCTCAGCTATCGACGAGCGAAACATGGCTGCAGGAGCACTTGGACTCTCTTCAGGTCTCGCATATTCGCCGGGATGCTTCGCCAAGCGCGATGAAGTAGTGAGGCTTGCCCAAGTCGCCGGTCGCTATGGTGGGATGTATGTCACGCACTTGCGAGACGAGGGAATCGATGGGGAGCAGGCTCTGGAAGAAGCCATCCAAATTGCACGCATGGCTAGCCTCCCGCTTCACGTTTCCCACTTCAAGATCGCGGCAGCCAAGCAATGGGGTTCAGCGGCTGAGCGTCTGGAGCGACTCGATCGCGAGCGAGCTACCGGACTGCCGATCACTCTGGACGCCTACGGCTACCACGCTTCTTCCAGCTCCAAGGAGCTCCTCTTATCGACCCCGGCGGCCAGCGCATCGTCATCCGCAAGTGCGAGCTCGACATCGGCGACGACAACGTGGCGCTCAAGAACGGGGGCCACGACATCCTCATTGAGAACCTCACCTGCCTCCACGGCCACAGCATCTCCATTGGCAGCGGCAATGATGGTGAACATGGCCTTGCCCATCGGTGTTGAGGGTCGTAGACTCATCGCCCGCACGGCCCGCGTCAAAGTGATGTAGCGCCGGAAATGTTCTGGCGGCATCCGCTCCGACATGGCCATCAGATCGATGTTGCCGTTCCACAAGCGGAAGCCGGATTCATAAAGCCGCACCTCCTGCTGCGTGGCCGCCAGGCGATAGGCGGCGCGATCATCGATGACCTGGACAGGGGCGCCGGTACGAGCCGAATTCACAGCTCATTTTTTCACGTTTTCTGAAAAACGACGCAGAAACCCGCAGAAACGTAGCAGCTGTCCCAAGCCCCTTCCCTATTTTGCAAAATGGGCGTCTGCGGGAGAGAAAAAGGGTCAGAACATGAACTTCAGAGTCAACTGCACGGTGCGGTTACCCTGCTTCTGCGTGACAAAGCCGAAGTTAGGCGTATTCATTTTGCCGCTCGTGCCGTCGTATCCCAAAGTCAGGTTATTACCATTGAACGACCACAACGGATGATTGATAAAGTTATACCCCTCCGCCCGGAACTGCAGGTTGTCCCTTTCGCGGATCTTGAAGTTCTTGAACAGAGCCAGGTTGGTATTGAAGAAACCTGGTCCGTAGATCGCCGGAAGGACCGTCGGGCCGTTGTTCCCGACCGAGGTGGGCGGCGCGAAACAGTTGCCGTTGACGTACTGGTGGGGCGCAAGGTTCGAGGTGGGATTGCAGGTCACAACCGGTTGAAGCTGAATGTCCGCGGTGCCCAGAATCGAAGCGTTGCTGATGTTGAACGTCGTTCCGGGCATCGCCAGGCCGTTCAGGTTCATGCCGAAATTGCCACCACTGTTCAGGACGGAGCCGCTCTGAAGCTGGAACAATCCGGAAACCTGCCAGCCGTTCACAAAGCCGCCGGCGATTTTGTCCCTGACGAGGTTGCCGCCTTCGATCGAATAAGCGAGGTTGAAGACATGCGTGCGGTTGGCCGCCAGCACGCCGTAGTTCTGAGCGATGGTGAACTGGTCGTTGGAGTTCAGGATGCCCAGCCCTTTGCCGTAGGTATAGTTCATGTTGACGGTGTAGCGGCCGCTGGACCGATTCCACGTCACCTGCATCGAATTGTAGTTCGAGTACAGGTTGGCCGTGGTCAGGTTGAGGTCGGAGAATCCCTTGAGCGGCCGGAAGTTATCCGGGTTGAGCGAGTTGGGATCGCCGCCGCCGTTCTTGCTCGAAAGCAGCGCTCCCACGGGCACCAGGTTGATATTCATGCTATTGGCGCCGATGGTACCACCGTTGCCGCCGTTGGGAATATCGGACGTCGAGTTACCGACGTACGACAGTTCCAGGAGGCCGGACCACGGAGTGCGCTGGGCAATGGTGAAACTGTAGCTATCCGTATACGGCTGTTTGTCGTCCTTTGAGTCGACGGCGGCCGGAGAAAGCGCGCTCAGGGCATAATTGCCGGTGTCGAGCTGGCTGGCCAATAGCGGCGTTCCGGCCACGTTGGGAGGATTGATGGTCTTGACGCCCGCGGAGACATCCAGGCCGCTGGTAAACTGCCCGGCGTGGAAGTAGAACCGGCCCCATCCGCCGCGGATCACGGTAGTGCCCTTGCCGGACAGGTCATAAGCCAGGCCGAAACGCGGCTGGTAGAACAGGGCCCGCGTGGGGAAGCCTCCCAGCGGAACGGAACTGTCCCTGGAGTGCCACTCGAAGCCGCAATAGTCCGTCGGAAGGCAGGTGGATTTGTACTGGGAATAGTCGAAGATCGAGTAGCCGAAGCCGAGACGGTCATACCAGGGCTGGAGGTGGCTGAGGCGAATGCCGAACTCGAGAGTCAGCTTCTTATTGACCTTCCAGGAATCCTGGACAAAGCCCTCGATCGAGTTATAGGCAATGTCATTGATGCGGTTGAGGGACGATTCGTTGTATCCACCGCTGATGACGCCCATGGCAAGGTCGGCGTACGGGTTGCCCAGGCTGTTGGGGTTGCTGGCACTGACCTGTATCTCGCCGTTGGTGTTGTTATTGGCGGGCTGGGCGTTGCGGATCCACTCCCAGTTCATGCCGGCCTTCAGGGTGTGCGTGCCGGCAACCTTGGTGACGGTGTCGCTGAGGCTGGGCATGTACTTGTCGGCGTAAAGTCCGGCGGACGGGCCGCCGGCCTCGAAGCCGCCGGGGTTGAAGACGAGCGCAGCCTCGCCTCCGAATTGCCCGAAGGACGGGATTTGAGTCACGCCGTTCTTGAAAATGCCCTTGTAGTTGTACCCGACCTTGGCGCGATCGACCTTGGTCGGATCCGAGAAGACGTTGGGGAAGCCGATGTAGCTGTAGGCGAAGACGAACTCGTTCGTCATGGTGGGGCTGAAGACATGCGTGAAAGACGCGGTGACGGAGTCGGACTTGTTCTTTCCCTCGATGGGCGTGGGATACGGAACCTGGCCTCCGTTGCGCCACCACAAGCCAACCGGGAACAACTGGGTTTCGCGCTGATAGTTGTAGCGGACGAACAGCTTGGTGTTGTCGCTGATGTTGTAGTCCACGCGGGTAGCCCACTGGGTGTTGTTCTGGTTGAAGGTTTCCGCCTGAACGTAGTTATAGCCGCCGGTCGAGTTGGGATCCTGGTTCGGCGCGGGATACAGCTTCATGAGCGCGATCATGTTGGGGTCGAGCAACGACTGCGGAATGATTCCGCCCGGCCACTTGGCGAGCGACGCGGCGTTCAACTGGCTGGGCGGCGCGCCGGTGTTGCCGACGATCGCACCCTGCTTGCCGACCTCGGCGGGGGAGAAGTTGCCGGTCAGCATCCCCGAAGTCGGAACGGAAGCGCGCAGCAGGCCGGTATCGAGCACCTGGTAGAAATACTCGTAGCCGGTGAAGAAGAACAGCTTCTGCCGGCTCTTGTTGAGGCGCGTGCCGGGAATCAGCACGGGACCGCCGACCGTGCCGCCGGGATAGTAGTACTTGTTTTCCGGACGGGGCGCGCCGGACGCGTTGTTGAGCGCGTCATTGGCGTTGAGGGAGAAGTTGCGGGCGTAGAAGAACGCCGACCCGTGGAAGCTCTGGCCGCCCGACTTGGTGACGGAACTCACCACCGCCGGACCCTTCTGGTTCTCCGCGCTGTAGTTCGAAGTCTGCACCTTCAACTCGGAAATCATGTCCTGGTTGGGGTTGATGGGAGTGTCGCAGTTGCAGCCGGGGTCGGATGCATGGGCGCCGTCGGCGGTGATGTCGAGCGAATTCGACGGAAGCCCGTTGTACGAATAGGCGTTGTTCAGCGGGCTCTGGCTGCCCGCATCGCCGTTGGCGTTGATACCGATGGTGCCACCGTTGTAATTCAGTTTATTCGAGGTCCCGTTCTGGATGGCGAACCCCGGCATGATGCCGATAAAGCCGGCCGCGTTGCTGCCGACCTCGACTACGAAATTAGTAAGTTCCCTGGACGACAGTGTCGCCGACTTCTCGCCCGAATCGACAGGTGTGACGGAATTCGCGGTCCCGGCGACTTCGACGGTTTCGGAAGTGGCGCCCACTTTCAGAGTGACGTTAATATTGCGTTTTTCGGCGCTTGACAGAGCTATGCCGCCTGCTTTGTACATTACGAAGCCCTTGGCTTCCACGCTCAGTTCGTAAGTGAAATCGCCTACCGAAAGAGAAGCGAAGGTGAAGTAGCCCTCTCCATTGGTCACCGTGTCGCGCAGCGAACCGGACTGTTCATTGCGCAGTTTGACGGTGGCGCCAGGCACGACGGCCTGCGCCGGATCGGATACCGTTCCAGTGAGAGTGGAGTAAATGGACTGGGCGGAAAGACTCGCACAGCTGAAGATGCCAATCCAGATTAGTAACGCAAACCTGCAGATCCCGGTCGCTTTCATTTGCCAACCCCCATTGTCTGGAGCGATGGTTCCGCTGCACACTGACGCGAGACCGACATAGTATAAATCAACTACACCCCAGACTCTCAGATTATCTGCCTGAGCCGCGCCGATTTCAAGGGAATAAAGCTTTGTTTTCATTGCTGAACGAAAACGGGTGGACACTCAGGGGACAATCTGTAATGAATCGCACCCCTCGAATAAATCCTCGCGGCAAGGCGGGAAGGGGCGGGAAGGCCACGGATGCCGCATCTCGAAACGGGGGATTCTCGACTTGGACGGCTCCCCGCATTCGACGGCTTAACGCTATACATATAGGAATTAACGTCATAGAAATGGACTCATACTTATGCGCCGCTAACCTTGCCGACCTGGCTTAGGGCGGCCCTAGCGCGGCGCCGGTTCGTCGATTTTGAGAATCTGGTCCGCCTTGAGGTCGCGGAGCACCTGGGTGATCCCGCTCGGCCAGCGAATTTCGAGCGAGCGGATCCGCGTCTCCTCGCCCAGTCCGAAATGCACGCGCTTGTCGCTAGAAGACATGAATCCCACGCTGATGGCAACGTGATTGTGCAGAACCCGGCCGGACGCGGTGGTGAGGCGAAGCCTGGCGCCGATGGCGTCGCGCGCGCTCTTGTGTCCCACCAGGGCGGCGATGAACCAGTGGTTGCCGCTGTCGGCGGTATTCATGAGGATTCGGGGGGGCAGGTTGAGCGAGGTGACCACGATGTCGAGCGCGCCGTCGTTGTTCAGGTCCCCGAAGGCCGAGCCGCGCTGGAAACCTTTGCGCAGAAAATCGGCGCCCATTTGCCCGGAGACGTCGGCGAAGGTCTTGCCGCCCAGGTTTTCGAACATGGTGTCGTGCTGGGCGGACTTCTCGTTCACCTGATCCACGTCGCCGTTGGCGGAATAAATGTCCTTCCAGCCGTCGTTGTTGTAATCGATGAAGCCGTTGCTCCAACCCGAGTAGGGCATGCTCAACCGCAGGATCTGGGAAGGATAGGAGAAGGCCTCGAAGCCATTGCCGCGATTGCGCAGGAGAGCCCAAATCTGGCCCATGAGGTTGTTGTAAAAGATATCGACATTTCCATCGTTATCGAAGTCGTTGGCATCGGCGCCCATGGAGGAGCCGGAATGGGCGTTCTCGTCGTAGGCGATCCCCATCTCCAGGCCTTTTTCCTCGAAGGTTCCGTTCCTGTTGTTGATGAACAGGGAGTTGGGCTCGGTATCGTTGGCGATGAAGACATCCGGCCAGCCGTCGCCGTTGAAATCGGCGATGGCAATGCCCATGCCCTTGCCGGGCGCGGAAGCGAAGCCGGAGCGGACCGTCACATCTTCGAATTTGCCGTGGCCGAGGTTGTGATAAAGCCGGTGGGGGACGCTGGGATAGACGCGCGGATCGCAGTAGTATTCGCGGCTGTCCATGGTGCAATGGCGGTCGGTGGCAGGGGTCCAGACGGTGTAATTGGAGACGATGAGATCGAGCAGGCCGTCGTTATCGTAGTCGAACCACGCGCCGGCGACGCTGAGGGTGTTGGGCGGCTTGCCGCCGATGCCGGATTGGGCGGTGACGTCGGTGAAGGTGCCGTCGCCGTTGTTGTGATAGAGAACGTTCCGCTGCGCGCCGCACAGGAACAGGTCCTCGTAGCCGTCATTGTCGTAATCGCCGACAGCGACGCCGAAATTGAAGTCCAGGTCCTCGCCGGGGAGACCGGCGCGGGCGGTCACGTCCTCGAATGTGCCGTCGCTCTTCTGCCGCAGCAGGCAGTTGTAGAAGGAGCGGTCGGTCTTCTTCAACTCGGGTAGTCTCGCGCCATTGGTAAAGAAGATGTCCAGGCGGCCATCGTTGTCGAAATCGAACACGGCCACTCCGCCGCACATCGGTTGCGGGAAGTACTTGCGGCCTTCGAAGCTGTTGTTGGAGACGTAAGCGAAGCGCGATTTGGCGCGGACATCGACGAATCCGGGGCGCTTCGGGGGCGCGGCGGACGGCGCCGGGGAAAGCGCAAGGCCCCACAGAACGGCCAGGGCGAGGACGGCCGGCAGGTACGCGCGCGCGGCAGGCGGCATCGATTCCTACCGTAGCACGAACGGCCGGACCTACCTTGCTAGAATGAGAGCGGCGCGCTCGGGCCTTGCGCGACGATATAGCGATGAAAGCTCGCACCCTGCTTATGCTGACCGCGGCCGCGGCGGCCGCGCCGCTGACGGGCCCCATCGCCTTCGAGGAGATCGGGGTGCGATCGGGGCTCGCGTTCGTATCCAATAGTTCTCCCACCGAGCACAAGAACCAGCCGGAGACCATGGTGGCCGGCGTAGCGCTGTTCGACTACGACGGCGACGGTTTCCTGGACGTCTACTTCGTCAACGGGGCCGCCATCCCTTCGCTGAAGAAGGAGGGGCCGCAATACTGGAACCGGCTCTACCACAACAACCGCGACGGCACTTTTACGGACGTGACGGAAAAGGCCGGAGTTGCGGGCGAAGGATTCGGCATGGGAGTGGCGGTGGGCGACTACGACAACGACGGCTGGCCCGACCTCTACGTGGCCAACGTCACCAGGAACCAGTTGTTCCGCAACAACCACGACGGCACCTTCACGGACGTCACGGAAAAAGCCGGGGTGGGCGGCGGCATGCGCGACGGCAGGAAAATGTGGTCGGTTTCGGCGCTCTGGGTGGACTACAACAATGACGGGTTGCCCGACCTGTTCGTCTCCAATTACTGCAAATGGGAGGTGAACGCCGACCCCTTCTGCGGTCCGAAGCCCGAGCTTCGCAGTTACTGCCATCCCAAAAACTACGCGCCGCTGCCCGACACGCTCTACCGCAACAACGGCGATGGCACATTCACCGACGTCTCCGCGGAGACCGGGATCGACAAATACCCGGGTAAGGGAATGGGCGCGGTGATGGCCGATTACGACGGCGACGGCTTCATGGACATCTTCGTGGCCAACGACACGCTTCCGAATTTCCTCTTCCACAACCTGGGCGGCAAAAAGTTCGAAGAGGTGGGACTGGAGAAAGGGGTGGCGTACCCGGAGTCCGCCAGCGCGATTTCGGGGATGGGCGCCGACTTCCGGGATGTAGACAACGACGGCCTGCCCGACATATGGCACACAGCGATCGAGAACGAGAGCTTCCCGCTGTACCGCAACCGCGGCGGCGATTTCCTGGAGATCACGGGCCAGGCGATGCTGCTGAAGACGCGCGGGATGTCGGGCTGGTCGAACGGCATCTTCGACTTCGACAACGACGGATGGAAGGACCTGTTCGTGGCGCGCGGGAACGTGCTCGACAACGTGGCCAAGCTTGCCAACCGGCGCTACGAGGAGCCGAACACCGTGTTCCGCAACCTGGGCAACGGAAAGTTCGAGGACGTCAGCGCCCGGGCCGGCGCCGGGTTTCAGCGGGAGGCCGCGCATCGCGGAGCGGCCTTCGGCGATATCGACAACGATGGACGCGTCGACGCCGTGGTGACGGTGTTGAACGGCCGCGCGCGTTACTTCCACAACATCACGCGCAACTCCAACCACTGGATCGAGCTGAAACTGGCGGGCACGAAGAGCAACCGCATGGGATTGGGCGCGCAGGTCCGGATCACCGGCGAGGATGGCCGCAAACAGTGGAACCAGGCGACCACCGCGGTGGGCTATGGCTGCTCCAGCGATCCGCGCGTGCACTTTGGAATGGGGGCGGCGAAGATCGCGAGCGAAATCGAAATCCGCTGGCCGAGCGGCATCCGGCAGAGGCTGCGCAACGTGGCGGCAGATCGCGTGGTCACTATCGAAGAGAAGGAAGAAGGCGGCGGGAAGTAGATTCGCCGGGCGCGGTTCCGGGGCTATTTTGCGGTTTCTTTTTCCGCTTTTTCGGCGCTCAACTTCTGCACGATCGCCTTTTCGCGGTCGCCGTCCTCTTTACGGCGGAGCCGGTAGTAGACGGTGGCGAGCGTGACGTGGGCTTCGATGAAGCCCGGCGACGCCTTGACGAGCGATTCGAGACCTGCGCGCGCAACATTGATCCTGCCGGTGGCAAGGTCGATGGTGGCGATCTGGTAGAGGGCGCCGGGATCGCCCGGCCGGACGCGCAAGGCCCTCTCGAGGCGCGCGCGGGCGCCATCGAAATCGCGGTCCTGCTTGAGCAGGACGGCAAGGTTCAGGTTGGAATCGAAATCGTTGGGGTTGAGTTGGAGTTCGCGCTCGAAATCGGCCCGGGCGGCCGCCATATCGCCGGTTTCCTTGTGGGCCTGGCCGAGCACCGCGTGCACGTCCGGGAGGTTGGGATCGAGCACGGCGGCTTTCTCGAGGTCCACGATGGCGGCGTTGAAGTCCATGGCGTTCATCTTCGCGGTTCCCATCAGGAAGCGGGCCGGGGCGGAATCGCCGCTTTTCAGGATGCGGTCGAGGATGAGCCCGCCCCGATCGGCCTGCTTGTTGTGCATCAGCGCGGTGCCGAGGAGATAGGCGACCGCGAGATCGTTGGGGTCGCGCCGGTCGAGGGGAGCGAGCAGGTCGATGACGTTGGCGTACAGGCCCTGGCGCAGCCAGCCATCGGCGAGCAGAAGCAGGACCTGGCGGTCGGCCGGTTGCGCGGAGTGGATCGCGGCGAACTCATCGACGGCTTCGGCGATGCGGCCGGCCTTATAGAGCGCGAGGCCCAGGTTCAGGTGGATGTGCGGGTCGGCGGGGAGTTTCTTTAGAGCGATGCGGTATTCGGCAATGGCATCCTCGAAGCGTCCGGTGGCGGCCAGAACCGCTCCTAAATTGGAGCGCACGTCGGCAGCGTCAGGGCGGAGTCGCAGGAACTCCCGGTATTGGGCGATGGCAGTTGGGACGTCGCCGGCCTGGTGCGCGGCAACGGCCCGTCGCAGGACCGCTTCCGGATTCACCTGGGCGGCCGCGGTGAAGGCGATGGCGAGGGCGGCGAAGAGGTGGAGAGAATGGATCGCCCGAGTCGACATCATCCCCAGGATAGAACAAGCGCGCGCAGCGCGGCCGGGATATCGACCTCCGGTGTCGCAGCAAAGTAGTAATGTCCTATTTGGGCAAAGTAGAAATGTCCTATTGACAGGGTCCAGCCTGGAAGGTGGACGAAGGACAACTACTGATGACCCAGGCCGAGCGAGACCGGCTGGTGGCCTTGAAGAAGGCCAAGAAGAAACTGATCACGCAGAAGCAGGCTGCCGAGGAGATCGGCATCACCGAGCGGCAGGTGCGGCGACTCCTGCGGAAGCTGCGGCGGAAAGGAGACCAGGCGGTAATCCATGAGCTGCGCGGGCGAGAAAGCAATCGGAAGCTGTCGAGCGAGTTGGAACAGCGAGCCCTCACCATCCTTTCCGACCGGGTGTACCGGGGGTTTGGGCCAACGTTAGCAAGCGAGTACCTGCACAAGCTGCACCGGATTACGGTGAGCAAG